>DATKLO010000277.1:0-10792 GCA_035542375.1 Steroidobacteraceae bacterium | reverse complement strand
GGAAGAACTGCTGCGCGAAACCGTCGCGGTCGCCCAGGCCTGCACGTTCTCGCTGGATGAACTGCGCTATGAGTATCCGCACGAGCTGGTGCCGGCCGGGGAAACACCCACCAGCCATCTGCGCAACCTGGTGGAAGAGGGTGCGCGCCGGCGCTGGCCCGAAGGTGTCCCGCCCAAGGCGCGTGCCAGCATCGAGAGCGAGCTCGCCCTGATCGCCGAGCTGCGCTACGAACCTTATTTCCTGACAGTGCGCGACATCGTGGCTTATGCGCGCGAGCAGAACATCCTGTGTCAGGGCCGTGGTTCGGCTGCGAACTCCCTCGTCTGCTATTGCCTCGAAGTCTCGGCCGTCGGACCTGAGCGCGGCGCCGCACTGTTGTTCGAACGCTTCATCTCGCGCGAGCGCAACGAACCGCCCGACATCGACATCGATTTCGAACATGAACGCCGCGAGGAGGTCATCCAGTACATTTATCGAAAATACGGGCGCGGGCGGGCGGCGATCGCAGCGACCGTCATCATGTACCGGCCACGCAGCGCGCTGCGCGACATGGCCCGGGTGTTTGGCCTCGATCCGCAGCGGAGCCTGAAACTCTCCCGCGTGATGCAGTGGTGGGACGGCAGCGAGACGTTGCCCGAGCGTGTGCGCGAAGCCGGCTTCGATACCGACGATCCCGTGCTCGAGCGGATCGTCACGCTGGCGCGCGAGCTGGTGGAGTTTCCGGGCTTCCCGCGTCACCTGTCGCAGCACGTGGGGGGATTCGTGATCTCCGAGGGGCTGCTCGAGGAACTCGTGCCCATCGAGAACGCGGCCATGCCCGATCGCACCGTGGTGCAGTGGGACAAGGACGATCTCAACGACCTGGGGCTGCTCAAGGTGGACGTGCTGGGACTGGGCATGCTGAGCGCACTGCGACGTGCATTCGCGCTGGTGAACGGCTTCCGCGCCCGCCAGTACTCGCTCGGTCACCTGCCCGACAGGGACGTGGCGGTGTACGAGATGATCTCGCGCGCCGACACCGTGGGAGTCTTCCAGATCGAGTCGCGCGCGCAGATGTCCATGCTGCCGCGCCTGAAGCCGAAGAATTATTACGACCTGGTGATCGAGGTGGCCATCGTCCGTCCCGGTCCCATCCAGGGCGACATGGTGCATCCCTACCTGCAGCGCCGCGCGAAGCGCGAGCCGGTTGACTATCCCAGCGCCGAAGTGGCCGCGGTGCTCCAGCGCACCCTGGGGGTCCCCATCTTCCAGGAGCAGGTGATGCAACTGGCGATCGTCGCCGCCGGCTTCACGCCCGGAGAAGCCGACCAGCTGCGCCGCGCGATGGGGGCCTGGAAGCGAAGCGGCGGCATCGAGCACTTCCGCGACCGGCTGCTGAATGGCATGCGCGCGCGCAACTACACGGACGAATTCGCGCAGCGCATCTACAAACAGATGCTCGGGTTCGGCGAATATGGCTTCCCGGAATGCGTCGTGGGCGATACCCGGGTGGTCGATGCGGATACCGGCCGCTGGGTGACCATCGAAGCAGTGGCCAACGGTCGTGCCCGGCTGGCGAGCACATTGGCCTGCGATGCGGATCTGCGCCTGCGCAAGCGCAAGGTACAGGCTGTCGTACGTAGCGGAATCAAGCCCGTTTTCCGCTTGCGAACCGCTCTTGGTCATGCCTTTCTGGCCACCGCCGAGCATCCCTTGATGACGATGGGAGGATGGCGGCAGCTGGGTCAGATCCGTACCGGAGATCACGTGGCCGTGGCGCGCAGCGTGCCTCTCACGGTGAGGCGACGCTGGCCCAGCTATCGCATCGAGGTGCTGGCTGATCTGGTTGCCGAGGGGAATGTGTGTCATCCAAACACGTTTTACTTCCATACGACCGAGGACTGGCATCGTGACGCGTTCGTCAAGGCGGTGGAGCGCTTCCCCAACACACGTGCAATTGTGGAGCGGCACAAAAGCTGCCATTCAGTTCGCGTCCGCCGCATCGACCGCAGCAAACCGCCAGGAGCGGTGACCTGGATACGTTCGCTGGGCATCTGGGGATGCAGTGCGCGGCAGAAATTCCTGCCTGCCGGGGTTTTCGAACTCTGTGACAGCAACGTGGGTCGGCTGCTGGCGCGTCTGTGGGAAGGCGATGGAGGGTTTTCATTGGCTGGGCACACTTCCTACGACACGGCATCGCCTCGTCTGGGACTGGAAGTGCAGCACCTGCTGCTGAGGTTGGGGATCGTTGCGCGCCTGTATCGCCGAGTGCGCCACTACCGGGGGCGAAGGCTTGAACATCATGTCGTCACGGTGACTGGTGACGAGGCGCTGCAGCGCTTCTGGCGCCATGTGGGGCGCCGTTTCCTGGATGTGAGGAAGCGCCAACTGGCAAGGATGCTGGCACGGCGATCTCACGGCCGTATGTCGCGCGATATCATCCCTGTCGAGGTCAGGCAGCTCATTCGTCGGGAGCGCGATGCGGCCGGACTGTCCTGGAAGAAGATAGGGCAGATTACCGGTTTGGCGATGCGAGAGATTCAGGCCAGAAAAGCGAACTCGACTCACAAGGCTGGCTTTCGCAGGGATGTGATCGGACGTCTGGCGCAGGTTCTGCGTTCACCTCCGTTGCGCCGGCTGGCCGAATCCGACGTTTACTGGGACCGGGTCGTGGAAATCGAAGCGCAAGGAAGCCGCCCCACCTACGACCTGCAGATCGAGGGTGATCACAGCTTTCTGGCCGACCACTTCGTAGTCCACAATTCTCACGCCGCCAGCTTTGCCCTGTTGGTTTACGACTCGGCCTGGCTGAAGCATCACGAGCCGGCGGCCTTCACCTGCGCGCTGCTCAACAGCCAGCCGATGGGGTTCTATGGGCCTGCGCAGCTGGTGCGCGATGCCCGCGCGCACGGCGTAGAGGTGCGAGCGGTGGATGTGCAGAAGAGCGAGTACGACTGCACGCTCGAACGCCGGGAGGATGGCGAACCCGCGTTACGGCTGGGGATGCGGATGGTCAAGTCGCTTTCCGAGGCAGGGGCGCGCCGTGTGGCGGATGCGGTGCGCGCAGGACCGTGCTTTGCCAGCGTGCAGGACCTCACTCGACGCGCTGCGCTCGACCGTGGTGATCTGGAAGCGCTGGCTGCCGCTGGGGCGCTCGCCTCACTCAGCGGGAACCGCCATCTAGCCTATTGGGAGGTGGCCGGAAGCGAACGGCCCTTGCCGCTGGCACCGCAGGGTGAGCGCGCCGGGAGTGTCGAGGAAGGGCGCCCGCTGCTCGAGGCACCCACCGAGGGGCAGCGCATCGTCGCTGACTATGCCTCGATCGGCCTGACCCTGGGACGACATCCGTTGGCTCTGCTGCGTGAACGGCTGGCGCGCAACCGGCTGCTCACGGCGGGAGAGCTAGGATGCGTGGCGCACGGAAGGTTCGTGCGGACCGCCGGAATCGTCCTCATGCGGCAGCGTCCACAGAGCGCACATGGTGTCACTTTCATGACAATCGAGGACGAAAGCGGGCAGGTCAACATCATCGTCTGGGAAAGCGTCGGCCGTGAGCAGCGCCGGGCGATGCTCGAATCCCGACTGCTGGAGGTCCATGGAGAGCTGCAACGCCAGGAAGGCGTGATGCATGTCATCGCTCGCCGGCTCGTGGACCGCTCGGCCCTGCTGGGCGAGCTGCTGACCCGCTCACGCGATTTTCACTGACCCCTCAGCTGGGGTACCGACGGAAGTACCTGATCGCGGGGATCTTGGGGATCGCGGGCGGGATGTGCTCGCGGACTAGCCGGGCTTGCGCTTGCCCTTGTGGGCCGGGGGCTCGGCCGGCTCGTCCACACCGATATCGTAGTCCTCGAAATCGCTGGTGAGCTCGGCCGTGTGCTTGTCTTCCAGCAGCCGCTCGAGACGGCGCCAGGCCGGATCGCCGGCCTTCTGCCCGCGCCGCTTGGCCATGTCCAGGTCCTTGATGACCTGATCGAGATCGACGTCGGTATCGCCGGCAACCGGCTCGTCGGCCTCTTCGTCTTCGAATTCCTCGGATTCGGGTTTCTCGCTCATGCGCAGACACCAGGTCCCGGCAGGCCATCGACGGCGCGAAATTAAATCAGTTCGAGGCTCGCCTGCAATGTCGGATTGCTCACTTGATGAGCTGGTTCATCTGGAAGATCGGCAGCAGCATTGCAAAGACGATGCCCATCACGAACAGACCCATCAGCACGATGAGCAGCGGTCCGAGCAGGCCCACCATGCCCGCCAGCAGGCTGTCCAGCTCGCGCTCCTGGCTGATGGCGGCCCGCTCGAGCATGCTCTCCAGCTCGCCGCTGGACTCACCGCTGCTGATCAGATGGATGGTCATCGGCGGAAACAGCTTGCTGATGCCCAGCGATCGGCCGATCGGCGCACCCTCGCGCACGCGCGCAGCCGCTTCGCCCACAGCATCGCGCATCGGCAGGTTCATCACCACCTCACCCGAGATGCGCAACGCCTCCAGCACCGGCACGGAGCTGGCCGACAGGATGCTGAACGTGCGCGTGAAGCGTGCCGTATTGAATCCGCGCGTGAGCTTGCCGACCAGCGGCAGTCTCAGCTGGAAGCGGTGATAGCGCCGGCGGTTGGCCGGATTGCGCAGCCAGCGCGTGAACAGGAACACGGCCAGGGCCGCACCGATCAGCATCCAGATTCCCCAGTCGCGCACGAAGTCGCTGGTGGCGATCAGGATCTTGGTGATCAGGGGCAGCTTGCCCTTGGCCGATTCGAATACGCCCACGACCTTGGGGACCACGTACACCATCAGCCCCGCGACGATGGCGAAGCACAGCACTGACAGCACGATGGGATAGAGCAGGGCGGCCAGGACTTTCTGCCGGATCTGCTCACGCCCTTCGGTGTAGTCGGCCAGCCGTTCCAGGATGTTGTCGAGCTTGCCTGACTGCTCGCCCGCGGAGACGGTCGAGCGGTAGATCTCGGGAAAGACCCGCGGAAAATCCGCCAGTCCGTCCGCGAGCGTGTGTCCTTCCATCACGCGGGAGCGCACACCGAGCACGATGCTCTGCACGCGTGGTTTCTCGGTCTGCTGCGAGACAGCCAATAGGGATTCCTCGAGGGGCAGTCCCGCGCGCACGAGCGTCGCCAACTGGCGCGTGAACAGCGACAGGTCAGCTGTCGAGACGCCGCGGGTAATCGAAAACGAGCGCTGGCGCTTCGCTTCCTTCTGCGCCACCTCGCTGACGGTGACGGGCAGAAGCTGCCTCTCGCGCAGCAGCTGGCGGATATGGCGCGGCGTATCGCCCTCGATGATGCCCTTGCGTTCCTTGCCGCCGGTATCTAGAGCTGTGTATTCGAAGGCACCCATGTGGAACCGGAAGCGAACCGCGCTGGAAGGGATCTTACCGTAGCGGATTCACAGCAGGTGACGCTGAGGTTTCAGTCCTCGCGCGTGACGCGCAGGATTTCCTCGATCGTGGTCTCGCCGCGCAGGACCTTGGCACGGCCATCGTCGCGAATAGAGGGCGTGGTCTGTCGCGCATGACGCTCCAGCTCCTGCTCGCTCGCGCCATCGTGAATCATCGTGCGCATCGCATCGTCCACGACGATCAGCTCGTAGATGCCTGAGCGACCGCGGTATCCGCCACCGCCATCGCGTCCGGGGCGGTACAGGGTGGGTGAGGGCTCGTCGGGGTGAAGATTCAGCAGCCGCCGCTCGTAATCACCCGCCTGGAAAGGCTGCTTGGTATCCGGGTTCAGCACGCGCACCAGGCGCTGTGCCAGCACGCCGACCAGGCTGGATGACAGCAGGAAGGGTTCGATTCCCATGTCGCGCAAGCGTGTCAGCGCGCCGGCTGCCGTGTTGGTATGTAACGTGGACAACACGAGGTGGCCGGTGAGACTTGCCTGGACGGCGATCTGTGCCGTCTCCAGGTCACGGATCTCACCCACCAGCACCACATCGGGGTCCTGGCGCAGGATGGCGCGCAGGCCGCGGGCGAAGGTCATCTCGACCTTGGTGTTGACCTGGGTCTGGCCGATACCGTCGATGTAGTACTCGATCGGATCCTCGACCGTCATGATGTTGCGCGTGTTGTCGTTCAGCCGCTCCAGGGCCGCGTACAGCGTCGTGGTCTTGCCGGAGCCAGTGGGCCCGGTCACCAGCAGGATGCCGTGCGGCTTGTGGATCAGCTCATCGATGAGCGACTCGATCTGTTGCCCCATGCCGAGCGCGCCCAGGTCCAGCCGTCCGGCCTGTTTGTCCAGGATACGCAGCACGACGCGCTCGCCGTGGCCCGAGGGGATGGTGGAGACGCGAACGTCCACGGATCGGCCGGCGATCCGCAAGCTGATGCGGCCGTCCTGCGGCAGGCGCTTCTCGGCGATGTCGAGCTTCGACATGACCTTGAGTCGCGACACCACCAGGGGTGCCACCGCGCGCTTGGACTGCAATACCTCGCGCAGGATGCCATCGACACGGAAGCGGATAACGAGGCGATTCTCGAACGGCTCGACGTGGATGTCCGATGCGTTCTCGCGTACCGCCTGGGTCAGTACGGCATTGATCAGCCGGATGATGGGCGCGTCGTCGTCGCTGTCGAGGAGGTCAGCCTGCTCCGGCAGATCCTGCGCCAGGTGGGCGAGGTCCGTCGTATCGTCCAGGCCCTCAACGGCCTGCATGGTGTCCGATCCGGCTTCATACGCCTGCCGCAGCAACAGATCGAACTCGGCTTCCGGAACGCGCTGCAGCTTCAGGGGCATCCGCATGTAGCGGCGCACCTCGGCAATGGCTATCGGGGAGGCGTTCTCCCGGCAGACGCATTCCGCCTGACCTTCGACAATGCGCTTCACGAGCACGCCGTGCCGCTTCGCGAATGCGAAGGACAGCCGCCGCTCCTGACGGGGCTGGGTGGCAGCAGCGGCAACGACGCTCACGGCTTTCCTCCCTGGGGCTGATCGGGCGTGGCAGGTGGCGCGGATGCGGGCGTCGGGCTGACCGGAGCACTGTTCGATGGACTCGCATTCTGCGAGTCACCGTAGGGCTGAGCTGCCGCCCCATCGGGCGGCGGTGGAGCCGGTGACTTGCTCGCATGCTGCTTCTTGCGAGCGGCCTCCGCAGCGTCCGCGGCCTCGCGCGCCTCCCGGCTCTTGCGTGCCTGTTCCTCCGGTGTGCCCGTCGCGGGTGTGGAGCCTGGCGGGGGCGGCGGCGGTGGCGGCGCCAGTTTGGGCTTCGCAACGCCCGGCAACAGCGGCAGGAACTCGCGCCGGTTGTAACCCTTCTGCTGGTCGATCATGTAGTTGTACTTGTCGTCGGTGGCGAAGGCCGCCTGCGACTCGTCGCGCAGGATGCGCGGACGGATGAACATCATCAGGTTGTTCTTGGTAGCCCCCGCCTGGCGGGTCTTGAACAGCATGCCGATCACCGGAATGCTGCCGAGGAAGGGCACCTTCTGCTGCGATTTGCTGCTGCTGTCGGAGATCAGTCCGCCCAGCACCACGATGCCGCCGTCCTCGATCAGCACGTTCGTGCTGATGGTGCGCTTGTTGGTCGTGATATCCACCGTGGACACCGAAGTCGGGGCCACGCTCGAACTCTCGATGGAGATCTTGAGGACGACCGAGTTGCCCTCCTGGGCAATGTAAGGCGTCACCTTGAGGATGGTGCCGACCTCCTCACGCTGCACGGTCTGGAAGGGATTCACGGAGCCATTGCCGGCGGTTCCGGTGTTGGAGAACGAACCGGTGATGAACGGCACTTCCTGGGCGACCTTGATCTCCGCTTCCTGGTTGTCCAGCGTCACGGTCGACGGGGTCGCGATGACGTTGGTGTCGGTATCGCCGCGGATCGCGCGGATCATGGCCGCGAAGTTCAGGCCGCCGGCGGCAATGCGCCCGACCGCCAGGGTCGTTCCGGTCGGTAACGTGGGTGCCGACGTGGTCGTCGTGGTGGTGCCCGTCGAGCTGGTCGAGCCCGCACTGTTGGCGATGTTCACCACATCGCCCGCGAGATCGACGATCGAGGAACCACCCACCGGATTGATGAAGGAGGCCGCCGGCACGGTGCCGTTGCCCTTGGTGAATTCGGCCCAGTTGACGCCCAGTTCGGCGGTCTTGTCCGAGTTGACCTCCACGATCACCGCCTCGACCAGCACCTGTGGACGGCGGATGTCGAGCTTGTCGATGATGCTCATGACCGTGCGCATGATCTTGGGCGGCGCGGTGATCACCAGCGCGTTGTTCTGGGCGTCGGCCCAGACCATGGCGCTCTTCTCGGCCTGCGCGGCCGGCGAGGCGCCGGCCCCGGCAGCACCACCGGTGCCGGAGGCGGCGGCCTGCGCGATACCGGTGATCTGCTCCTTGAGCTTCGGGGCGATCTTTTCCGCATCGGCGTAGTGCAGGTAACGAACCTGCGTGTCGCCACCCGACTCAAGGGGGGTATCCAGGTGGGCGACCAGCGCGCGGATGCGCAGCCGCGCGGACTGGTCGCCGCCGATCAGCACGCTGTTGGAGCGCTCATCGGCCACGACCTTGGCTGCCTGACCCCCCTCGGCGGCCGCCTGGCCCTGGTACAGCGCGTTGATGACGCGCACGATCTCCGCGGCGGAGGCATTCTGCAGCGGCACCACCTCGACATCCTGGTCGCCGACCTGATCGATGCGGCGGATGATGCGGATGATGCGGTTCACGTTGTTGGCGCGATCCGAGATGATCAGGATGTTGGAGGCCGGATAGGCGGCGAGCTGACCGTATTGCGGAATCAGCGGCCGCAGGATCGGCACGAGCTGCGCGGCGCTGACATTCTTCACGTCCACCACCTGCGTGACGATCTCATCCGAGGTGGCGCTCACATGGTCGGGCAGGTCGATCGAGGGGATCTGTCGCGCATTGGCGTCGGGCAGGATCTTGATGATGTCCCCGGCGGGCACGGCGATGAAGCCGTGGACCTGCAGGATCGCCAGGAAGGCCTCGTAGAAGGCCGCTGGCGTCATGGGAGTGGAGGACAGCATCGTTACCTGCGCGCGCACGCGCGGATCGATGATGAAGGTCTTGCCCGTCGCAGCACCGACCGCCTCGGTGATCTGCGTGATGTCCGCGTCCTTGAAGTTGGGAGTGATACGTCCGGTCTGCTGCGCGGACGCGATGGAGGCCAACGCGATCAGCAGCGGCGCGCAGCGTACGAACCAACGAAAACCATTCACTGGACTGTCCCCCGAGGCCGGCGCACCGGCGCTACTGCGAAGTATCAGGCGGTCCCGGCGGTTCCACCGGTTGTGGACCCTGCGCCTGATCTGCCGGGCTCGCGGTCTGGCCTGACGCGAGTCCCTCGGCTTCCTGCGCGACCTGGGCAATGTTCAATGTGAGATCCTGCTGCTGCCCGTTGCGCAGGACTGTGATGTGCGCCTCACTGGAGGAACCCAGTGTGCGGAAGATCTCCTGGCCGCGCGCCGGATCATCCAGCGGCGTGCCGTTGATCGCCATGACCAGATCCCCGGGACGCAGGCCGAGGCGCGCGAACGCCTGGT
The DNA here is from genome assembly GCA_035542375.1 of Steroidobacteraceae bacterium. Lineage (GTDB taxonomy): Bacteria > Pseudomonadota > Gammaproteobacteria > Steroidobacterales > Steroidobacteraceae > 13-2-20CM-66-19. Next base: position 1,306 of record DATKLO010000277.1, on the reverse strand, counting down.
GGTTGCGGCTCGGATAGACGCGGTAACCCTTCTGCTTGCCCTGCGCGAACACGGGTTGGGGACGCATGATGTCGGCCATCAGGCCCGGATCGTCCGTGAGGATCTTGCGCATGCGGTCCATGACCGGGGCTTCGGTCTGCAGGGCCGCGGCGGAGGGGGGTGGCGCGGCACCAGCCTGCGGTTGCCGCGGCAACATGAGCGATTCCAGGTGGCCGCCGCGGTCGATCACCACGCGGTCGGTGTACACCGAGTGCAACTTCGCGCCGCCCGGAACGTTGTCTCCGACAGCAAACACTTTGGCGCCGGCGGCATTGGGTCCGAGAATGGCCAGCCCATTCTGTGGATCATCCCCGGCGATGATTCCCGTGAGGACCAGCGGCATGCTCGTCTGCGGCGCATTGGCGGCATCTTCCCGGACGGCCTCCGCTGGGGGCGCGCCAAACAGGTGCGCATTGACGATCCCCGCCACGTCCACGCTCTGGCTGTGCAGGACGGCAGTCACCGGAGCATTCACCTTCGGTGTCCGGCTGGACCCGGCCAGATTCGTAAGGATCACCGCAGCCTGCACGCCCAGCGCGAGCGCGAGCACCCAGGTGGCGATGCGCGGCCCGTGCGTGAGCACGAACGGGCGCCACCTGTCTGGCGGCGGCAGTCCTTCGAGCCAGGAAGCGGCATTCATGGGCTGGACGAGTCCTCGCGAGCCCCCTCGGGCGACAGATCATTCAGCGCGCACCCACGGTGCGCGCGATCGCATTCGGCGCCGTCGCGGGATGGTCTTGCGGGCGGCGCTGCGACAATCATACGGGCCCATCCTGTGTGCTCTCAAGCAGTTGTTTCTGCTACGTAAACTACGGCTCATCATCGCAGGCTTGTGTTGCCGTTTGGCGACCCATATAAAGACACAATGCCCGATCCGCATCCTGCACGTCCCGACAGCGGCGTAGTCGTCGAGGAGTCGCGGCCGCAAGTCAAGCAGCCGCCGCTGTTCCAGGTCGTACTGCTGAACGATGACTACACGCCCATGGAGTTTGTCGTGGATGTGCTGGAAAAGTTCTTCGGTCTGAACCGGCCGACTGCGACACGCATCATGCTTGAGGTACATACGAAGGGTAAGGGCGTGTGCGGGGTCTTCACATACGAGATTGCAGAAACTAAGGTGGCACAGGTGACCACTTACGCGCGTGACCACCAGCATCCGCTGATGTGCACGCTCGAAGAGGCCTGAAACGAGTCGAGGTCCAAAGCAAAGTGCTGTCCAACGAGCTGGAATACTGTCTGAACGATGCCTTCCATCAGGCGCGTGAGG
>DATKLO010000276.1:0-47979 GCA_035542375.1 Steroidobacteraceae bacterium | reverse complement strand
TGCGCGCACTGGTGTTCAGTCGCCGGATCACGATTGACCTGCTCATGGCGATCGCCGCCGTCGGTGCCCTGTTGATCGGCGAAGGCGGCGAGGCGGCTACGGTGGTTCTACTGTTCACCGTCGGCGAGGGACTCGAAGGATTCAGTGCCAACCGGGCGCGCGATTCACTTCGCAGCCTGATGGCGCTGCAGCCGCACACCGCAACGCTTCTGGAGCGACACGCCGGGAATGACCACGGCAGCAGGCGAAGCCACAATCATGCAAACGAGCACCATGAGGATCACGCGGATCACGGGCACCGGCACGGGCACGGTGACGGCCACGATCACGGCGACGGCCACGGGCGCGGTGACAGCGACGGGCACGGCGACAGCCACGAGCACGTCCATACCCGGGTCGTTGCCGTCGAAGCCCTGTCGCCGGGCGATCTCATCCTGATCCGACCCGGCGAGCGCATTGCCGCGGATGGTGTCGTCCGCAGCGGCACCTCAAGCATCGATCAATCGGCAGTCACGGGTGAGAGCATTCCGGTTGCCAAGGCGGCAGGCGACACCGTGATGGCGGGAACCATCAACGCTGAGGGCGCACTGGAGGTCGAAGTCGCTCGCAAGGTCGGAGACTCCACCGTCGCCCGGATTGCACATCTCGTCGAACAGGCTCAGGCGCAACGTTCCCCCGCCGAACGCTTCATAGACCGCTTCGCCCGCTGGTACACCCCAGCTGTAGTGGCACTGGCCGTGCTGGTGGTCGCCGTACCAGTCGTGTTGCTGCACCAGCCCCTTCTGGACGGAGCCGACGGCTCACACGGCTGGCTGTATCGCGGATTGGCGCTGCTCATCGTGGCCTGCCCTTGCGCACTCGTCATCAGCATTCCCGTCACCGTCGTGAGTTCGCTGACGCGCCTGGCGCAGCTGGGTGTACTGGTGAAGGGCGGCGGACAGCTCGATGCGCTGACGTCGATCCGGGCCATCGCGTTCGACAAGACCGGGACGTTGACTGTAGGGCGGCCCAGCGTCACGGCCATCCAGGGCCGTGGCTGCGTGCATCCCGAGCCTGCGGATCCGGACTGCGGCAGTTGCGACGAAGTGATCGCGCTGGCCGCTTCAGTGGAGAGAAGTTCAGAACACCCGATTGCGCACGCCATCATGCAATCCGCACAGGCGCGCGGCCTGGAATCCCGTTATCCCGTGGCTGGAAGCGTCACGGCTGTCGCCGGTCACGGCGTCGTTGGCGAGCTGGGACTAGGAAGAATTGCCGTGGGCAGCGACGCATTGCTCAGCGGACAGGGCGCCCAGGCCAATCTCGCGGAGTTCCAGACGCTGCGTCAATCGAGTCGGACCGTGATGACCGTAGCGGTCGGTGCGGAAGTCGTAGGTGCAATCGGTGTGGAAGATCCTTTGCGAAGCGAAAGCATCGCGGTGCTCGGTGAGCTACGGCAGTCCAAGCCTCCCGTGCGCACGATCATGCTGACCGGCGACAACGAACGCGTGGCGGCGGATGTTGCAGCACGTGTCGGAACTGTGGACGAGATGCGCTCGGGTCTGCTTCCGGCGGACAAGCTTGCGGCCATACACGAAATGCGCGGCAAATACGGTCCGGTGGCCATGGTCGGCGACGGGATCAACGATGCGCCGGCGCTCGCGAGCGCTGACATCGGCATTGCCATGGGCGCGGGCGGAACCGCTCAGGCGATGGAGACGGCGGACGTGGTCCTGATGCAGGACGATCTGCGCCGCGTCCCGACCATGCTCCGCATTGCCCGGCGTACACGGTCAGTCGTCAAACAGAACATCGCCCTGAGCCTCGGTCTGAAGCTGGCCTTTCTGGCACTGGTTGTCCCTGGCTGGGCTACGTTATGGCTTGCTGTCGTCGCCGACGTCGGAGCCACGATGCTCGTGACTCTTAACGGCATGCGACTGCTGCGAGAGCAATGAACGTCTGAAGCAGTCGGACGCGGCACGCGCGGCGGGACCCGCCACATCGGGTCGGACAAGCACGAGATGAAGTGGCACCTTGCGGGTAGCTCCGGCCTCAAGAGGCAACCGAAGCAAGGCTCCGCTGCGCAGGGACTCCTGAAGAACGTGCTCGGGTAACCACGCGTAGGCCAGCCCCGCTTTCACGGTGGCGAGTGAGGCTTCCATGCTGCTCACAGTGCAGCGCAGCTCCGCGCCCAGCCAGCCCTCATCCCGGGGATGCCGCGAGCCCGAATCGCGCACTACGACCTGAATGTGGCGGACGAGATCGGATTCCGTCAGTGGGTGTTGGACCGCCAGCAGAGGATGTGCCGCGCTGGCGACGGCCACGAAAGTCACATCCAGCAGCCATTCGCCGAGTACGCCCTGCGGCAGGCGTGTAGTCACCACCACATCGGCTGTCCCGTCGGTGATGGCCTCTTCGGCGCCCGACAGCACGGCATCCGACAATTGAAGCTGCGTCTGGGGACAGGAGCGCTGCAGCTCGGCGATGATGCTCAGCAACCGGTCGCGTGGAAATGCCGCATCCACGACCAGGCGCAGTTCAGATTCCCACCCGACTTTGAGTCTTCGGGCCAGCAGTTCGAGGGCGCGCAGATCTCCCACCAGGGGTCGGGCCCTTTTCAGGAGTGCCTGGCCCTGCTCGGTCAGAACCGCACGCCGGCCTTCGGTCACCAGCAACGGCACATCCACGCCCTGCTGCAATCTCGCGATGGCATAGCTCACCGCGGACTGGCTGCGGTTCAGCCACGCAGCCGCCTGCGCGAACCCTCCCCGGTCCACGACCGCGGCGAGCACCGCCCAGTGCTCCAGGGAGGTGCGGGGTATGCCCTCGCCGGCGGGGTTGGGCCGGTTGGGCCGGTTGGGCCGGTTGGGCCGGTTGGGCGGGTTCGAATACTCATCCATTTTATCGATCATTTCTATACACATTTTGCGCTTTTTAATTCGATAATTCGACCTTATGGTGGGGTCCAACAGGAGGTCCCCCATGAATGAAGTACGTCGCAGCCAGGAACGGGGCTTTGCCGATCACGGCTGGCTCCAGTCCTTTCATACCTTTTCGTTTGCCAGCTACTTCGACCCCCTGCACGTCGAATTCGGCCCGCTGCGCGTGATCAACGAGGACCGCGTCCAGCCGGGTGCGGGCTTCGGCACGCACGGCCACCGGGACATGGAGATCATCAGCTATGTCCTGGCCGGAGAGCTCGCCCACCAGGATTCGATGGGCAACGGCTCGGTGCTGCGGCCGGGGGATGTGCAGCGCATGAGCGCCGGGACCGGTGTGCAGCACAGCGAGTTCAACCCCTCGCGGCACGATCCGGTGCACTTCCTGCAGATCTGGATCCAGCCCGCGGTACGTGGGGTTGCGCCCAGTTATGAGGAGAAGCGGTTTGCGGATGGGGAAAAGCGGGGCCGGCTGCGCCTGATCGCCTCCCCGGACCGGGCTGAGGGTTCGGTGCTCATCCATCAGGATGCCCGCGTCTACGCCGGGCTGTTCGATGGCAACGAGGCGGCCACGCTCGCGACGGATCCCGACAGGCGCATCTACGTGCACGTGGCACGCGGCCAGCTGTCGGCCAACGGCACCGCACTCGGTACCGGCGATGCGCTCAAGCTGACGGGCAGCCGCGCGCTGGAGCTCAAGGAGGGCAAGCAGGCGGAAGTGCTGGTCTTCGACCTGCCGGGAGGGGCTGCCTAAGCTGCCGACGAGGCGCCGGCCGATTGGTCGGCGCCCCGCGCCGCAGCCACGGTTTTGGCGCCGTGACCACGGCCGCTGCCATGCCGTAGACTTCCTGAAAATGTCATCCGGCACTCCTGCCACGCACGCTACCGATCCCGGGCACAAAGATGGGCGTGAAGTGGAATGGCAGCTCGCCTGCACCGACCTGGGACCGGTGCGGCGCTGGCTCAGCAATCATGTCCGCATCGGCGGGCTGATTCTCGAGCCGCGCTCGACCCAGCAGATCTTCGACACCTACTTCGACACCGAGGATTGGCGCATCCACCGTGCCGGTTACGCGCTGCGCATCCGCTCGGAATCCGGCAAGTCGGAGGCCTCGCTCAAATCACTGCATTCGGCCAGCGAGGAATTCGCGGACCGGCGCGAGCTGAGCGAGCCCCTCAACACCAGCGAATCGGTCGCCATCTGCCGCTCGGGCGGCCCCGTGGGTGCACGGGTCCATGCGGTCAGTGGCGCGCATCCATTGCAGCCGCTTTTCGAGGTGCGGACATCGCGACAGCGCTTCGCCATCCGCACCGAGGACGAGCACCGGCAGCTCGGCGAGATTGCCCTCGACGACACGGTCATCTCGCGACCGCATGGAGAGCCGCGTGCGAGCCTGCAGCGCGTCGAAGTCGAGGCACTGGGCGATGTGCGCGAACCGCTGCAGGCACTCGTAAAGACGCTGCGCAGCGACCTCGCACTCGAGGCCGCCGCCGACACCAAATTCTCCACGGGTCTCAAGTCGGTGGGACTCGCGCCAGCGCCGGCGCCGCAGTTCGCTTCTGCCTCGCTCAGTCCCGGCATGCGCATTGACGAGGTGCCCATTGCCAACCTGCGACGGCACGTGTCGGCCTGGCATCAGTACGAGCCCGGCGCTCGACTGGGTGATGATCCGGAGAATCTGCACGACCTGCGGGTTGCGGGACGCAAGCTGGATGCAACACTGCGGGAATTCCGGCATTACGTACCGCCGGCGCTGCTGCGCATCCGGCCGACACTCAAGGCGACCCTGCGGGCACTGGGTGAAGCCCGCGACCTGGATGTCGCGTTGAGTGAGCTCGAGTCGTTCGGGCATGAGCTGCCCGAGGCCGAACGCGCGGGGCTCGAACCTCTGCGACGTCATCTCACCCTCGAGCGGGCACATGCGCGTGCGCGAATGATCGCGCAGCTGGATTCCCCCCACGTCGTCAAGGACCTCGAAGCACTGACAACCGCCGTGACCTCCACGGCGCACAAAGCCCTGTCCGACGAATCGGTGCTCGCCGTCGCGCCCGGGCTGATTCGTGCTCGCTATCGCAAGGTACGCAAGGGAGCCGACCGTCTCACCTCGCAATCCTCGATGGAAGCATTCCACGCGGTTCGCGGACGCGTGAAGAAACTGCGCTACGTGCTTGAGTCAGTCGCCGTCATCTACGGAAAGCCCGCGGACGAGATGTTGCGCGCGCTGCGTCGCTGGCAGGAGAGACTGGGCCTGCAGCAGGATGCGCACGTGGCGAGTCAGCGGCTGCAGGCACTCGCGGCCGATCCACCGCCGGGTTTGCCGCCCGAAACGCTCTTCCTGATGGGGCGGTTGGCGGAACACTATTCAGCCACTGCGAACCGCGCGCGCAAGAGCCTCGGCAAGGCACGGCGCAAGGTGCGCAGACGCTGGAAAGCCCTGAAGTCCCGCCTGGAAGAGATGGAACCACCCGGCGATACGTCCGCGTCGGCCGACGACTGATGGAATTGCTGATCATCCGCCACGCCATCGCGTTCGAACGGGATTCCCGTCGCTGGCGCGAGGACTCCGAGAGACCGCTGTCCCCGGCGGGTATACGTCGCGCGCGCAAGGCCGCTGCCGGTCTCAAAGTCATCACCGATCCGCCGGACCGCCTCTTGACCAGCCCGCTGCTGCGCGCCCGGCAGACAGCACAGATTCTGACCGAGGTCGCCGGCTGGCCACAGGCGGAGCTGGCCGCCGAACTGACGCCCGACAAGCCGCCGCGTGCACTGTTCAGCGTGCTGAGTCGCGGTCGGACGAGCGGACGGGTCGCGGTCGTGGGTCACCAACCCGCGCTGGGCAAGCTTCTGGCCGCGTGCCTGCTGGAAGATTCGGGTTCGCTCTCGATCGAAATGAAGAAGAATGCGGTGGCGTGCGTGTCATTTCAGGGAGCCGCGAGGCCCGGACACGCAGCGCTGCAATGGCTCGCCACACCTCGAATGCTGCGCGCCCTGCGCAACCGGCGCTGACCTGTCGGTCGTCGGCAATCCCTCCGAATATCGCCAACCTCTCAGCCGTCGCCGACCTCTCGGCGGTCAACCGCTCGACAATGCGCAGATCCAGGCGCTGACGACTGGAGCGAGTGCCGCGAGTCCCGCCAGCGGCTGAGGCAGGCGCTCCAGTAGTCTGTTGAATCGCGGCACAGCCGCAAGCGCACCCAGTGCGACGCCGACAACGAACCCGAGCGCGTGTGCGACCACGTCCACGCCTTCGGCATGGACTGTTGGCTCATCCATGGACTGACCGCCTGTCCCCGTCCATCCGAGCAAGGCGATACCCGCAATCAGAGGCCCCCAGCGTGCCGCCCAGCGCTGTGGAAAACTGAATCGGGTCCGCCATGAATAGGCCGAGATCAGTCCCAACGACGTGAAGACTGCTGTCGACGCGCCGACGGCACGATGCGATGCAGGCCCGAAGACCGCCTCTATTGCATTGGCGAGGCCGGCACCCAGGACGATCAACAGCCAGGCGTTGCCGACGCCCAGCAGCCGCGAGGCCAGGTAGCCGAACCATACCCCTGCCAAAGTGTTGGCGGCGAGATGCGGCCCATCCAGGTGGAGCGTCAGAGCGGTCCACACACGCCACCATTCGCCATGCTGGACGCGGGCTGCGTGGAGCTCACCGGCATCGAAAGCATCCAGCCGCCAGTAGCCGCCGGAAACCGCGAGCGCCACGCCGATCAGTATCAACGCATAGATGAGACTGCCCGCCCAGGCGTGGGGATGCAGTCGCGGTGGAGGTGGCCTGGCGGCGGGTCTGACACGAGATTCCGTTTCGTAGGCGCGAAGGTGCGCCAGCGCCTGCGCGATGTCGGCCTCATCAACCAGCAGCATGAAGTAGCCGTGATCGGCAACCAGCTCGCTGGCGATGCCCACGGCGGAAAGCATGAATGCACGTTCATCGCAAGACGCGCGGTGCGATGAGCGGAAGATTTCAACGGCGGCATCCGACATGATCTAATTCCGTCGTGCCACAGCTTATCAGGCCATCCACCGCACTGTTCCCGATTGCCCTGTTGCTGTTGGCCATCGTCTCCGTACAGGCCGGCGCGGCGGTGGCCAAGAGCATGTTCCCCGTGGCCGGTGCGCTCGGCATGGTCGCAGTGCGCATCGCGCTCGGGACGATCGTACTCGGAGTCGTGTTGCGACCCTGGCGGGTGCGCATCGTTCCGGGATCCCTCACGGCCCTGACCATCTATGGCGCCTCGCTCGGCGTCATGAATTCGATGTACTACCTGGCTCTGAGCCGGGTACCGCTGGGCATCACGGTGGCCCTGGAATTCACCGGCCCGCTGGCGGTGGCGGTGTTCGCGTCGCGCCGCCTGGTGGATTACGGGTGGGCGGTGCTGGCAGCGGCTGGCCTGCTGCTCCTGCTGCCGCTGGGGCCGGTTGCCGCCCTGGCGCAGTCGGGCGGAATCGATCCGGTGGGGGCTCTGCTCGCGCTGGGTGCCGGTGCGTGCTGGGCGCTGTACATCGTGTTCGGCCAGAAAACGGGCAGCGTCTACGGCGCCCAGAGCGTCGCGCTGGGAAGCATCATCTCCGCCGTGCTGATCATCCCTGTGGGGCTGTGGGTGGCGCCTCCCGCCGTATTCACCAGTGCCGTACTGCTGCCAGGACTGATCGTGGCCATCTTTTCGACGGCGCTGCCCTACACGCTGGAGATGATTGCGCTGACGCGCCTGCCGACCCGCACCTTCGGCATCCTCATGAGCCTGGAACCCGCCTTCGCCGCGGTGTTCGGCTACGTGCGCCTGAACGAGCGCCTGACGTCTATCCAGTGGACCGCGATCGCGCTGATCATCATCGCCTCGATCGGCACGACCACCAGCGTGCAACAGAAGATCGCGGTGCCGGTACCCGACTGACTAGCGGGATCGCTGCGGCAGCGCCGCGACGATGTCGACGGTCTGCGTGGTGGGGTCGAACACGATTCGCGCCTCGCCCCGCTCCAGCCGCCCGTAGACGTGCGCCCGTTTCTCGTCCAGCGAGAATTCGCGCACGCCGTAGTCGGTCCCCTCGCGCAGGATGACGGACTCGACGAGGCGCTGCAGCGTCTCGACGTCCAGCTCCCGGTGGGGGATGAAGACCGGTTCCTCGGAGCCGGGATCCGCTGCGTCCGCCTCGCTCTGTGTCAATTTTTGCCCAATCCGGCCCTGGGGTAGGCAACAATACCGCATCGCACTGGACCTCGCCGGAGGCGGCTTGCAGCCGATCATCAGCGTATCGCAGCTCACGAAGACCTACGCCTCGGGATTCCACGCGCTCAAGAGCGTGGATCTGCAGATCAGGCCGGGAGAGATCTTTGCGCTGCTCGGGCCCAACGGAGCCGGCAAGACGACGCTCATCAGCATCATCTGCGGCATCGTCAACGCTACCTCCGGAACCGTCACGGCGGATGGCTACGACATCGTGCGCGAATTCCGTGCCGCGCGCTCCCGAATCGGCCTGGTGCCACAGGAACTCACCACCGATGCCTTCGAGAGCGTCTGGGACACGGTGCAGTTCAGTCGAGGCCTGTTCGGGAAGGGGCCCGACCCTCAGTACCTGGAAAAGATCCTGCGCGACCTGTCGCTGTGGGACAAGAAAGACTCGCGCATCATGACGCTGTCGGGGGGAATGAAGCGCCGCGTGATGATCGCCAAGGCGCTCTCGCACGAACCCCGGATCCTGTTCCTCGACGAGCCCACCGCCGGCGTCGATGTCGAATTGCGGCGCGCGATGTGGGAGATGGTGCGCTCGCTCCGCAGCAGCGGTGTCACGATCATTCTCACGACGCATTACATCGAGGAGGCCGAAGAGATGGCCGATCGCATCGGCGTCATGAGTCATGGCGAGATCATCCTGGTCGAGGAAAAAGCGGCGCTGATGCAGAAGCTTGGAAAGAAGCGGCTGACACTGCAACTGCGCAGCCCGCTCGAGCGCGTACCCGCGGAGCTGGCCGGGTTTCCGCTGGAGCTGTCCGCCGATGGCACCGAACTCGTCTTCTCCTTCGATACCCAGGGCGAGCGGACGGGCATCGCCGGCGTCCTGCGCAGGCTGGGCGAGCACGGCATCGACTTCAAGGACCTGCGTACGAGCGAGAGCTCGCTGGAGGACATCTTCGTCAGCCTCGTGAGTACGCGCCGATGAATGTGCATGCCATCCGCGCCATCTACGGTTTCGAGCTGGCCCGCACCTGGCGCACGGTGTTCCAGAGCATCGCCTCCCCCGTGCTGTCCACCTCGTTGTACTTCATCGTGTTCGGCGCGGCCATCGGGTCGCGCATGGCGCACATCGAGGGGGTGAGCTACGGTGCGTTCATCGTGCCGGGACTGATCATGCTGTCGATCCTGACGGAGAGTGTCTCCAATGCCTCCTTCGGCATCTACATGCCCAAGTACTCCGGAACCATCTACGAGGTCCTGTCCGCGCCCATCTCGGTCACCGAGATCGTAATCGGTTACATCGGCGCCGCCGCCACCAAATCGGTCATCCTGGGCGCCATCATCCTCATCACGGCGCGTCTGTTTGTCAGTTTCAGCATCGCCCATCCGCTGTGGATGATCGCTTCGCTCATCCTGACCTCGGTGACCTTCAGCTTCTTTGGTTTCCTCATCGGTATCTGGGCCGATGGCTGGGAGAAGCTGCAGATCATCCCGCTCATGGTGCTGACGCCTCTGACCTTCCTGGGCGGCAGCTTCTACTCCATCTCGATGCTGCCGCCGCTGTGGCAGAAGGTCGCGCTGTTCAACCCGGTGGTCTACCTGATCAGCGGCTTTCGCTGGAGCTTCTACGACATCTCGGATGTCAACGTCGTGCTCAGCTTCGGCATGACGGTCCTGTTCCTGCTGCTGTGCCTGGCGGCCGTCGGGTTCGTGTTCCGCACAGGATACAAACTGAAGGCCTGACACTCAGGGGGTCCCATGGCCGAAACGCACGCGCCGCCCTCCGCGGAACGCGCAGGCAACTGGACCGGCTGGAGCGCCGCCGAGCGCGAAAGTTTCTTCGACGCCATCGCGCGTCATCGGCGCGCCGCATGGCGCGTCACGATCGCGAGCCTGCTCGCGAATCTCACGGTCGCGCTGATCGTCGCGGTGCTGATGGCGCCGCTGTTCTATGGCGGTCTGGCGCTGCTGTTCGATCTGGTCAATCTGGTCATTCCCGCGCCCAACCTCGTGCCACCGATCGGGCACGCCCTGTCGGTGGCGCTCAACCAGCCTCACACCATGAGCACCGGCGCCTGGATCCGGCTCGGGCTGCTCGCGGCCCTGCCCGGCCTGGTCTGGATGGCGTTCGTGCTCAGCGCGCTGCGGCGCGTGCTGTTGTTGTGCATGAGTTTCGAGGCGGCGGAGTTGCGCGCGCGGCCACCGGACGGCCGGATTCTCGCGGAGCAGCGATTTGGCAATGTGGTTGCCGAGATGGCCATTGCCGCCAGCGTGCCCGCTCCGCGCGTGTTCATTGCCGACAGTGACGTCGTCGACGCCGTGGCCTTTGGCGTGGATGAACAACATACGAGCATCGTGATCTCACAGGGACTGCTCGCGCGCCTGGATCGCGCGCAGATGGAGGGTGTCGCGGCCACTCTGATCGCGTCCATCGCGGATGGTGATATCGGTATTGGCGTGCGCGCGGCATTGAGCATCAGCCTGTTCTCACTGATCGCGCGACTGGGCAGTCTCGTGACGAACAAACGCAATGTTCGCCGCAACCTGGCACAGGTCGTACGCACGATGCTGCTGCCCACGGCAGCGAGTGCACGCAAGTTCGTGTCCGAGCTCGGCAGCCCGCTCGCGGACGATGAAGGCGACAGGGTTCCGTCGGAGGCTGCGGCTGCGAATGCGACAACGGGTGCCGGTGGTGGTGCCGCAGCTTCGGGCACCGCAGGTTCGGGCGCCGCGGGTGCGGGCGGCGCGAGTGGGCGTGCCGCGGGGCGGGGATCGCCCACCTTGCGCGAGCGCTGGGACAAGCTGCGTGAATATCTGTGGCTGCCCCTGGCCGGCCCGCTGGTCATCACGGGATTCTTCGGTGCACTCGTCAATCTGTTCGTGCTGAGTCCCTTGCTGGCCCTGACCTGGCGACAGCGCAAGTACATGGCGGATGCCACCGCCGTGCGTCTCACGCGTGACCCGGACACTCTGGCGGGAGCCCTCGAGAAGATCTCGGCCAGTCGCGGCACGCCGCTGGCGCCCTGGGCAGCCCACATGGCCGTGGCGGATCAGGGGGGCGGCGACAAGGGGATGTTCGGCAATAGCGCGGTGCCCTTGTTCCCTTCTATCGAGCGTCGGCTGCGCGCGCTCGGCAGCATGGGTGCGCACGTATCGCGTCCACCGCGGCGGCTGCCGCTTATTGCCGTCGCCATCCTGGCGCCCCTGCTGCTCCTGCTCGCCGGCCTCGTCGCGCTGCTGTTTCCGCTGCTCATCTGGCTGTCGCTCGCCCTGACGGCGTTGTTCAGCGGATTGCCATTTGCGATAGTTCATGCCCTGCTGCGCTGGCTGGGCCATCACTGAGCGCGGTGCCGAAACCGACCCATGTCGCAACCGGATCCCACTACCGCCCTCACCTATCCGCTCGGAGACGCGCCGGCTCCCGCCGCAGCCGTGGAGATCGCGCCGGGTGTCCTGTGGCTGCGCATGCAGCTGCCCGGCCCGCTCAATCACATCAATGTCTGGGCATTGCGGGATGGCGATGGCTGGATCCTGGTGGACACCGGCATGCAGACGCCGGAAACGGTGACCGCGTGGCAGGGGGTTCTGGCCGGCCCCCTTGGTGGCAGACCGGTGACCCGCGTCATCTGCACCCACATGCATCCGGACCATGTGGGCATGGCCGGGTGGCTGACACGCCGCTTCGACTGTCCGTTCTGGATGACTCGGCTGGAATACGTCACCTGCCGCATGTTGACCGCCGATACGGGCCGCGAGGCTCCTCCCGATGCGATCAGGTTCTACCGGGCTGCCGGCTGGAGCGAGCCGGATCTGGAGTACTACAAGACGCGCTTTGGCGCGTTCGGCAAAATGATCTACGCGCTGCCGGACAGCTACCGCCGCGTGACTGACGGCGAGGAGTTGCGCATCGGCGGCCGCAGTTGGCTCGCGCTCGTCGGTCGGGGTCACTCGCCGGAGCACCTGTGCCTGCACTGCCCGGAGCTGCAGCTGCTGATCTCCGGCGACCAGGTGCTGCCGCGGATCACATCCAATGTCTCCGTGTTTCCCACCGAGCCGGAGGCGGACCCATTGACAGACTGGCTGCAGTCGCTGGCATCGCTGCGGCAGCGGCTGCCGGCGGACACGCTCGTGCTTCCATCACATAACGATCCCTTCCGTGGCGTGCACGCGCGGCTCGAGCAGCTCATCGAGGGACACGAACACTCGCTGCGCCGACTGTGTGTCGAGCTCGCCGCACCGCGGCGCGCGCTCGATGTGTTCGGGATCCTGTTCCGTCGCAAGGTGACCGGCGACCTGCTCGTCATGGCCACCGGCGAGAGTCTGGCTCATCTGAACTGCCTGCTGCGGCGTGGCGCGGCGACGCGTGAGACCGACTCCGCCGGCATCACCTGGTACCGGGCGAACGGCGCTCAGTCTTCCGGCGCCGGGTAGCCCATCGAGCTGGCCGGAATCATCAGGGTCGGGGAGTCATCCTCCTCGAGTGGCTCGACCATCACGGTATCGGACGTGGTCGGTCGTGGCTGGAACGGATGTTGTGTCCGCAGTCGCTGCAGCGCGAGTTCCGCCTCGATCGGCTCGCTGAAGTAATACCCCTGACCGTAGTCACAGCCCATGGCCTGCAGGGCCTGGGCGGCCGCCTCGGTCTCGATGATCTCGGCGATGGCGGTCAGGTTCAGGCTGCCGGCCATCTGCACCATCGCGGCCATCATCCCGGTGTTGGCCTGGTCGGCGCCCGTGCGGTTCACGAACGGCCGGTCGATCTTGACGAAGTCGAACGGGAACAGCTGCAGGTAGCTGAGAGAGGAGTAGCCCGTGCCGAAATCATCGAGCATCAGTCCGACCCCCAGAGCGTGCAGACGGTCCAGCGTCTCGCGCGCGGCGCCGACGTTGTTGATGAGCGCCGCTTCGGTCAATTCGAATTTGAGGGTCGCCGGCGGCAGTCCCGTCTCCCGCAGCAGCGCTCCAACGTAATCAGCCAGACCGGGATCGCGCAGCGCCGAGGGCGACAGGTTGACGCTGATGAAGAACGGTTGTGTGGGTGGCAGACGCCGCTGCCACTCCTGCGCCAGCTTCACCACCCGCAGGATGATCCAGCGCGTGATCGGCACCATCAGGCCGGCCTCCTCGGCGATGCGCAGAAACCGCTCTGGTGCCAGCACACTCTCCACGGGATGACGCCAGCGCAACAGAGCTTCGGCACCCACCATCCGGCAGGTTCGCAAATCCACCACGGGCTGGAACAACAGACGCAGCTCGCGCTTCTCCAGCGCCACATGCAGATCGGCTTCAAGACTCACAAGTGTTGCCGCCTGGCCCGCCATGCTGGGCGCATAGACCACGGTTCGCGCTCCCTCCTGCCGTTTGGCTACACTCAGCGCTATGTCGGCCTCGCGCACCACATCCTCGGCACGCTGCTGACCCGACTCGACACATGTGACGCCGACCGTTGCGGTGACCAGCAGGCGATGGCGGCGTAACTCGAACGGCGCGAGCAGTTCCTCCTGGAGCAGCCCGGCGATCTGCAGCGCGGCCTCAGTGGAGATGACATCGAGCGCCAGGATGGCGAACTGATCGCCACCCCAGCGGGCGAGCGTGCCCTCGAAGATTTGCGCGGATCTCTCGAAGCGGCGCGCCGCCTGCACCATCAGCTCATCGCCCGCCGTGTGGCCCAGCATGTCGTTGATGAGCTTGAAGCGCGAGATGTCCACGAGGATGACCGCGATCCGCTGGCGGCGCTTGGTACGCACCTCGCGCAGCGCGCGATCCAGCTGATCCATGAAGTAACGCCGGTTGGGCAAACCGGTGAAGGCATCGTGAAATCGCGCGTGGTCGAAGGTCTCCTGCAGACTGACTCGCTGCTGCATCTCGGTGGCGAGCTGCTGATTGATCGTGCGCATTCTCTGGCGTGCCGCCGCAAGCGCGGCTCGCGAGCGTTGCAAGGCGTGATTCAGGTCGTGGGTACCAAAGGCCAGCAACCAGGCCAGGAATGCCAGCAATCCGATATCGGAGGCGAGCTCTGTCGAGGGATACCAGCCGGCACGCGGCCGGATCGCCAAGTCAAGGTAACTGCCCGGAACCGCCGCCGCCACTCCGCTGGGCAGCCGGATACGAACGGTCGCCGCGTCCACGAGCGGATCGGCGCTGCTGCTGACGAAGATCCGCGAGCGTGCGCTGCGCGGCTCCACCTGCGACAGCTGGAAGTCATAACCGCTATCGGTGAGCCGCGGCAAGTGGCTGTCCGCAATCAGCTCCTCCAGATCGGCGTAGGCCACCGACCAGGAGTGGATCTGCGTGTCAGCGCCCGGCCCACGCGCCACTACCGGCACACGGATTGCCAACAGCCACTGACTGCCCAGCCGCATCGGGCCGAGGGCTGAGGAACCCGGCACGGAGCGGTTGACCTCGGCGGACTCCCACTCGCTGGCGACGCCGCTGGCCGTGGCCGCCTCGGCCGATCGCGCGCGCAGCACCTGATCTTCGATTGACATCCAGAAGGTGTTGGCCGCCAGTGGCATGGACTCGACCGTGTCGGCGCCAGCGCCCGTGCCCGTGCCGGCTCCGGTACCCGCGGCGGCCCCAGCGCCCGCGCCGGTGCCAGCCCCGGAGAGCGCCTTGCTGGCCTCGGCCGCCTGCCGGCCGGCCAGCGTGGCGAGCTTCTGCAACTCGGGCTCGATCTTCCTTGCGTAGCTCGTGGCGACCGTCGTCGCGGTGTCCCGGGCGGCGGCGGCGTGGTGCTGCACGCTCAGGTACATCAGGCGCGAGCCGGCAATCAACACCACGGCGAGCACCACGACCGTGGGCAGCCAGTCCAGGTTGCGCCGGTAGTACATGACGGCGCTCACGGCGAACTCCGCGGCGCGTGCGGGTGGAACACGTAGTTGAGAGTCAGGGTGGCCTTGTTGCTGCGTGGCACATCGAACGGACCGGCATTACCGGCCTCGATTCCCGTACCGCCACTGAGCTGCAGGTAGTCCGCGATCAGGGTCAGCTCGCTGCGCAGCCAGGGCAGCGGCTTCGACAACCCGACATAACCTTCGCTCAGGTGTCGCGGCGGCAGCACGAAGCCGAGCCCCAGTATGGTGGGCGAGGCCTGACCCCACGCACCGCCGGCGATGAAGTTGACAGCCGGCCCGTAGACATCGATGCGGGCGGATGTCAGGCGCGTGCCGAGGTTACCCGTGACCGAGTACTGGTAGGCCACGGCCGTCTGGATGTGCGGATTCCAGAGGTAGGAGACACCGAGCCTGGGGAGGTTGCCGTGCGTGGTTTCGACATCCACTTGCCGGTCTTCCGCCACCACGGAGAGCCTGCGAAACCAGGTTCCGGTGACGCTGAGCGCCTCAACCCGATACGTGAAGGCACGTGGCCCATCATCTCCGGCACCCTCATGCGCCTCGCCTGCGAAGGTGAAGCGTTGATCGGGCGATCCCAGCGTGTAGGCGCCGGTCACCGATCCGAATGTCCAATGCGAAGACGCCAGCACCTGGTGTTCGGCAGCGATGCCCAGCAGTGCGTCCGGCGTGAAGTTGTGCAGCCAGCCGAGTGATCCTCCGCCACCGCCGTTGGTGCCCGTAAGCGTAGAACCGTTCAGGCTGAGCGCGATCCGGTCGTCGCTGACGGGCGCTGCCGCCCACGACCGGGGCGCGAGCAGTCCGGTCAATGAAGCAGCGACAGTCAAGCCGATCATGCGCACGAGCCCCTTCACCGCATCTGCCCCAGCGAACCGGGTAGGAGCGTCGTACCGGTCGCGACGGGATCGTTCGATCCGGCCCGGGCCACCGGCAGGAAAGTCACCGAGTACAGCCGCTCCTCCTCGCCCGCGAGTGCCACGGCCGAGCTCGTGACCTGATACACGCGCGGACCGATCTCCAGATGCATCTTGCGCCGTCCGGTCAAACCGGGCTCCCACCAGCGCAGTCCGCCTGAGGTTTGCGGCAGGAGGCGCTCCGCCGCGATCCCGACCTCGGCACCGGAGAACAGCGACGCGGCCGGCTTGTTGAACGACAGTACCTGGCCGCCGGAATCGATGATCAGCGACGCGTACTCGGCCGTATCCAGCGCCGCCTTCAGGCAGAAGATCTCCGTGCCGTCCTCGATGGTCAGCAACGCCAGTCGTCTGCCTTTGTGCGCCACGTGCAATACCTTCACCTGAGTGATCCGCATCTGATCGGCGATCCGGACGATGGTGGTGGGAGCGCCACCGTCCGATCCCGCCACCAGCTCCAGGATGATGTCGGGATAGGAGAACCGCACGATCTCGAAGAGGTTCCGGCCCTCCAGGGGTTCGCCATCCGTGCGCAGATAGCCCGAGGCCGAGCCACTGGCCGTGACCACGCGCAGCGTGTCCGGATCGATGAGCAGCGCAGGCAGGGGCATCCGTTCGATCAGGCTGGCCCACATTTCCTGGCCCCGCTCCGCTTCGGTCCGTGCCATGACGATGTGCGCGGTCAACCGCTCGAACAGCGTCCCCACGTACTCGGCCGCCACGGCGCATCCCAGCAGCAACACGGCGAACACTTCGAGGAGGACGATGAGATAGCTCGAGGGCGCGTAAAAGCCGGAGAAGGATGACTGCGGCGCGCCACCCTGGGTGCCGAACAGCCAGTTGAGCCACGCATCGCTCCCCAGCAGACCGCTGGCATACCAGCGCAGCTCAGGCGCCTGATCCAGCGATACCGTCGTCACCGCCAGAACACTGACGATCGCGATCAGGTACGGATGCCAGCGCGACAGGAAGATGGCACCCACCACGGGCAAGGCAAACACCATCAGGAACAGTGGGTTCTGCAGCGCCCCGACGTGCTGCCAGATGAAGCTGACGACTACGACCCCGATGACGTTCAGCAGCGTGAGTACGCGGTCGCGCCAACGCCCCTGTCGCCGCGATGGCGATGCGAGAGCAGTGAAGGCCACGTGAATGCCACCCAGGGCCAGCAGCCCCCAGCTGGCGACGCCGACGTCCACCTGGAAGCCACTGGCAAACCAGGGGACACCGGTCGCGAGCAGGATGGCCACGATCGTGAGCAGCCACACATCGTCCAGCAGGTGGACGCGCGGATTCTCCCAGACCGGGCGCGGAATCAGCTGTGTACTGTCGGGTGAACGTGCCATCGCTGCAGCAGGTCAGCGCAAGGTGTTCTGGGCCGCCACGCTCGCACTGTTGCGGCTGACGGGACTGTTGCCGAAATTGTTGTTGTCGAGAAATGGCTGGGACTGGACTTTCTGACCGTTGGGAGGCTGGAAGTCCTCGATGTGCAAGGCGTAGGCGTGTGCGCGCAGCACCTGGTTGCGACGCAGGATGGGTGAGTCGCCAATGACATCGATACCGTTGAACTTGGCCTCGATGATGGTGTTGTCCACCGCCGTGCTGACGCCGCGGGTATCGCCGAGAACGAAGGCGAGGCCGTAACCACAGTTGTGCAGTCGATTGGAGCGGACCAGTGTATTGGACGAGCCGCGCACCATGACGCCGTAGGCCGTGAGCCCCTCGAGCTCGTTGTCATCGATGATTGCGCCGCGGGCGTTCTCGGCAACGATGCCCATCGACGCCCCACCATTGATGCGATTGCCCTTGATGACCGCTCCCGCGCCGACCACGTGAACGTCCGACTCGTGCGCGTTGATGAAGTCGTTGCCCTGTATCAGGACCGGGATGTTGCCGGCGACGATGCCAGCGGTTTCCTCGGTGAACTTGTTGTCGTGGATACCGATCACCTCATCATGCGAGTCGGTCGCACTGCGCACGGCCCACAGTCCCGCGTCCTTGTTTTCCGTGAACTCGTTGTTGGCCACCGCAGAGTTGTGCCCCGAGGCGCCGAAACGCACGCCCAGGCGGTTGTGGGTGAAGCGGTTGCGTTCCAGGAGGGTGTTGCTGGCGTTCTCGGCCACTTCGACACCCACATCGCAGGACTCGATTGTCGACCCCGAAAGCCTGAACTGCACGGTCCGCACGAGGATCCCCGCGGCGGGGCAGCGGCTGATGGTGATGGTTTCGATCGATGTGTTGGGTCCCGAGACATCCAGCACGGGTCCCGAATTGAGAAGCTGCGCATCGATGTGCGTCCCGGAGGGTTGACCGACCAGCCGCACGCCGTGTCCGTTCACCAGCGGGGGCAGCGCCGTTTCGACGCGGATCTCCGGCACCTCGAGGCTGATCGTGTTGGGTCCGGACCCGGCGGCAACGATGAACAGTGCTTCACGTAAAGTACCCGGCCCACGATCACCGGCGTTGGTCACGTGGACGGTAACCGCCTTGGCCGTCGTCTGCAGCGGCTGCGCGCGCTGCGTCTCATACCAATGACCGGCGGCCACGAGCGCCGCCAGCAGAACGAATACCGCCGCGGCGACGACGGAGCGACGTCTAATGGCCATTACCCCCTCCCCCGCATTTTCTTTCCAGAACGAACACGGCATGCCAGGAGCGCTGCACCGCCCACCGCCCAATAACGGCGTCGACGGGCAAGGACAGAACCGTCGTCAGCGCGATCAGGCCCATTGCCACCACTCTTGGCAGGCGACGGACGTATGGCAGCAACCAGGTGCGGAACGGCGCAGGGTCCACACCTGTCAATGCGTGCACCTGCAGACCGCAGTCGTCGATGAGCCGCAGATACTCGGAACGCGCGCGCGCACGGAACACGCTCGTGTCGCACCGGTTGACGGCTTCGGAGGGCGCGGCCTCCAGCAGTACCATGCGGCCACCGGGAGCGAGATGCGCGGTCATCGCCAGCAGTGCACTACGCAACGCCGCCGAATCGAGAATGTGCTGGAGAACGGTCACCCCGAGGATGAGGTCGAACTGAGCACCCACATCCAGGCTGGCTACGTCCTGGACCTGGAAGCGGCAAGTCGGCGCGACACCTTCGCTGGCGGAGCGCTTTTGCGCCTGCGCGATCATGGTGGGGCTCAGATCTATACCGGTCACCACGGCACCACGGGCGGCCAGCAAGCGGCTCCACCGCCCAACGCCGCAGCCGACATCCAGCACGCGACTGCCCGCCGGCACACGCAGCCAGCGTCGCAGGGCCAGATACTGCTCAAGATGGATGGCGCGGTTGTAGAACGCCGGCATGCCGTAGGCGCATACGGCGGCAAGTCCGGCCCCTTCGGCGGCGAATCGCCGAGCGCGATCCTCCCAGTAGTCACTGGGGAGGTAGAGACTGGGAGCGGGAATGCCGCGCACGCTCATTCGAGGGCCCTCATCTTCCCGGCCGCCACGCTCGTCGCGGCTTCATAGTGATCGTGGTAGACCCGCCGGCCGAAGAGCTTCAGGGCGAAGAAATTCCCGAACCCAACCGTCATCGGCACGATGTGGGTCATCGCATAACACAGGTACAGCGGGACGATCGGAGCGGTGTAGACCCGCTCTTCCTTCGGAACACGGGTGAACAGCGCGATTACGCCAAGAGCCAGGTAACTGGTGACCGCGGCCGTGAAGTACTGCGGGTTGATGAGGCTGCCGGGTGGCAGCAGATCATCGAGCAAGAGCGCATTCAGCCCGGAGAGAAAGCTCAACAGCAGCAGCCCCGCGCTGACGATCTTCACCAGGTGCATGGCCAGCGAGAGTCCGCCGACGTAGATGACATAGTGATAGAACGCGAACGGTGAACGGCGGCTGATGCGCAGGATCTCGGGGAAGCGCTCCGTGTAAACCTTGAGAAGGCCGTGATACCAGCCTACACGCTGCGAGAACCAGCGTTGCAGCGATCCGGGACCTTCGGTACTGATGACGAGCCGCCCGTCGTAGTAGATCCGCTCGCCCTGACTCAGCAGGATGACCGCGTTCTCGAAATCTTCGGCGTACACCGACAATGAGTGTTGTTCGAGTGCCCGCTCGAGTGCACTGCGGCGGTAGAAGGAGACGCCGGAGGTGATGCTGAAATCCGCCAGACTCTCGCGGCCCACACGGAAAGCCAGTGCGTACTCGAAAGCCTGGAAGCGTGCCAGAAAGCCGTCCGGCTCGATCATGATGCGGGGACAGGCGGCCGCGGCACCGGACTGCTGGAAGTCGCTGACGAACTGCTCGATGTCGATCGTGCTGCCCTCGCCCAGACTGCGAATGCGGATGTCGGGATCGATCACCATGACCGTCTCGATGTGCGCCGGCAGCCGTTCGAGCAGTCGGCGCAGCGCCGCGGGCTTGCGCCGATTCACCCCATCGTCGAAGCACCGCCAGCCCGCCTGCCTGAGGCGCAAGACCGTGTTGTCCGTCGAGCCATCGCTGATCAACCAGACGCGATCCCGGAAAGAGGCGAAGGCGGTCATGAAGTCCTCGAGGTGATCCTCGAGGTTGTAGACCGAGGCGATGATCGCGAATGGCGAAGATGGCATCATCTGGCGCATCTCGGGCGGCAGGATGGCGGCCAGATTGATGGAGACGTTGCCGTTCTGGCTGGAGGTCGAGATATCGCCGGCCGCGACCGTGTGCCGCCGGCGCATGTAAACGCGCAACGCGTAATCGATCGCGTCGGTGTAGACGATCAGGTTCGCGACGGCGAACAGGAATATCGAGAATCCGACCGCGCGCGCATTCACCACCGACAGTACGATCCACCCGGCCAGCAGCCCGACCACCGCGAGCGGTGCCAGTACCGACCAGCCGCGGAGGAATTTCATGCGGTGGCGGCCGCCAGAGGCGGCGCTTCCTGTGGGAGCATGGGCAGCCGTGCACACAGTTCGGCACGGATCTCCGCCTCGGTGGCTATGACATGCCCGTGCTCGGCCATGACGGGCAGCGCGCTCAGGATCCACAGCAGCGAGCGCACGCGCGACGGCAGGTGGGCGACCTGACTTTCCAGGGGTGCGAGCAGCTCCTCGAAACGATGTTCGATGCGCAGAATGGCGTCCGCCACCGCCGGATCGCACGGCAATATCTTGGCCGCCTGATCCCATGAGAGTGACGTGCCCGCGATCTGCCGCCTGGTGTAGTGGGTGTACGGCAGCAGCGAAGCGTCTCTGGCGAAGGCGGCTCCCGAGAACGGAATGACGTACGGATACATACCGATCTCACAACCGGCGCGCAGCCAGCGGTACGCCTCGCGCAATGTCTGCGCCACATCCGCGATCTGCGACTGCGGCGAGCTCAGGATGAGATCCAGGAAGGGCGTGATACCGACCGCGCGCGCCGCCGACAGCATCGGCTCGATGTGCCGGTGGATGTGCGCCTTGTTGAATTCCGCCAGCACGCGGGGCGAGAAGCTCTCGATGCCAAATCCCAGTACCCGGAAGCCCGCGCGGCGCATGGCTTTGAGTCGCTCGACCGACATGGCATCGATGCGGTTCGTGCTGATGAACTGCAGTTGCGCCGGCAGGCGGCCAGCGTGTTTCGCCGCGACGATGGCCTCGCACAGCGGCAGCAGACGTCGGTCCTGGGTGAAGGTGAAGATGTCGTCCTGGAAGATGATCGTGCGCGCGCGCGGATGAGCTGCGACGATCCGCTCGATCATGGTGAGGCACTCGGCGGCATCCAGGCGCGCGATGGCCGCGACGCTTCCCTGCGCCTCGTGCAGGAAATTGGTGGCCGAGCAGAACGTGCAGCCCATGGGACAGTAGTTGAGCGTGATCAGGCGGATGGAGCGGATCTCCGCCAGATGCGCTTCGCGCGCCGCCTTGCTCGGCAAGGCACCGATGCGGTACGCCGCTTCGAGTCGCTCCCAGTACGCGGCGTAAGGCATGCGCTCATAGGGCGTGTGGAAAATCGCATCGCGCAGTTCCTCGCGGCTGAGCGCGGTCTGGGGCATCGAAAGGATCCGCCCATCGGCCGTGCGCTGGGCCGTGCCAGTGATGCCTTCAAGCGGCTGACCTGCACGCCAGCGTGCCACCAGTTCCAGCAGTGGCCGCTCGCCCTCGCCCAGGATCACCCGATCGAAGGGACCCAGTTCGTACATCAGCTCGGGCCGGAAAGTCGCCTCCATGCCACCTGCCACCATGAAGGCTCGCGGCGCCATGCGGCGCACGATGTGCGCCAGTTCGAGATCGAAACGCAGGGTCATGCCGGTGGTGGAGACACCGACGATGTCCCAGTTGCCGCCGAGCAGCTCGCGCTCGAGCGCGCGCTGCGGCGGTTCGCGGCAGCAGTTCGGATCGAACACGCGGGCGCGCACACCCTGGGCCGCGAGCACGCCGGCGAGGCGCCACACCCCGAGCGGCGGCGCGAGAAAGGTGTATTCACCGCAATGCGGATCGTAAGGTCCGATCAGCAGAACATCGGGCATGCCTGCAGTATTCACGTCGATCGGGCTCCTTCGCTCGGCCCCTCTCGCGGAGGGACTCATCCCCAGGGCTCACGTTGTGATCGGACGCAAAAGCCGCAATAAGTGTGCCCAGTCTTGGCTGGCGCTCGTTTCGCGGAAGGGCAGCGGCTCAGAGGAGTCTCGTCCTCACCCCGACCCGGGTCAATGCTGTACGAAAACAGAAACCGCGCGAGCGGTTACAATGTTGTCCAGCTCGAGCTGACGCGGCACGAAGCGTGATCGCTGCAGTGCGGAGCGATGTCGCTTCGCCGCACGGCATGGCGCGTGACAGGACGCTGCTGCGGTGCGACGGATCATGCACGGTTCGAGGCCGCGACCGCCATCGGCGCGGACACCAACATGTCAGTAGGATCGGGACGGGGGAGCAAGATGGCCGAACAGGTTGATGCGATCATCATCGGCGGTGGCCACAACGGCCTGGTGTGCGCGGCCTATCTGGCGCGCAACGGCCTCAAGCCGCTGGTGCTCGAGCGCCGCCCGGTAGTGGGTGGCGCGGCGGTCACGCAGGAGATCGCGCCGGGATTCCGTGCGTCCACGTTCTCCTATCTCATGAGCCTGTTGCATCCGCGGATCCAGTCCGATCTGGATCTGAAGCGGCATGGCCTGCAGATCATGCCGTGCAGCGACATGCTCTCGCCGCTCGACGACGGCAATTTCATCGTCTTTTCCGACAACGTGCCGCGTACTCAGGCGAGCTTCGCGCGCTTCAACCAACACGATGCCGACGTCTATCCGGAATTCGACCGCTTCCTGAACGAGAACGCGCGCCTGTTCCGGCGGCTGTTGTGGGAGACACCGTTCGATCCCACCGGGCGTGACTGGCGCACCTTCAAACAGGCAGCGGGCTTTCTCTACCGCAACTGGCGCATCGGCGGGAAGATCTTCCGCGTGCTCGACATGCTGTCCATGAGCGCGTACGACTTCCTCACCGAGTGGTTCGAGGACGATCGCATCAAGGCGGTCCTCGCCTACTACGCCTCGATCGGTACGTTCGCGGGGCCCAGGACCCCGGGATCGGCCTACGTGATCATGCACCACATCATGGGAGAGAACGCCGGTGCCGGCGGCTGGGGATTCATCCGCGGCGGCATGGGATCGATCAGTGAATCGATCGCGTCAGCCGCGCGCGAGCTCGGCGTGCAGATCCGTACGGACAGCGGCATCGCCGAAGTGAAAGTGAGCAATGGTCGCGTCACGGGAGTCATGACCACGGACGGCCGGACCTATCTCTCCGAGCGCGTCATCTCCAATGTCAACGCCAAGACCCTGTACCTGCAGATGGTCGGCGCGCAGCATCTGCCGCCAGAGTTGGTTCGCGACATCACCACTTACCGGACCTTCAGCACGGCGTTCAAGATGAACATCGCGTGCGAGCGTCCACCGCAGTATGCGTGCCTGCAGCGTGCGTTGCGCGACGATGCGCTGGCGGGCTGGACTTATCCCACCTACGTGCACATCGGACCGGATATCGACTATCTGGAGCGCGCTTACGACGATGCCAAGTACGGAAGCTATTCAAGCCACCCCTTCATAACACCGGTGTGCCCCACTATCGTGGACACGACCCTTGCGCCTCCGGGCAAACACATCGTCAACCTGTTCGGCGGCCACGCACCCTACGAATTGAAGAACGGCGACTGGGCCACCGAGAAGGCTCGATTCGAGAAGGTGGTGCTGGATACGGTCGATCGCGTGGCGCCCGGATTCTCGCAGGACGTCATCGCGCGGCAGTTCCTGATCCCGCCTGACATCGAGACTATCGTCGGCCTGCCGCAGGGTCATATCTTCCAGGGAGAGCTGTCGACGGATCAGCTGTTCTTCCAGCGACCCGCGCCGCACTGGGCGGACTATCGCACACCCGTGCGCGGCCTCTACCTCTGTGGCGGCTCGGTTCACCCGGGCGGTGGTGTCTCGGGCATTCCCGGCTACAACGCGGCGCGCGAGGTGCTGCGTGATTGCGGCCGGCTTGGCACGATGCGCTACGCGGATACTTAGAGCCGGCACACGGCGGTGGCGGCACACGAAGGTGGCGGCACACGGCGGTGGCAGCATGCCGCGGTGGCAGCACGCCGCGGTGGCGGCACGCCGCTGAACCGGCAACCGAGCTAGAACCAACGCAGCGCGGGGAAGCGGGCGAGCGCACCCAGCGCGACAAGTATGAGCGCCACGCCGAGGTCGGAGACCATGGCCACGGTCTGCAGGGACGTCCGCTCCGCATGCCGCCAATGGTTGATTCCTGCCAAACCGTAGAACACGACTCCGGCCACCGCGGCCGGCCAGACCCACGCTGGATTGGCGAGGCTCGCGATGCCGATGCAACCGAGTGCGGTATTGCCGAATCCCAGCTCGCGCACCAGGAAGGTCGCATCGGGACTGTGCAGGCCGAGGATGATCTGCGCCGTATAACGGGGTTGCAGCATCTGCCGCACGCCCGCCAGCAGCAGGCGGATGCCCACCGCCCAGAACACGAACCATTGACAGGCAACGAACAGCAGATCGCCGGTCGTCAGGCCGTAGACCCGGTCGAGCGCGACGCAGCCGACTGGCAGGACGAACATGAGCAGCACGATCATCGTCACGTAGGTCCGTGCTCCACTCATGAGAGGCGCCGGCGGAAGGCGAGCAGTTCGCGGCGCCGCTGGGGACTGGTCTTCGGCCAGCTCAGCCGCAGACCCTTGAGGGTCTCGAGAACGATGCTGGACACAATCAGCCGGGCATTGCGCTTGTCATCGGCGGGCACGACGTACCAGGGCGACTCCTTCGTGCTGGTGGCGCTCAGGCACTGTTCGTAGGCATGCATGTATTGCTTCCAGTAACCGCGCTCCTTGATGTCGTCCGTGCTGAATTTCCAGTTTTTCTGCGGCTCATCGATGCGGGCCAGGAAGCGCTTGCGCTGCTCTTCCTTCGACATGTGCAGGAAGAACTTCGCAACCCGTGTACCGTTCGCATGCAGATGTTCTTCCAGGCTGGATATTGACCGGTAACGCGTGCGCCAGACGTGCTTCGCATCGGGTCCACTGTCGGGTAGACCCTGCGCGCGCAGCAGTTCCGGATGCACGCGTACGATGAGCACGTCCTCGTAGTATGACCGGTTGAATATGCCGATCTTGCCGCGCTCGGGCAGGTCACGCGTGGTCCGCCACAGAAAATCATGCTGGTACTCGGTGGCGCTCGGATGCTTGAAGCTGAACACCTGGCAGCCTTGCGGATTCACACCTGACATGACGTGCCTGATCACTCCATCCTTGCCGGCCGCATCCATGGCCTGGAAGATCAGGAGCACGGCATAACACCCCGAGGCGTAGAACAACTGCTGCAGGGAACTCAGCTGCCCCACGTGGTCGGCGAGCATCTGCTGGTAGTGAGCATCGGACTCGTATGCCGGTTTCACCTTCGTGGGCCACGACTTCAGGTTGATCTTCCCGGCGCCCGGCACGCGGTAATCGTCTGAGCGGATCTTCATGTGGGTCTCATCTGCGATACCATGGGGCGGTCTGCGGCGAAACGAGTCGAACGATGAACACCAACAAAGCATGGGGAATGCTTGCGCTCGCCTGCGGCTGGCTGCTGTCGGCCACGGTGTCCGGCAGACCGGAGGAGAAAATGGACTTGCCCGACTGGAACCGGACCCCGGTGGAAGACCGCGATCTGGGTCACGGCGTCCACATGCTCGAGAGCTTCGGTGGCAACATCGGGGTGCTCGCCGGAGACGAGGGAGTGTTCCTGGTGGATGCGGAGTGGCCGCAGCTGCACGCGAAGGTACTCGCCGCCGTGGCGCACATCTCCAGGCGGCCGATCCGCTACCTGATCAACACTCACTGGCATTGGGATCACGTGGGCGGCGATGCGCTGTTCGCCAGGGCCGGCACGGTGATCTACTCCAGTCCGGAGACGCGGCGGCACATCGTGGAGGCACAGGCAAGCGGCACCGAAGGGCAGCCCTACGCGCCGGATCCTGCGGGCATCCCCTCTGTGACGATTGGCACCGGGACGCAATTCCACATCGCAGGGCAGACCGTCGAGATCATTCATGCCCCGCCCGCCCATACGGACGGGGATCTCATCGTGCGATTCGTCGAAGCGGATGTGATTCAGACGGGCGACACGTTTTTCCACGGTTTCTATCCCGATATCGACCAGCCTCACGGCGGCACGATCGACGGCATGATCGCCTTCTACGACACACTGTACAAGCTGTGCGGCCCGGGGACGAAGATCATTCCGGGGCATGGGCCGCTTGCGAACCGCGACGACGTGCGCGAATACCAGGCCATGCTGCGGGAAGTCCGTAAGCGGGTGGCCCACGCCGTGGATGCGGGCATGACCGAGGAGCAGCTGCTGGCTTCACACCCCCTGGACGACCTGGATCGCAAGTGGGGCGGAAATCTGATCAAGCAGCCCTACCTGCTCGCCATCGTCTACGAGGAATTGAAGGCGCGCGGCACCGGAATGGGCAAGGCGCCGCAGTGATCGAGCGGCCCGGCGGCTACATCGCCGAGCACTTCTGCGAGCCGAGCGACACCTTGGAGACGGACTTGCCGTAGCGGCGCGTCGTCACCGGGGCATCATGGTCTCCGGCGGGCACGTCGACCTGCACCCTGTCAACATAGGAAGCACCATCGGTGAATCCGAGTTGCAACTGCAGTTTGCAGCGGTAATTCGGGTTACCCGCTTCGTTGACGGCGAAGACCTGCACCGTCACGCCGAACCGATCGGTCGTGTCGGCTACGGGAGTGATCACGGGGCGCTCCGCGCCTGCAGCGGGCGCTGGTGGCCGCAGGCTGGCCCATTGCGCGGCAGAAGCGCCGGACTGCGCTGACGGTGCGGCGCTCGCAGTCTGTGCGGCAGCTGCACCGGCGGTAGCTGCAACTGTCGTAGCCGGTGCAGGCGCTGGTGTAGCAGGTGCGGCCGCGGCTGCGGGGGGCGCCGAGGCAGCAACCCCATTTGGCCTCGCGGGAGCCATCGCCGCTACGGCCGGAGCCGCTGCAACTGCAGGAGCGGCTGCCGAAGCCGCTGCGGTAGACGACGACGCGCCCATCACACAGTGCGGGGCACCGGCGGGATACTGCAGCAGGACGATTCCGGATTTGTAGTCGCCCCGATCGTAGAACGTGCGGGCGTCCTGGTAGAGATGATCGCTTCGGTCACCACAGTCGCCCACGACGTTCCAGGTTGTCACAACACCCTTGCCGCCGGGTATGCGCAGCGTGGGGGTGCCCGGAGCTGGCTTGGCGGTCGTCTTTGGTTCGTTCGCATAACACAGGTTGAAGTTCGCGGACTCACCGCGCTTCAGCAGCCGCTGATAGACGTCACCGCGGTGGCTCCAGTTCTGTGCCGGGCAGTCGTTGTCGTGGAACTGCAGTACCACGTCGTGCCCGGTCCGGTTACAGAAGGCAACGCTCCAGAAGGATGACTGGCCCGGTTCAGGCGCCGAGCCGGTACAGGGCGAGGCATCCTCACGGGACGCCTCCTGAGCTTGTGACCCCGCGGAGGCCATCAGAAGCATCGCCAGGGCGCCGGCATACGGGACCGATCGAAGGCTGGACATCCGCACCTCGCTTGCCGGTATGGGCTCGTTGTGTTCTTCCGGCGCAGGCCGACCTTGCGACAGCGGCAGGCGAATTGCAATGGGCACGGAAAGCCCCAACAATCCTGTTCCATCACCGATGCAGGGCCATGCCATGACGAAGTTCGACCTGACCCCGCCCACCGATGCCCAGCGACGCGACATCACTGCCGGGCTCAGCAGCGATGAACGCCGGGTGCTGCTCCAGCACGGCACCGAAGCGCCGTTCTGCGGAGTGTTCCTCGACAACAAGAAGGACGGCACCTACACCTGCCGCTTCTGCGGCCTGCCCCTGTTCCGGTCCAATGCTAAGTTCGATTCGGGTACCGGCTGGCCGAGCTTCTTCCGGCCCTACGACGAGTCGCACATCCGCCGCCTGCGCGACACCAGCTACGGCATGGTCCGCGTGGAGGAAGTCTGCGCTCGCTGCGGCAGCCACCTGGGACACGTCTTCCCCGATGGTCCGCCCCCTACGGGGGAGCGGCACTGTCTGAATTCCGTGTCGATGTTGTTCACTGAGAAGGGGCAGCCACTGCCCGACGTGCTCAAGCGCGGCGCGCCAGAGGGTGCGGTGGATTCGGCGGGTTGATGCGGCGGCCGGGCGGATCGTGCAGATGAGGTGAACCTTGGGGTTGACGCGGAAGGTGGATCGCTGATGGGAAGTTCCGCTCGCCCCGCGCCGGTCGCCATCTCCAAGGCGCAGGCGCGACGAATCTGGCTGCGCGCGCAACGTCTCGATACTCCCGCGCCATTCGGCGACGGTCCGCAGGCCGTCCCGGCCGCGGTCAGGCATCTGGGTTACGTGCAGATCGACACGATCAACGTGATCGAGAGGTGCCACCACCACATTCTGTTTGCACGCATACCGGATTACCGCCGCGAGTATCTGCAGCAGGCGCAATCAGTGGACAAGACAGTGTTCGAGTACTGGACGCACGCGCTGTCCTACATCCCGACCGAGACTCTGCGGTTCTACGTGCGCGACATGAAGCGCTACTGGAAACGGCGCAGCGTCTGGTTTGCGCGAGTCACCGAACCGGACGTGCGCAGGGTCATGCGTCGCATACGCCACCAAGGCGCTCTGTCGGTCCGCGACATGGACGACAAGGTGCTCGTGGACAAGGCGCACGCCTGGGCGAGTCGCAAACCATCCAAACACGCACTCGAGCTGGCGTTTTTTCGCGGGCAACTTACCATCAGCGCGCGCAGCGGCATGGTCAAGACCTATGAACTGATCAGCCGCCACTTCGGCTGGCAGCGGCCGCCACGGTCGGCTTCAGAGCAGGAAACGCTCGGCTATCTGCTCGATCGTGCCCTGCAGGCGCAAGGCCTCGTCAGTCCGGATTCGGTCTGCTATCTCGATGCGGGGCGCAAGCCGGCGCTTCGGCGGCTTATCGACCGTCGCGTAAGGCGCGGCGAGTTGGTGCCGGTAGCGGTCGAGGGTGCGGACAAGTTGCCGCACTGGGCCCGGCCCGAAACACTCGAGACCCTGGGCGAGCTGCCTGAGATCTCCAACGACACGGTGCACGTGCTGTCACCGTTCGATCCGCTCGTCAACCAACGCAAGCGCCTGCAGCTGTTCTTCGAGTACGAGCACTGCTTCGAGGCCTATCTGCCGAAGGCGAAACGCAAATACGGATACTTCGTCTGCCCGGTGCTGCTGGGCGACCGGATCGTCGCCGGACTGGACCTCAAGACCGACCGCGAGCGCGGTCGCCTGCTGGTCCAGAAATGGAACTGGACGCGGCACGCCTCGAAGCGGGCCGACGGGCCCGTGATTGAGTCCGCGCTGGAGCGGTTCGAGCGGTTTCAGCTGGCGCGGTGAGCTATTCCAGCAGGCGACGTACCTCGGTCCCGGCCGACAGAGGCCGCACGCGCCGCAGACCGCCCGCTATTCCAGCACGAGCCTCGGCAGGTACAGCGACACCGTCCAGTTGGGCAGGTCGACGATCTCGCTGATACGCAGGTCCGCACACACGCTGCACAGCATGTAGGCCTCCATCGCCGGCATCCCATGCTGGCGGCCCAACAGATCGATCATCGAGCGCACGGCACCGCGCGCGGCGGTCATGAGATCCGGATCGATTCCCGTCGTGACCTCGTAACCCTTCGAATCGATGTGGCGGGTGACCGGACCCGGGGTCCTGAACCGTGGGAAAGCCAGCGGAGTCTGCTTGATCAGGTCGAACTTCAGCGCCACCGACATTTCGCTCTCGATCGCCGTCCCGCACACCTCCCCGTCTCCTTGCGCGGCGTGCGTATCGCCGACCGAGAACAACGCGCCTGGGACTTCTATGGGCAGAAAGAGCTCGGTGCCTTGCGCCAGATCGCGCACGTCCATGTTGCCGCCCACTCGCCTTGGAGGTACCACGCTGTGCACACCCGCCGCGGCAGGCGCGACCCCGATTGTTCCGGTGAACGGCTTCAGCGGAATCCGGCCCCAGCGGCCCAACATCGCAGGCGCCAGCGACTGCGCGTCATACTCCCAGGCCCGCAGCGCCGGCTCCGGAAAGTCCTCCGCCAGCAGCCCGAACCCCGGAATGTTCGCCGTCCATCCCCATCCCGACGGCTTGAAGGAGAGCAATGTCACCTTGAGAACATCCCCCGGCTCCGCGCCGTCCACGTAGACCGGTCCGGTCACGGGATTGATCTTGCCGAAGTCCAGCTTCGCGATCGATGATGCGTCCGATTTGCGGTTGAGCTGACCGCCCGACGCGTCGTGGACTTCGAATTCCACAGCTTCACCCGGCGCGATGCGCAAGGTGGGGACGATGGAGTTGTCCCAGCCGCAGTGATGCCGGTGGCGGTGGATGGTATGTGTCGGGGTCACCACTGTGTCTCCGGTCGGGCGCTCAATACATGCGGGCAGCCGCAATTCTCGCAAATTGACCTCGGCAGCGGGTAGCGAAAGCGCCGCTTTCACTGTTGCCGCCGTCCGTGTCATAAGCAGCCTGCCTGCTCCGCCCAACGTCAATCGCGAATGCGGATGCGACGCTCTTCCACAATCCAGAGCGTGCCCGTCAAAGATTCCTGTGGCAGTAGATCCAATACACGATGGATTGCGGCTTCGATCGTGACATGCGCCTGGTTCGGCAAGCGGAACACGACGATGCCCGGATACTTCGCCGGTGGGTACGTCAGGATATTGGAGAAATCCAAGTCTAATGTAATGAGGGCGCGCTGCTCTCGGCTGCACACATCGATGATGTGTTCGTCTGGCTGGCCGCCCAGTGCTTGTCGGACCACCGAGTGAGCGTCGTGTCCGGTCGCTTCGAACATCGTCGCCAGTGAAGGCGACAGATTCTCGTCAATCTTAAATTTCACGCCGCGGTCAGCACGACACGCTCGCGCGCCAGCTCCGCCGCGTACGCGATTGCAGCCGTCACGTCTTCCCTACGCAGGGTTGGATAGAGGCGGGAAATCTCATCGGGGGTTTGACCCGCAGCCAGGTTATCCAACACCACGGACACCATGATACGGGTGCCCTTGATGCATGCCTTGCCGTGGCAGATCGCCGGATCGATGCTGATTCGAGTTCGCCAGTCCATAGCCCCAGTATCCTCACCGGGACTAGAAGGTCAAGCCGGTGAGCATGAAACCATAGATTGCTGATTATATTAAATTTCTAGCCGGCATCGCAGGGGGCGAGATGGCGCGCAAGCCGTGCCCTGCGGGGCGGCCAGCAGCCGTTGCTAAGTTCCTCTGAACCTCCGCGCGACCACGTACACCTCTCGCGACCGCGCACGCGACGCGGCCGGCTTGCGGACGAAAATCTTCTCGAATGATGTGCGCAGGTCCTTCAGGTAGGCATCCGATCCTTCCCCCTGGAACACCTTCACGACAAAATCGCCGTGCGGCTTCAGCACTTTTCGGACCAGATCCAATGCCAGCTCGACCAGGTAGATGGATGAAGCCTGATCCGCCGAGTCGATGCCGCTGATGTTGGGCGACATGTCCGAGAGAATCAGATCGGGCGCGCGGCCACCCAGGCCTGCCATGATCTGCTCCAGCACGGCCTCCTCCGTGAAGTCACCCTGGATGAATTCCACGTTACGCAGCGGCTCCATGGCCAGGATGTCGGTGGCCAGCACCCGCCCCTGATGTCCTACCAGTCGCGTTGCCACCTGCGACCACCCGCCCGGGGCGGCGCCCAGATCCAGAACGAACATCCCGGGCCGCAGCAGATGGTCCTTCTCATTGAGCTGGAGGAGCTTGTAACTGGCGCGCGAGCGATAGCCGTCCTTCTGCGCCTGCTTGACGTAAGGATCGTTGACGTGCTCCTGCAGCCATTGGCCGCTGCTTTTCGATCGTGCCATGGGTCCGGAAGGATACGGGATCCGGGCTGACGGCAGGCAGCCGCCTGAGGCCCGCTGACGCTATAATGGCGCTGCATTTGAGCTGATCTGAACTCCTCTGCCGGACATGACCGGCCCAGGATATCCGCCTGATCCGCATCACCGAACTGTCGATGCCGCTCGAAGCCGATGAGCAGGCTCTGCGCGCAGCCATCCTGCGCCGGCTGAAGATTCCGGACGGCGATCTGCTTGATTTCACCGTCTTCAAGCGCAGCTACGACGCGCGCCGCCGCAGCGAGACGATCACTTTCGTGTATATCGTCGACCTGGCCGCACGGGACGAGACCGGAATTCTCCGGCGCATGGCCGGCGACCGAAACGTTCACCCCGCCCCGGACACGGCGTATCACCCCGTCGGGCACGCATCGGCCGATGTGAAGGAGAGACCGGTCGTCATCGGCTTCGGGCCGTGCGGCGTATTCGCCGCACTGATCCTGGCTCAGGCGGGCTTCAGGCCCATCGTACTGGAGCGGGGCCGCGAGGTTCGCCGGCGCACAACCGACACCTGGGCGCTATGGCGCAAGAAGCAGCTGACTCCGGAATCCAACGTGCAGTTCGGCGAGGGCGGCGCGGGCCTGTTCTCCGACGGCAAGCTCTACAGCCAGATCAAGGATCCGAAGTTCTACGGTCGCAAGGTGTTACACGAATTCGTCCGCGCCGGCGCACCGGCGGAGATCCTGTACGTCAGCAAGCCTCACATCGGCACATTCCGGCTGACGGGCGTCGTGGAGCGCATGCGCGAAGAGATCATCTCGCTCGGTGGAGAAGTGCGCTTCGAGAGCAGGGTAACGGACCTGTTGCTCGAGAATGGCCAGATTGAAGGAGTGATACTGTCCAACGGTGAGCATCTCATGAGCCGACACGTCG
Organism: Steroidobacteraceae bacterium; assembly: GCA_035542375.1. Lineage (GTDB taxonomy): Bacteria > Pseudomonadota > Gammaproteobacteria > Steroidobacterales > Steroidobacteraceae > 13-2-20CM-66-19. The sequence continues at coordinate 14,840 of DATKLO010000276.1, read as the reverse complement.
TGCTCGCCCCGGGGCACAGCTCGCGCGACACCTTCCGCATGCTCGCGCGACGCGAGGTGTTTCTCGAGCCCAAGCCGTTCTCGATTGGATTGCGGATCGAGCATCCGCAATCCATGATCGACCGGGCGCGCCTGGGCAGGTACGCCGGTAATCCGGCGCTCGGTGCCGCCGACTACAAACTGGTCCACCACGCCAGCAACGGGCGGGCCGTCTACAGCTTCTGCATGTGTCCTGGCGGTACCGTGGTCGCTGCAACCTCGGAGCCGGAGCGGGTCGTGACCAACGGCATGAGCCAGTATTCCCGCAATGAGCGCAACGCCAATGCCGGAATCGTCGTGGGCATCAGCCCCGAAGCCGATTACCCCGGTGGACCGCTCGCGGGTATCGAACTGCAGGAGCGACTCGAGTCTCACGCGTTCGTGCTTGGGGGCAGCGACTATTGCGCACCGGGACAGCTCGTCGGTGATTTCCTGCGCGGTGTAACCTCGACACAGCCTGGTCAGGTCGAACCTTCCTACCAGCCTGGCGTCAGGCTGGGTGACCTGACGACGGCACTTCCCGACTACGCGATTGAAGCGATCCGCGAGGCCCTGCCGGTGTTCGGACGCCAGATCCGCGGCTTCGACCGCGACGACGCGGTGCTGACCGGAGTGGAAACGCGAACTTCCGCACCCTTGCGGATCACGCGCGATCACGGGACCTGCCAGAGCCTCAACATCCGCGGCCTCTATCCCGCCGGCGAAGGTGCAGGCTACGCCGGCGGCATCCTGTCCGCGGGTGTGGACGGCATCAAGGTCGCCGAGGCGGTTGCCAGGTCGATGCTCGCGAAGACGTCCACCTCCGGCCTGCCAACGTCCGCGGACGGCACCGCGCGATGAAATTCGACGATCTGTATCGGCTCCATCAGAAGAAGGGCCGCGATGCCCTCGGCCACTTCCTGGTGGAGGGCGAACATTCGGTCCTGGAGCTGCAGAAAGCGGCGGCGCGCAATCCGGCACTGCGCAAGTCGGAGTTGTACGTCACGAGCGCACACGAGAGGTGGCGCAGTCCCTTCGTGACTCACTTGATCAGCAAGCCGCGCATGGCGCAGCTGGCGGAAACGAAGACCCCGCAGGGAATCGTGGCAGTGGTTCCCATACTGGCTCCGCCGCCTGCCCAACCCGGCGAGCGCTCGATCTATCTCCACGAAGTCCAGGACCCCGGCAACCTCGGCACGATCCTGCGCACGCTGGCCTGGTTCGGTGGCTTTCGTTGCCTCCTCAGTCCCGGCAGCGTCGATCCCCACAACTCGAAGGTCGTGCGCGCCAGCGCGGGTGCGATCTTTCACGTTCCCGTTGAGGTCGACGTGCCCATGCAGTCCGTGCGCGAGCGCTTCAATCGCATCGCCTGCCTGGACATGACAGGTGAATCCGTGAGTTCCGCGGACTTCCGCGCCCACGACTGCTTTCTCTTTGGCAACGAGGCACGCGGCCTGCCGCGCGAGTCTCTCGCAAGCCTCGGCGCCCGACCCTTCGCCATCACAGGCAGCGGCGCGGTTGAGTCGCTGAATCTGGCCTCCGCGCTCACGCTATCGGTCTATGAGCTGAGCCGCCCGCCTTCCTGACAGCAGCCGCAACCGGCTGCGGCCGCCGCAATGGGTTGCGGGACGCGGCCACCAGCCGCGGTGGCCGGCGCTCTCCACACGCATAACTGACTGATTTCCCACATCCTCCACGGTTGGCACGGGTGTTGCTTTGTAGTACCCGCCAGTCGCGCTGACGCGCCTGGAACCCTGCAAACCAACCGAGGAGACCTTTGAGATGACTTCCAAGACCGCTTTGATCGCCGCGGCCGTCGGCAGCCTGTTCATGCTGGCCGGCCCCGCGTTCTCGGCCGATGCCGGCTCGAGCGAAAAGTGTTACGGCGTGGCCAAGGCCGGCAAGAACGACTGTGCCGGTGCTGCGCATGCCTGCGCCGGTCAGTCCAGCAAGGACGGCAGCCCGAAGGAGTTCGTCAGCCTGCCGAAGGGCACCTGCGTGCGCCTGGTCGGCGGCAGCCTGACTCCCGGCAAGTAACTTCTGCCTGACACCGTGAGCACCTGGGCCCCAGCCACCCCGACTCCTCTCTCCCCTCTCACCGGTGAGAGAGGTGCTCGGGCTCCGGACCGGTCTGATAGGCCGCGACTGCGGACCGGTATCGGCCTGCGGGCCCAGCATCACGCGCAGATCATCGCGAGGCGGCCGGCAGTGAGCTGGTTCGAGGCTCACAGCGAGAATTACTTCGGCGGGACGCCAGGGGCGACGCTGCGCGCCATCCGCGAGCATTACCCCATCAGCCTGCACGGAGTCGGCCTGTCGCTGGGCTCGACCGACCCCCTCAGTGAAGCGCATCTGGGAGAGCTCGCGCGCCTCGTGCGGGAGATCGAGCCGCTGCGCGTTTCAGAGCACCTGTCGTGGAGTTCGGTCGGCGGTCGATACACGAATGATCTGCTGCCGCTCCCGTACACCGACGAAGCGTTGCGGCACATGGCGGCGCGAGTCACCGCGGTGCAGGAGCTCATTGGCCGGCAGCTCCTGATCGAGAACGTCTCCAGTTATCTGCAGTTCACCTGCTCACAACTCACGGAGTGGGACTTCCTGGCGAGTCTGTGTCGTGAGACCGGATGCGCCATCCTGCTCGACGTCAACAATGTGTACGTCAATGCCTGTAACCACGGATTCGACCCGTACACCTATCTCGACTCGCTGCCGGTAGAGGCCGTACAGGAAATCCACCTCGCCGGGCATAGCGTCAACCGCGTCGGTACGCGCGAAATTCGCATCGATACGCATGATCGACCTGTTTGCGAGGCAGTGTGGCACATCTACTCGGCCGCCACCCGGCGGTTCCCTGGCGTACCCGCGCTCATCGAGTGGGACGCGGACATCCCATCGCTCGACGTCCTGCTGGCCGAAGCGCGCAAGGCGGACTCGATCGCGGAGGATCTGCATGCTGCCGCTGCGTGAACTGCAATCGCGCTTCTGCGCCGCATTGTTTGACGGACATGTCGAACCGATGGCGCCCTGGATCCATACGGGCCATGACACGTCGAGCGGACCGTGTACGAATGCGCTGTCGGCGCAAGAGCGCCTGGGGATCTACCGCAACAATCTGACGGAAGGGTTTGCGAAGGCCCTGGAGCTCGGCTTCCCCGTTCTGCAGCGCCTGGTGGGCAAGGAATGCTTTGGCCAGCTCGCGCGCGCCTTTCAGCGCGAATACCCTTCCCGCTGCGGCGACCTCAACCGGATCGGTGCTGACTTCCCCGGCTTCCTGCACGGACGCTTCGAAACCAGCGAATACGCGTACCTGCCGGACGTCGCCGCGCTCGAGTGGGCCTGTCAGCAGTCGCTTCTGGCGCCAGAGATTCCCGCTCTCGAGCCGTCCGCCCTGCGAGCGATCCCTGCGGATGCTTACGGCGAATTGCGCTTCAGCCTGAATCCTTCCTGTCGCCGTGTCCGATCGGTCTTCCCCGTCCTGCGGATCTGGATGGCCAATCAGCCCGGCGCGGCGACCGATGAACACATCGATCTCGGCGCCGGTGCCGATTTCCTCCTGGCCCATCGCACACCCGAGGGTGTGGAGATGACCCGCCTGAGCGCCGCAGAGTTCGAGCTGCTCGAGGCTCTCGAGGACGGCGAGAATCTGTCCCAGGCCCTGGACCGCTGCCGCGCGCTCGACAGCGCCTTCGATCTGGGTCGGGCCCTGCGCCTGTTGATTTCGCGCGGTGCACTGGCCACCGCGTACCTGCCCGCAACCTGACACCGAGGAATCCCGTCATGAACCGCCTGCTCGATCTCACTGCGCTGCACGCCGCCCTCGGCCGGGCGCTCGATCATCTGCGTACGCCTGTATTGCTCGCGACCCGCTACTACGTCGGCTGGCAGTTCTGGAAGTCCGGCCTGTTGAAAGTCACCTCCTGGAGCAGCACCCTGGAGCTGTTCCGCAGCGAGTACCACGTCCCCGTGTTGCCGCCGGAGATCGCCGCGGTCACGGGAGCCGGCGGCGAGCTGTTCTTCCCGGTCCTGCTGTTTCTGGGGCTGTTCAGCCGCGTCGGCGCCCTGGGAGCCTTCTTCGTGAACGCCATGGCCGTGATCTCCTACCGGCAGGTACTGTTGGCCGAGGGTTCCGAAGCGGCGCTGGGACAGCACATATTGTGGGGTTTCATGCTGCTGGTGCTGGCCGTGTTCGGTCCGGGCCGGATGGCGCTCGACACCTGGCTGGAGAATCGCAACGCACGCCGCTGCCGTCCGTTCAGCCCTGCACTCCCGGCCTGAGCGGGTGTAGTCTGTCGCCAGGAGCACTCGGGCGAACATGGCGGAACTCCAGGCACTGAAGCTGTTGCGTGCCCTCGATGAGGGCATCGCGACGCAGACGGGTACGGCCTTTCTCGGTCACCTCGTACGTTTGCTCGCGCAGACACTGGAGGCAAGCTGCGCCTTCGTCTCCGAGATCACCGGCGAGACCTACGAGGCGCGTGCGCTGGCTTACTGGCGCGACGGTGACTTCGGCGAGCCGTTCGTCTACAACCTGTCGGGGACGCCCTGCGAGTGCGTGCTCGACAACCAGATCGTCGCCTTCCCGCGCAACATCCAGGAAATGTTCCCCAAGGACCGCAATTGGTTCGCCAGCATCGGGGCGCAGAGTTTCCTGGCCATCCCGCTGTGCAACGAATCGGGCAAGGTGCAGGGCCACCTGGCGGTGCTGGACCGCAGGGAGCGCGACTGGGGCGATGTCGACTACGAGGTCCTGCAGATCTTTTCCATCCGCGCCAGCGCGGAACTGGGCCGGCGCACTTACGAGAAGCGCCTGGAATCCGCCAACCTCGCACTGCAGAAGGCCAATGCGCAACTTCGCCAGGAGGTCACGCAGCGGCTGCGCACCGAGGACGAGCTGGCGAACACCCGGGGTCGCACCGAACACGTGGCCGAGTTGGTGCGGGTGCTGAACGAGGGCATCACCTCCAACACCGGCATCGATTTCTTCCGCGACCTGGTCCGCTCGCTGAACCGCGCGCTGCAGGCCGCCACGGTATTCGTCTGCAAGTTCGATCCTGACCGCTATGAAGCGGAGATCCTCGCCATCTGGGTTGGCGGCGGCTTTGGCCCCCCGGGCCGCTTCAATCTGGCCGGCTCGCCCTGCGAGAGCGTGCTCGACGGCAACATCGCCGCTTTCCCGCGCAACGTCGCGCAGCTGTTCCCGGCCGCCCGCGAAATCCTGGAGCAGCTGGGGACACTGAGCTACCTCGCCATACCCATCGTGGATGAGACAGCCGGCATCATCGGTCACATTGCCGTGCAGGACATCCGCGAGCGGGACTGGAATGATATGGATTTCGGCATCCTGCGCCTGTTTGCCAACCGGGCTGCCGGGGAACTGAAGCGCTGCGACCACGAGAGCCGCCTGGAGAACACCAACGCGCAGTTCCAGAAGGCCAACGCCGCCCTGCGCCGTGAAGTGGCCGCGCGTCTCGACATGGAGGAACAGCTGGCGAAGGCCAAACAGGCCGCAGAGGCCGCCAACGAAGCCAAGAGCAGATTTCTCGCCCACATGAGTCACGAGTTGCGCACACCGCTCAACGGCATCCTCGGCTACGCCCAGCTCCTCAAGCGCGATGCGGCGCTCGGGCGCGCGCAGCTCGAGAGTGTCGAGGTGATCGAGCGCTCCGGTGAACATCTGCTGACGCTCATCAACGATCTGCTCGACCTGGCCAGGATCGAAGCGGGGCGGCTCGATTTGCAGACCAATATCGTGGAAGTGCCGCCGCTGCTGAAGCACGTGGCCAACCTCGCCAAGGTACGCGCGCTGCAGTCGGGCCTGGAGTTCACGTACCGCGTGGCTCCGGACCTGCCCCGCCGCATCCATGTCGATGAGCGCGCCTTGCGCCAGGTGCTCCTCAACCTTCTGGGCAACGCGGTCAAATTCACTTCACGGGGCGCTGTCACGTTCGGCGTCTCCGGCCGAGAGACGTCTGCGGGTCGATACGAGCTGTGTTTCCTGATCGAGGACACCGGCCCCGGCATTGCGCCGGAGGACCTGAGCCGGATATTCGAACCATTCGTGCGCACCGGTGCGAGCTCCAGGATCGAAGGTACCGGGCTCGGCCTGCCCATTACACGCCGGTTGCTGGGTGCCATGGGCGGCACTGTCGAGGTTGACAGCACGATGGGGCGCGGGAGCCGGTTCACCGTCCGGCTGGAAGTCGACACGGAGGGTCCGGATACCGTTGGCACCTGGGATGACGCGCAGCCGGCGGTCATCGCAGCACCGGTGAGCCCCGAATGGGCCAGTACGCTGGAAGATCTCGCCATGCAGGGAGATGTGAAGGAACTCGTCAGCCGCGCCGCACAGGCGGCCGACAGCGATCCGGGCGGTGCCTCCGTCTACCTCGAGGTGCAGCGACTGGCGCGCGAGTTCGACATGAAGGGCGTGCGCAGTGTCCTGCAGAGCGCGAGGTCCGGTCACGCATGAAGGAATCCCTGCAGCCCTCCATCCTGGTCGTCGACGATACCCGAGCCAACATTGGCTTTCTGCTCGAGACGCTCTCGCAGGCCGGTTATCGGGTGCGCGTGGCGCCGGATGGCGAGACCGCGCTGGAACAGATCCAGTACGCGCAGCCGGACCTGGTGCTCCTGGATGTCATGATGCCCGGGATCGACGGGTTCGAGACCTGCCAGCGCATCCGTGCGGTGCCGCAGCTCGCCAAGCTGCCAGTGATCTTCATGACCGCCCTGGCCGATACCCAGGACAAGGTACGGGCGTTCGAGGCCGGCGCGGACGACTATGTGACCAAGCCATTCCAATACCAGGAGGTGCTGGCACGCGTGCGTACCCATCTGGCCCGGCGGATGCTCGAATGCGAGCTGGAGCGGGCCAACCGTGATCTTGAATCCAGGGTCGCCGCCCGCACGCTGGAGCTGTCCGCGGCACTCAGGGAGGTGGAAAGTCTCAGGAGCCGGCTGCAACAGGAGAATCGCTATCTCAAACAGGAGATCGCCGAGGCGGTGAACCTGGGCGAGATCATTGGTTCCAGCCCTGCCCTGCAAGCGGCGTTGCGCCAGGTGGCCGCCGTGGCGCCGACGGACACCACGGTGCTGATACACGGTGAAACGGGAACCGGCAAGGAACTCATCGCAAGAGCGGTGCACGAGGGCAGCCCCAGGCGGGACAGGCCCCTGATCAAACTCAATTGCAGCGCCATCTCCGCAGGCCTGGTCGAAAGCGAACTGTTCGGGCATGTGAAGGGAGCCTTCACCGGCGCTACCGAGCGGCGCGTCGGACGATTCGAGCTGGCCGACGGCGGCACCCTGTTTCTCGACGAAGTCAGCGAGTTGCCGCTCGACACACAGGCGAAGCTCCTGCGCGTCCTGCAGGAACGGGAGTTCGAGCCGGTGGGCAGTTCGAAAACCCTCAAGGTTGACGTGCGCGTCGTCGCGGCCACCAACCGCGATCTGACGGTGGATTGCGCCGCCGGCAGATTCCGCTCCGATCTCTTCTACCGCCTGAATGTCTTTCCGATCGACCTGCCGCCGCTGCGCGAGCGCCGCGAGGACATAGCGATCCTGGCAGAGCACTTCATGCGCCGAATGGCACGCAAGCTCGGCAAGGCATTTGCGCGCATCTCCCCGGACACCCTCGTCGCGCTGCAACAGCATGCGTGGCCGGGCAATATCCGTGATCTGCAGAACACTATCGAACGCGCGGCGGTGCTCAGCGACGGACCCGACCTCGAGATCAACTGGACTCTGGGCCCGCCCGCCCGTGCCGGTGCGGGCCAGGTGACGCCGGCAGCACCCTCAGCCGCCCCGCGGGGTGACATTGCAGCGACTCCCGCCTCCGACACCGCCGACTCCGCTCCGAAGCCCGAATCAATCCAGGCCATCGAACGCAGCCACATCATCGCCATGCTGAAGAGAACCCGTGGCGTCATAGAAGGGCCGAAGGGCGCCGCCCGGCTCCTCAACATGAATGCCAGCACCACGCGCTTCCGCATGAAGAAGCTGGGCATCACCCGGGACGACTACCTGCCGGACGAAGCGGCGTCCTGACTTCAACACCACGGCTCCGGGTCCGGCGGCCGGTCCCTCCCTGACCGAAGCGGACCGGCCCGACTTCCGCTCTGACTTCCGCTCTGACTTCCGCTCTGACTTCCGCGCCGACTTCGGGCTCGACCTGACAGGCGTTCCCGCCCCCAGCGCCGCAGCGGACTGCGCCCCGCCGCAGCGGATTGCGGCCGGCGTGGCGCACACGGTCCGTGCCATTTTCGGCGCCGCGCGCCGGTCTACTCCCCCGAACGCCACAAACACCTGATTCTTCCGCGACTTGCACGCAGCGCGGTTCGCGGGCGTGGCGTCTGGCATGGCCATTGCTTTATCAGTCCCGAGCGCGACCGCGAGTCGCACCAACCAACACCATACGAGGAACCAGCAGATATGAAACAACATGACACGTTGATCCGTGCCGCGATCGCCGGCGTATTCGCCCTGTCGGGTGTGGCCGTCGCCAGCAGCGCGTTCGCCGCCGATGATGGACAGGAACAGTGTGCGGGCATCACCAAGGCCGGCAAGAACGATTGCGCGACCAGCACCAACGCCTGCCACGGACATGCCAGCGCGGACGCCATGGCCGAGGCCTGGATCTATTTGCCGAAGGGCACCTGCGAGCGCATCGCCGGCGGCCGCGTCGTCAAGGTGAAGGACCCCACCCCAACCAAGTGAAAGTGCGGCGCCAGCGTGACCTGACTCACCGAGGTCCTGTCACGTTGGCGCCAGCCGGAGCAGATGCCGTGAACAGCAGATCCGATCCGCTACTGCATTTCGATCCCGAACCCGGCCTGCAGGGCCTGCGCACCAGACCCACCTGGTATCCGGTGGCTCTCGCCGCGACTCAGGCGCTCGAGCATTCGCGCTGGCGCACGCGCGCGGCGCGCGGGTTCTCCTGGAACCGCCTGGGCCGCGCCCTGCCCCGCGGAGTCTCGCGATGAATTCACATCGGAACCTCTGGGCCGTGGTACTGGCAGCGGGCAGCGGCTCGCGCCTCGCCACTCTCACTACTGATGCGTGCGGCAACCCGGTACCCAAGCAGTTCTGCTCCCTGAATGGCGGGCGCTCACTTCTTGGCGATGCGCTCGTACGGGCGCAGCGCATCGTCCCGCGTGATCGCACCTGCATCATCGTTGCCCAACAACACCGCCGATTCTGGCGCCGCGCTCTGTGGTCGTGGCCTGCTCGGAACGTCGTTGTGCAACCGTCCAATCGCGGCACCGCAAACGGCGTGCTGCTGACGGTACTGTCCATTCTCGAGCGCGATCCCTTCGCGCAGATCATCTTCCTGCCCGCCGACCATTACGTGCGGGATGAGCCCGCACTGGCTTCCAGCCTGCGCGCGATGACCCGGCTGCTCGGGTCTCATACCGAGGGGCTGGTCCTGTGCGGGATCGAGCCGGACGAACCCGATCCCGAATTGGGCTACATCGTTCCGGGTCCTTCCGACTCCTGCGGCAGTCATGCGGTGGAGCGCTTCGTCGAAAAGCCGCACCAGCGACTGGCCTGTGAGTTGATCGCTCAGGGCGCCTTGTGGAACAGCTTCATCTTCGCCGCGAGCGGCACCGCGCTGCTCGGTCTGCTGCGCGAGCGGATGGCCGCCAGCGTCGAGGACATGGAGACTGCCCTGGCCCGACCGCATCCGGTGAAGGCCCTGGAAGAGCTCTACGAGCGACTTCCGGAAATGGATTTCTCGCGCGCCATCATGCAAGGCGCCGAACATCTGTTGCGAGTCGTCGCTGCAGCCGCCTGCGGCTGGAGCGACCTCGGCACTCCCAAGCGCGTCGCTGAGACGCTCCGCCGCCTCAATCGCGACGTCAGCGGCCGCGCCCATGACCCGACACCAGGTCTGTTTCCCGGACCCGCATTCATCAATCTGGCCGCGCAGCACGCGCGACTTGGACTTTCCATCCGAGGTTCCACCCCATGAAATGCCTGATCCTGACAGTCTGTCTTTCTCTGGGTGCGGCGCAGGCCGCAACCAGCGCCGATGTTGCCAACCAGCCCACGCTGACACTTGAGGGCGCCAAGCGCGTTGCCGCCGCGGCAATCGCTTATGCCCAGGCTCACAACGCGCCTGGCGCCTCCGTTGCCATCGTGGATGCAGGTGGACACACGATTTATCTGGAACGCCTGGACGGAACTTTCGCGGCCGGCTCCGACATCTCGATAGGCAAGGCACGGACGGCCGTGGCCTTCAAACGACCGACGCGCGGAATCGAGGAAACGATCAACAAGGGGCGCGCTGCGATGATCCCGGTCGCGGGCGTCACCTGGTTCACGCCCCTGCAGGGAGGTGTGCCGATCGTCGCCGGAAAGGACATCGTCGGCGGTATCGGTGTCAGTGGCGCTGCGAGCGCACAGCAGGACGAAGAGGTCGCCATGGCCGGCGCTGCGGTCCTGCAGGAACGGACTGCCGCGATCACTCCCTCGGTCAATCACGTACTCGCTGCGGACGTGGCCGCATCATTTTCTCATGGTGCGACCGGTGACCAGCTCGTCGCGGGACCCGGATACAGCGTCAACGCCAGTCGCCGCGATGGACCGGGCCAGGCCGAATTGCACAGGGCCGATACCGACATCTTCTATGTGCTGCAGGGTTCGGCCACGGTCATCACCGGTGGCCGGATCGTCGAACCGCGTGACGTGTCCTCGGGAGAGACGCGTGGCACGGCAATCGATGGCGGCACCGTCAATGAAATCGCCGCCGGCGACGTCCTGACCATTCCGGCAAACACGCCCCACTGGTTCAAGGTGGTCCACACGCCGTTCCGCTACTACGTGATCAAGTCCTCCACGACCTCCTCCACGGACCGGCAATCATGAACCGTGCCATCACTCGTTTCATACGCAACCTGGCAGGACATTCAGGCGGTGCGCAACTTGCGCCGGGATACAGATCCGCGCTGAGTTTCCAACGGGCGCTGGCTGTCGGTGCGATCGGATGGATGCTGCTTGGCGCCTCCACCATCACCCATGCCGATGACGCAAGTTCATCGTCTTCATCGTCGCTCACGACCGCGTCGTCAGCGGAACGGCCCGCGGGCGTTGAGGCGATGATCGACCTGACGACCACGGCCGGTGTCGCCGCCGTAAACGGCGCCTGGCGCTACAGCGATGCGTCCATCGTGGAAACCTCGTTTCGGGCACCCGACTCTGCCGGGCAACCGACCGGGGTCGCCATCAACACACATGACATCGTTCCCCATGCGGGACGCGCCGACTTTGACGACACCGGCTGGGAAACCATTCAGCCGACGACGCTGAGCGCCCGCCGCGGTACCGGCCGTGTCTCCTTCAACTGGTACCGCATCGCCGTGACCATCCCCACGAAGATCGGAACATTCGACCCGAGCGGTGCATCCGTGTGGTTCGTGACCCGACTGGACGACTATGCGGAGGTGTGGGTCGACGGAGAACTCGATCGCACCTACGGCCAACAGGGTGGTTCCGTGGTGGCGGGCTGGAACGCGCCCAACCGGGTGCTGATCGGCCGGCACGTGAAGCCGGGGCAGACCATTCAGCTGGCGATCTTCGGCATGAACGGTCCCATCTCGGATGCGCCGACCAACTACATTTTCGTGCGCGAGGCGCGCCTGGAATTCGCGGCCGGGCTGGCGACGCCGGTTGCCGTCGAACCTCATGAGGTCAACGTCCAGGTAGAGCGCGACGATCCGGCCATTGATGCGATCGTCCCGCCCAACGCCAAGCTCTACAAGGTCGCCGAAGGATTCCAGTTCACCGAAGGACCGATCTGGCTGCGAGACCAGCAGGTGCTGCTCTTCAGCGATCCGAATCACAACACCATCTACCGGCTGCACGAAGGCGAGCCGCTGACCGTATTCCGCGACAGGAGCGGCTACGATGGCGCCGATATCGCCGAATACGGCCAGCCCGGGTCCAACGGCCTGACGCTGGATAGCCAAGGGCGTTTGACGATCAATGAGCACGGTCGTCACCGTGTGACGCGCCTGGAGCATGACGGCAGCCTTACCGTCCTCGCCGACCGCTACGAAGGCAAGCGTCTCAACAGCCCGAACGATCTGGTGTACCGATCGGACGGGGCCCTCTACTTCACCGACCCTCCATTCGGCCTGCCGCGCTTCTTCGACGACCCGCGCAAGGAATTGCCGTTCAGCGGCGTGTACCTGTGGAAATCCGGTCGCCTGCGGCTGCTGACGCGTGATCTGAAGGGACCCAACGGAATCGTCTTCTCCCCGGACGAGAAGTACCTGTATGTCAGCAACTGGGATCCGGCGGCCAAGACCGTGACCCGGTATCCCGTCCACCGCGACGGCACCGTGGGGCGCGGTGAGATCTTCATCGATCTGACCAAACAGATTGCCGGTGAGGACGCGCTCGACGGAATGAAGGCCGACGTCCGCGGCAACCTGTATCTGTCCGCGCCCGGCGGAGTGTGGATATTCGATGCCCGTGGACACCATCTGGGCACGATCACTGCACCGCGCCCGGTCCACAACTTTGCCTGGGGCGGCTCGGACGGTCGCACGCTGTACCTGTGCGCGCGCAGTGCCCTGTACCGCATCGACCTGCAGATCCCGGGGATCCGGCCATGATTCTGTCCCGCTCGACCATCACGCATGCCACCCAGGCGCTCAGCCGTGAATGGCTCGTGACCAACGGCATCGGTGGGTTCGCTTCCGGGACGGTCTCCCAGGCCAACACCCGGCGCTATCACGGACTGCTGGTCGCCTCGTTGCGCCCGCCGGTGGAGCGCGTGTTGATGGTCGCGAAGATCGAGGCTGGCGCTGCCTATCGCGGTGAGTATCACGCGCTCGGCTGCAATGAGTTCGCGGACGGCACTCTCAGCCCGCGCGGATTCGAACTGCTGAGCGGATTCAGGCTCGAGCAACAGGTGCCGGTCTGGACCTACGCTTTCAACGATGCGGTGCTGGAGCAGCGGATCTGGATGGCGGATGGACAGAATACCGCGTATGCCAGTTTCAGCCTGGTCGCCGGCAGCGCCCCGGTGGATCTGGAGCTCACCCCGCTGTGCACGTACCGGGACTATCACTCGCACACGCGCGGCGGCTGGCCGCTGGAGATCGGGCTCGAGCGCTGCGGCTGCCGCATCACCGCATTCGCCGGGGCCCGAAGCTATCGGGTCCTGGCCGACCGCGGGGAGTTCTCGGCGGCACCTGACTGGTACTGGTCCTTCCGGCACCGTGAGGAGGCCGAGCGCGGACTGGACGCCACGGAGGATCTGTTCCGGCCCGGCGTGTTCCGGGTCCGGCTGGCACCGGGTGAGGCCGTGACCTGCACCGCCTCTGCGGAAGATCTCTCTGCCGAGGATCCGGCGCACGTCCTTGCTCGCAGTGTGGAACGCAAGCAGTCGCTGCTCGGGGCGCTTCCCACCGACACACCTGACTGGGTGCGCCAACTGACTCTGGCGGCAGACCAGTTCATCGTCGGCCGGGCGGCAGTCGATGCACACGGCACGGCGCGTCTGGAGGAGAAGACTGTGATCGCCGGTTATCCCTGGTTCAGCGACTGGGGCCGGGACACCATGATCGCCCTCCCTGGTCTGGCGCTGGCTTCCGGACGGACCGCGGACGCGGCAGCAATCCTGCGCACCTTCGCGCGCCACACCAGTCAGGGGATGCTGCCGAATCGCTTCCCCGACGGAGGCGAGGCACCGGAATACAACACCGTCGATGCGGGCCTCTGGTACTTCCACGCGGTCGCCTCCTACCTGGACGCAACCGATGACCAGGACCTGCTGCGTGATCTCTATCCGACGCTGAAGGACATCATCTCGTGGCATCGGCGCGGCACGCGCTACTCGATCAAGGTCGATCCGGCGGACGGTCTGCTGCGCGCGGGCGAGCCCGGAGTGCAGCTCACCTGGATGGATGCCAAGGTCGGCGACTGGGTGGTCACGCCCCGAAGCGGCAAGGCTGTGGAGATCAACGCGCTGTGGCATTTCGCGCTGACGCGGATGGCGCAATGGGCGGCGCTCATCGGGGACACCGCCGGCGCCACGGATCTGGCAAGCGCGGCGGCCCGGGTCGCGCACAACTTCGGCCCGACCTTCTGGTTCGAGGAAGGGGGCTACCTGTATGACGTCGTTGATGGTCCGGATGGGCCCACCGATGCGCGCGGTCGGCGTGTGGACACGAGCCTGCGCCCCAATCAGATCTTCGCCGTGGCGCTCGGCACCGGCCTGCTGGATGCAGATCGCGCCCGCGCCGTCGTGGATACCTGCGCGCGCGAATTGCTGACACCCGTCGGACTTCGCAGTCTGAGCCCGCGCGATTCCCGTTATGCCGGGATCTATCAGGGCGGCCCGGCCGAACGTGACGCCGTCTATCACCAGGGCACGGTGTGGAGCTGGTTGCTCGGCCCATTCGTGCTCGCGCACTGGCACGTTTACCGGGACCGTAACCACGCCATGCGGCTGCTGGCTGCCATTGCCGCCCATCTTGGCGAGGGTTGCCTTGGAACCATCAGCGAGATCCTCGACGGCAGTTCGCCCCACACACCACGAGGCTGCTTCGCCCAGGCCTGGAGTGTCTCGGAAACCCTGCGGGCGTGGCATTTTCTCCGGAGCGTTCAATGAACAAGCGCGCTGAACTCGATCGACTCGAGACGCCGTATCCGGCCGGTGAAGGCTGGAAGAAGTGGGGTCCCTACCTCTCGGAGCGTCAGTGGGGCACCGTGCGCGAGGATTACAGCCCGCACGGCAACGCCTGGGACTACTTCCCACACGATCACGCCCGCAGCCGTGCGTATCGCTGGGGTGAGGATGGCATAGCCGGCCTT
>DATKLO010000275.1:0-6648 GCA_035542375.1 Steroidobacteraceae bacterium | reverse complement strand
CAACTTGTGGATATCGGCGGGCGACGCCTGCAACTCAACTGCCGAGGGAGCGGCAGTCCCGTAGTCGTGTTCGAGTCTGGTCGGGATCTGAACGGTTCCCAGAGCTGGTATCGGGTGCAGGACGACGTTGCGAAGCTAAGCCGCGCCTGTACATACAGCCGCGCGGGAATACTCTGGAGCGACCCGACACCAGGTCCACATACTGGCCAAGCCGAAGCGTACGACCTGCATGCCGCACTTGAGAAGTCCGGTGAGCGCCCACCGTTTGTCCTCGTCGGGCACTCTGCAGGGGGAATGAATGTCGTAATTTACACGAAGTATTTCGGCTCCGAGGTAGCCGGTCTGGTTCTCGTCGATTCCTCGCACCCCGAGCAGTCCGCCCGTCTCAAAAACGCGCTGGGGATGGACCCACCGAGCCCTAGCATGCCCATGAAGATCATGAAGGGGCTCTCATGGATTGGACTCTTCCGACTGATGAGTCCGACCCCGGATCCGGCGGCCGCTCGTGCGACGAAAATAATCAGCGCCTATGCTCCCATCTCGTTCAGTGCTGCGATCGACGAGATGGAAGCCGACTCTCAGACATTCGCCGCCGCCGAAGATGCGAAGAACATCATCGGCTCAAGGCCGCTCTTCGTGCTAACGGCAGGTCTACCACCGCCCGGGTTGCCTAACGACTTTGAAGCCGCTTGGCGGAAGATGCAGGATGAGGAGGCATCCTGGTCATCCGTCAGCGAGCACCAGCTGGTCGCCGAATCACATCACTACATTCAGCTTGAGCAGCCAAACCGAGTGGTGGCCGCAGTTGGCTGGGCCATCGAGCGCGTTCGCGGGCAGCAAGTGCAGCAGCCGGTCAATTAGGGCCACCAAACCCCGCGGTTCGTGCGCTTGAGTCACCGTCCGCTTTGCGGAGCTCTGCGTGGTCGAGCCCACCGACCGCTCCTGGCCGGTCACCGCCGGTAAGCCACAAAGCGCGCTGTCTTGACCGCGAGAACGCTTCGATGACAGGCTGCACCATGCGGGCACGCTTGGGGGCCAGGATCGGTGTGGCGCTGGGGGCGCTCTTCCTCACGGCGGCGGGTTCGCCGCTCGAACCCAACACGGAAATCCTTAAGAGCTGGCTCTCGACCTTCAATTCAGGTGACAGCGAGGGGCTCGAGACATTCCAGCAGCGTTACCTCGGCGACTCGGATATCCGCTTCGCGCGCGACAGTCGCGAGGAATCAGGAGGCTTCGACCTGATTCGCATAGAGGCGGATGATCCGCTCAAGCTGACGGCGCTCTTGCGTGAGCGCAACTTCCCGTCGACCTGGCGGCTGACGATCGCCCGGGAGGACGTGAATGCCCCGAAGCTGAAAACCCTGCGCTATGAGGCGCTGCCGGTGTCGCAGTCCGAGGCCCTCGCAGCTCTCACCGGGTTCGCCGATCGGCTCGCCGCGGCGGACGAGTTCTCGGGCGTGGTCGCCATATCACAGCACGGCCAGTCGCTGCTCGCGCGCGCCTGGGGCCTTGCCGATCGGGAGCATAGGACGCCCGTTAGGCTCGACACCCCCTTTCTCTTCGCCTCCCAGGGCAAGATGTTCACCGCCGTGGCGGTGTTCCAGCTCGTCGAAAAGGGTCGGGTCTCGCTCGATGATCCCATCGGCAAGTATCTGACTGACTACCCGAATGCCGAGATAGCGCGCAAGGTTACAGTACGGGAGTTGCTCGGCCACCAGGGCGGCACTGGCGATATGGGCGTTCTGGAGCCCGGTGACGCGGACAATCGCGCGCGGGTCCACAGCATCGATGACATCATCAAACTCAACGGCTCGCGTGGCCCCGCCTTCGAGCCCGGCACCCGCGTCGAATACTCGAACTACGGGTATGTGCTCCTCGGGGCGCTCGTCCAGCGGGTCACCGGCGAGGCGTACTACGACTATGTGGAGAGGCACATCTTCAGGGTGGCCGGCATGGCGCACACGAGCTATCCGCGGCGCGAGAATATGCGACGTGTCGCCGTCGGATATACGAGCGACGATGGCAAGCCCCTGCACCCGAGCACCGACTGGCTCCCGTGGCGCGGGACGCCTGCAGGGGGCGGTGTCTCGACTGCTGAGGATATGCTGTGCTTCGCCGCCGCTTTGAATGCAGGCAAGCTGATCTCGCCCGAGATGCTCGCAATCGCAACGACGCGGCAGCCGCACGCGCATGGGTTTGCCTACGGCTTTATTTCGTCCGCGGTCGACGGCTTTCCCTACTGGGGTCACGGCGGAGGCGCGCCCGGTAACAGTCTCGTGCTCGATTACTATCCGGTGACGGACACGACATTCGTCTGCATGAGTAACCGTGATCCAATCGTCTGCGACCGGCTCGCGTTCAACTATCTCTTCCGCGCGCCCCGAACGCCCTGATACCCACCGGTGGAGCCCTGCTCTTATCCACGGTCCCCGCCACGCCGCGAGTGACCGCTATTTGGAAAGCCGAGCGCAACGTTTGAACGACGGCTTTTGGGCCGTTGTCGGTCACCGAGGAAGCCAAGCCCGCTCACTGACGGTTCGTCGATGAGACCTCGCCAGTCGGGGGCAGTGGCTGGTTGGAGTAGCTCGGAACGATGAGGCGTATTCGTTCGGGCGTCGGTTTCCCTATGTCGACGAACTTCCATGTCCCGCCGCCATCGACGGAGAGCGCGATGTTTAAGCCCTGGGTAGTGTGGGGATTTCCCCCAAAGGTTGACGCGGCGATATAGGGAACGAACGCGTAGAGTCGAGTGCCGTCGCGCAACACGTCCCCGGGAGCAGTCACGTCAAAGCGTGTCCACCGCCAACCGTGGTCTCGCAGAACATCGAAATAGTGCGTCTGCTTCTTGGCCCACTCGACCGCCGTGACGGCCGGCGTGCTGAGCCTCTGGTAGCTAGGGATATCGCTGAGCGCAATCACGCAAGGAGAGTCGAGTGCCATCATGCACTGGGCAAGTTGCTGGGCATCCCTCAATGCGGTGTCCAGGGGGTTCTGGGCGAGCGTATCCGCGCTGCCGAGTAGCAGGGCGAAGAAGATAGTTGCACGGCGCATAAGACCTCGCTGGGCCGCAGAGTGCACCACCGGCTGGTTAGTTCGGCCAATGGTCCGCTTGGTTCCTCGCGACAAGCTTTCGCTCAAGCCAATGCATCCTGCGGACCTTCGGAACTGCGATAGACGCGGTCGTCACGGTCCAGAAGGAAAGGTCCCGGTTCGAGATGCCCTTGAGCTGGCCCCGCGTGCCGAGGTGGACCTCACCTCCTCAGGCGAAGGGCCCCCGTGAAATCCCGCTTGCCGATCTGCACGCCCTTCCAGCGAAGAATGTCGTAGGCCGTGGCGGCGTGAAAGTAGAAATTCGGCTGTGAGAATGACAAGAGGAAATTCTCCGCCGTGAACTTGAGGCGGTGCTCGCCGCGCACGAAACACATCTCCCGCCCGAGGAAGGAATTGATCTCGGCCGGCTCAATCTTCCCGAGCGCGCCCAGCGTCTCTGCGATCCGTGCGTGCAGTGCCGCGAAGCTTTCGGGAGGGGGAGTCCTATCGGCGGAGAAGGTCCCGCGGCGTACGCCCTCGATCGCACCGAGGGAGTGCACCGCGGTGGATTTCACCTGATAGGCAAAGGGCAGCATATCGGGCGCGAGGCGCGCCTGAAGGATGTCCTCGTGCTTGATCGCTCTCTCCTCGCAGAACTTCTGTGCCTTTACCAGGAGTCCCGAAACCGATCCGAGGATCTGCTGAAAGGAGGGGATCGTGGCGGCGTAGAGCGAGAAGGGCATCGGGTTCTCCGGTCGCGCAGGCGGGGAGATCTTAGTCTGCGGATGGGTACGGCGCACTCATCCAGTGGTTGCATCGCGCCGGTACTGGATTCACGCGGACGAGGGGTGTTCGGTAGCCTTCTGTGCGAGATGGGAAGAACCACCGGGCAATGGCGCTGCCGGATCTGCAGCTTCGATCGCTGGCACGTCGTAAGCGTGAAGCGCAAGAACGGCTCGCTCTACGAAACGAGCTTCTACGCCTGTTCGGGATGCTCGGCGATGTTCCTCAACCCCGAGCAGTTCAGTGCGTTCGGGAATGCAGCCCCGAACGTGGAGATGCCGAACGTTGTGACCCTGGAGCGCAGGCGCCGGTGACCGGCTTTAGCGATTCGGAGCCCGACAGGAGGCCGGGAGCTGGGCGGGCTTGAGGCCTTCACCATTGGTGCATGTCCAGCGGATTTGCCCGTGAGTCTCCGAGGGCACAAATACCAGCTCACCGTGTTTCGTCTTCACCGTGAGAGACATTCCCTTCGGGTCCAGGGAAAGAGGGGAGCCATCCGCAAGCTGCGGCGCGAGGCCTGCGGTCTCCAAGCTATCGGGAATCCGATGGTTCGCTAGGTAATAGGCCGCGAGCGCCTCGCGCGCTGGCTGCGCTTCGATCACCACGGCATTGAGCTTGGCTCTGATCGTATAGTCCTGGTACGCCGGAATTGCGATGGCGGCGAGGACGCCCACGATGTACACCAGGATCAGGAAAGAGAAGCCGCCCCCCAGGCGCCCTCCATAGGGCACGAAGATTGCCACCAGGTAAGCGAACGGATTGCGCGCGGGTGCTGCTGCACTCCCGTTGGTCATGCGCGCCGCGCGCTTTGTGAGCCAGGGATATCCCGAAATGAGTTCGTGGAAGGACATCCAGAAGCCGCGCGAATGCTCGCTCTGACGAACGTAGTGCGTCACATTGAGAGTTCTCCATCGTGCGCGACCTGCCGCGAGGACGCTAAGCGCGAGAGCCGAGGAGTTTCCGGAGCCGCTGCACGCCAGGCCGTGTCGATCACAGGTACTCTCTCGGGCACGGGAGTAGGCGGCACCGAGCAGCGGAAGCCACAGCACCGGCCAGCGGACGAGCGCCTTGCTGATGTGCTTCATTCGCAGGTGGCCCAACTCGTGCCCGATGTAAAAGCGCAGGCCTTCGGCGTTGCCCTGCATGGCATCGACGATGTCCGATGTCAGCACTACGTAGCGATCGCGGATGAATTTGGTCGCGAAAGCGTTGAGCAGGCCATTGCCGTTGAGGATGTAGGCTTCGGGCGGGTCGATCTCGAGTCGCTTGCAACATTCGAGGAGCTGCGCATACACATCGGGAAACTGTTCCGTCGAGAGCTCCACGCCGTTGCCCTTCACGTGAGCGATCAGAGCTGAGTGCGCAAAGAGGTAGACGATGGCGCCAATTCCCAACAAAACAAGCGCCACGCCGACGGTTCCTATGATCAGCGCCAGCCAGACCAGCAGCGCGAGAACCAGCGTTACCACGCCGAGCAGTCGCTCCCGCGGGTATACCAGATCCTCCGGCGCGATCTCAGCGGCGCTGACGGCATTCATGGAAGCGTCTCCCTGGGTTTTCTGACCGCTGGGTTCGGGTGCGTAGCGAAGCCGGATTTCACACAACGGCAGCCTGTGGCGCAAGTGCCGTCGCACCACAGTTCCTGGGCGAGGACGAGTCTGAGAACCAACGCACACTCCAGACGCACGACATACGGGATGCAGAGAGGCGCGTTGTTGGGGCGGGATTGCGGTGCCGTCTGAGGCTACCACGCCGGTCTCGCCGTCAATGACGCGCTCGGGGCTCGCGCGCCGCGGGACCGCGGTCTCCGATCATTGACGGCTGCGCTGCGGCGTGGGGCGCCCGGCACCGGGCAATCCCGCCCTGCAGACTTCAAGGCCCGCCGTCATGACCACCCTTTACGTTCGCGACCATTCCGGCTTCCGCGAGGCCGAGGCGACTGACGTCCTCGGTCGCGCACAGGCGCTCCTGGCGCAGCGTTATCGAGCTGGCTCCCCGGTGCTCACATCACCCGCGCTGACGCGCGCGTTTCTCCGCGTGCATCTCGGCGCCTGCGAGCACGAAATCTTCGGCATGCTGCACCTCGACAGCCGTCACCGTCTCATCGCCGTCGAGGACCTCTTCCGCGGCACGATCAACAGCTCTTCGGTCCATCCGCGGGAAGTCGTCAAGTCTGCTCTGGCGCATAACGCGGCGGCGGTCGTCCTCTACCACAATCATCCGTCGGGCCTGCCGGAGCCGAGCGCCGCGGATGAGCTCATCACGCGGCGGTTGAGGGAAGCCCTCGCACTGATTGACGTGCGGGTGCTCGATCACCTGATCGTCGCGGAGGCGATCTACTCCTTCGCCGAAGCGGGACTTCTGTAGTCGGATCGCGTTGCGCCCGGTCTCTCGGCCGGGCGCGATTCCTCTGGCAAGACCGAAGGGGCGCGCTGGGATCAGAGCCCGGAGGTGCATGGGAATTGTGGCAAGAGGCACGGGTCGTGTGCGTACGCCAACCGGGGCACCTTGGCGGCGGGGAAAGCCAACCAGGGCCGAGGGGGAGGCGGGCTTGCCTGGTTCGCGCAGGGTATCACGCCGGTCTCGCCGTCAATGGCGGCGCGCGCAACGCGCTTGCGGCCCTTACCGGGCCGGCTTCGCCCATTGACGGCTGCGCTGCGGCGTGAGGCGCCCTGCGCGGGCAATCCCGCCCCGTTCAACGCGTCTCAGGAGTTCAGCCATGAACACCCTCGCTCTTAATCCTCCGTCGCACAGCTCGGCGTTCCTCGCGTCCCTTTCTCTCGAGGCGCTGCGACAACGCGCACCGGCAGCGTTCGCCGACTGCGCGCACGAAAG
>DATKLO010000274.1:0-35558 GCA_035542375.1 Steroidobacteraceae bacterium | reverse complement strand
CGAGCACACCCACCTCACCGTCGACGAATTCCGGAATCGCTCCGGCGCGCGCGGCCACGACCGGACGGCCACACGCCATCGCCTCGAGAATGATCAGCCCGAAAGTCTCTTTCGTACCGGCGTGCACCAGGGCATCCGCCGAGGCCAGCCAGGCGGCGAGATGCGCGCTCTGACGCCGGTACGGAAGAATCGTGACATTGGCAGTGGGCCGCGCGAAGCGCCGCCCGCCAATCATCACCAGTTGATAAGGCGCCCCGAGCCGGGCGAATGCGGCCAGCAGCACGGGCAGATTCTTCTCGGCGGCGAACCGCCCGGCATACAGGAGCACACGCGACTCGGCCGGCAAACCCAGGGCCTTGCGCAACGTCGCTCCCCGCTGCTCCGGGCAGAAAACGGTGGCGTCCACACCCAGCGGCTGGTGAACCGCCTGCGCGACGCCCAGCGATTTCAGGTAGGAACACATGAGACGGCTCGGCGCGAGTACCACGTCAAACCGTTCGTACACGGAGCGTATGTAGCGTCCGAGCACCCGCTCGCTCAAGTCTCCGGTCCGCCGGCCAATGATCTGCGGCAGGTTGGAGTGATAGAACGCGGCCACCGGGATGCCGCGCCGACGGGCCACCCAGGCCGCACACCAGGCCGGGTGAAACGCATCCCCCGCCTCGATGAGGCTGGGCTCCAGTGCCTCCAGGCGGTCTATCCAGCGCAGCGGATTCAGCGGCAGCCGGTAGTTGAACGTCCCGGGCACGACGAACCCCCGCAGCGTGCTCACTTCGCCGCGCTGAATATGGTTGCGCGCGCCGGGAACCAGGATGGTGTGTTCCCAGGACGTGTAGGTGTTCAGCCAGGCGTGCTTGGCGTTCAGGTAACGCCTGACGCCGCCGCTGGTCGGGGAGTAGAACAGGGTCGTATCGACGAGGTGCATTCGGCTTACGGGCTCTTGCGACCCTTGCCTGCCAGCAAGGTCCGGACCCGCATTGCACTCGCCCGGTCATGACAGTTTCAAGCGCGGCCGCCAGCGGGTATGTTCGCGGCAATGACTTACCGCATCCGGCCGGCTGACCTGCAGGACCGGCCGGCACTCCAGCAGCTGATCGCCGAGTCCGCCCGGGTATTGAGCGCCGGTGACTATGTCCCCGAACAGGTTGAAGCAGCCCTGCGCGGCACCTTCGGTGTTGATTCGCAGCTGATCCTCGATGGCACGTACCTGCTCGTGGAGAGCGACGACGGGATCGCCGGCTGCGGCGGCTGGAGCTACCGCCGCACGCTGTTTGGCGGCGACAGCGGCACGGGCCGCGATGCCTCCGAGCTCGATCCGCGCACCGACCCCGCCAGGATCCGCGCCTTCTTCGTGCACCCGGCGCATGCCCGCAAGGGTGTTGGCACTCTGCTGCTGGAGCACTGCGAGCAGGCGGCGCGTGCCAGGGGGTTCAGGCGCGTCGAGCTGATGGCCACCCTGCCGGGCGTGCGGCTGTATGCGGCGCGCGGCTATCGGGGCGAAGCCCAGGTCAGCTACGAGATCAGCGCGGGCGTCGCGATGCAGTTCGTGCCCATGAGCAAGGCGCTCTGAAGCAGGCATTCGCGCCGCCCCGCCTGAGCCGCCCCGCCTGAGCCGCTCCGCCCGCGTCCCCATCGTGGCGCGACTGACCTGCGGCGCGACGGCCCTCGGTTCTCAGCCGAGCGCGACCTGCAACACGTCGTGCTCCACCGGCTTGACCAGATGCTCGTCGAATCCCGCCGCCGTGGTCCGGCGCCGGTCCTCCGGCTGGCCGTAGCCGGACAGGGCAATGAGCCGGATCGCCCGCAGGCGCGGATCGGCGCGGATGGCCCGCGCCAGCTCGTAGCCATCCATTCCCGGCATGCCCAGGTCCAGGATCATCGCATCCGGCGTGAACTCACGAACGGCACTCAGCGCCTCGTGGCCGCCATGAACGACCCGGACATCATGTCCCCAGTAACTGAGCATGGTGCCCAGGCTCTCCGCCGCATCGACGTTGTCATCGACCACCAGGACGCGCCGAGGAGCCCCCGCTACGTCCACGGGCTGCGCCATCTCACCCTGTCCGGCAGGCGCCGCCACGGCCGGCAATCGCAGGGTGAACTCGCTGCCCTTTCCCGGGCCATCGCTGTGTGCGAGCAGTACTCCGCCATGCAGCTCCGCGATGCTGCGCGCGAGACTCAGGCCCACGCCGAGTCCGCCCTGTACCGTGTGCGAAGGCCCCGCGGCCTGTGTGAACAACTCGAATATGTTCTGCAGTGCCTCGCGTGTCATGCCGATGCCCGTGTCGCGCACGCTGACCACTGCCTCACGTTCGTCACCTGACACGGTGACGGTGATCTCACCTCCTTCGGCCGTGTACTTGGCTGCATTGTTGAGAACGTTCGCGATGAGCTGGGGCAGGCGTGTCCGGTCGGCATTGGTCCAGACCGGCTGCGGCGGCAGGTTGAGTGTCAGGTGGTGTTTGCGTGAGTCGAGCAGGGGGTGCGCCAGTTCGATGGCGCTGGTCACCATCGAACCCACCTCGACGCGCTCGAGTTCGAGCACGATCTTGCCCGAGCGGATGCGCGCGACGTCCAGGAGATCATCGACCAGGCGCACGAGGTGCCTGAGCTGACGCTCCATCAACTCGCGCGCCTGGCGGATCAGCGCCGGATCACCCGCACCCAGCCGCAGCAGCTCCAGGCCGTTCTGCAGGGGAGCGAGCGGATTGCGCAACTCGTGGCCCAGCACCGCGAGAAACTCATCCTTGCGCCGATCCGCGGCCGCCAGTTCCTCGGCCTGTCGTGCCAGGCGCTCTTCGCTCCGGCGCAGCTGCGCGTAGTCCTCGGCGCGGCGGCGCTCGGCCCGATTGCGTTCGGCAGTCGCCGCGCCCAGGAACAGGCCGGTGACCGCCACGACCGCCATGAACAGCGCGACGCGCATGAGGTTGCCGCCCACGTCCGCGATCACGAACGGTCCGCGCCCCGCGAGCGTGGCCACGATGGTCACCGCCAGCGCACCGAATACCAGTGTGGCGGTGGCCTGCTGTCCCAGTCGCAGGGCCGCCCAGATCACGGCGGGAAAGATCAGGTAGTGGATCGGATACTGGAACGAGGAGCCGCCGATGGCAAAGACCCCGAGGCTCAGCAGCAGCATGGCGCACAACAGGAGCGCGCCTTCCGTGATCCGCCCCAGGGGCCAGCGGTTGCGGGCCTGATCCGCCCAGACGAACAGCAGCGGTGCCGTCACCAGATCGCCGATGGCATCCCCGATCCACCAGATCCCCCACAACGACGAGAACAGGCTCCACGGGGCGACCCCCGTGATGCACAGGCTGGCCACCCCCAGGGTGGCACTCGCGATCGTGCTCAGGCAGGCGCCCAGCAGGAACACCGAGGCGACATCGTGCAGCCGGCGCAGGGCCGGCTGGAAGCCGACCCGCTGCAGCAGCATCGCCCCCACGACCGCTTCCAGCGTATTGCCGATGGCTATGCCGACCGAGGTCAGCAAAGGTGTTGCGTTGAGGGCGTTGGCGGCGAACGCGCCGATGAGGATCCCGGGCCACAGACGCCGGCCGCGCAGCACCAGCAGTGCCAGGGCAACGCCGGTCGCGGGCCAGATGATCGAGACCTGGCGCGCGACCACGGCCAGCTCCAGTCCGAGGCGCGCCGCGGCGAAATAGACGGCGGCGGCGCCCAGCACTTCCAGAGCGAACGCCGGCCGGGCGCCCATCGAAATCGCACCCGCTCGCATGGCGGAGCCTCTCCTGGTATCCGTTCGTCGCACCGGCCGTCGGGATGGCCTGCCGGGGCGATGTTACGAAGCGTGGCGCTGGGTGACAATGCGGGGTCACCCAGGCCCTTATTCCGGAGTCCGCATGAGCCCCGCAGACGCAGGTCCTTCTTCCCGGCAGTCACCCCTGGTGGCCTTCATCCATCGGCTGGTCGTGGTGCAGCCCGGCGAGATGCCGGCCCTGCTGGCCTCGTTCGCCACGCTGTTCTGCATGTTTTCCAGCTACACCATACTGCGGCCCATCCGGGACACCATGGGCATCACCTCGGGGCTGGAAAAGCTGCCCTACCTGTTCTGGGGGACCTTCATCGCCATGCTGGCGCTGCAGCCGGTATACGGCTGGCTCACTTCGCGGCTGCGCCGCACTGAATTCCTTCCCGCGGTGTACGCGTTCTTCACGCTCAACCTGCTGGCGTTCTACCTCTGGTTCCATCTCCAGCAGGATCACACCTGGATCGCCCGCGCGTATTTCATCTGGGTCAGTGTCTTCAACTTCTTCATCGTGGCGGTGTTCTGGAGCCTGATGGCCGATGTGTTCACCCGCGAGCAGGCGGGCCGGATGTTCGGCTTCATCGCCGCGGGCGCCAGCACCGGCGGACTGGTCGGTCCGCTGGTGGCCAGTCGGCTCGCCGTGCCCCTCGGCACCATCAACCTGCTGCTGATCTCAGCCGTGCTGCTCGGCACCTCGCTGATCTTCATGATGCGCGTGATCCGCTGGCACCGGCAGTTCGGGATCGGCGCGCCCGGGCAGGAGGCCGACACACGGCTCGGAGGTGGCGTACTCGCGGCGTTCCGCCAGGTCGTCCAGTCTCCATACCTGCTGGGCATCGCGCTGTTCGTGATCGCGCTCTCCTGGGTGACGACGTTCCTGTACCTGGAACAACAGGCCTTCGTGAAAAAAATCTTCGCCAGCAGCGACGAGCGCACGCGATTCTTCTCCGAAGTGGACTTCTGGGTGCAGTGCTCCTCGCTGCTGACGCAGACCGTCCTGTTCGGACGCCTCTCGCGCTGGGTCGGCCATCGCGCGATGTTGGCTTCGGTGCCGCTGTTGATGACGGTGGGCTACGCGGTGTTCGCTCTGGTGCCCGTCTTCTCGGTGCTGGTGGGAGTGCTCGCGGTGCGCAGGGTCGGTGAGTACGCGATCACGCGCCCCTGTCGCGATTCGCTCTTCACCGTGTGCACCCGCGAGGAAAAATACAAGGCCAAGAGCCTGATCGACACGTTCATCTATCGGGGCGGCGATGCGACCAGCGCGTCCGCCTACGAGGCACTCACCAGGACTGTCGGACTGGGGCCAGCTGGAATCGGTTGGGTCGGTGCGTTCGTGTCCGCAGTGTGGTTCGCGTTGGCGCTCGCACTGGGCAAATCGCACCAGCGCGCTGGTCGCGTTGCCCCGGTGGCGGTGACTTCAGGCAGCGCTTGACTGCACGTGACCGCCGCGCATCGCGCTGATCGCGGCCAGGATTTCCTCGGCGCTGGCGAAGCGTTCCTCGCGCGATTTGGCGAGCAGCTTCGACAGCAGCGGCTCGTTGTGCGCAAGCGCCTTCGGCAGCTGCGGAACGGGCGCGTTCACATGCTGCTGCAACACATCCATCGCGGATGAGCCCGTGTAGGGTTTGCGGCTGGTGAGCATCTCGTAAAACATGATGCCGAGACTGTAGAAATCCGAACGGGCATCCAGCTGCTCGCCCAGTGCCTGCTCCGGACTCATGTAGTACGGTGAGCCGCGCAGGACACCGGTGCGGGTGCTGGGTGTGCTGCCGTCGAGAGCGCGCGCCAGACCGAAATCGATCAGCGCCACGTCCCCGTTCTCCCGCAACATGACATTGGGGGGCTTCAGGTCGCGATGCAGGAGCCCGGCCTGATGCACGACCTTGAGCGCGCCCGCGATCTGCTCCAGGTAACGCAACGCTTCCTGCTCCGTCAGATCGTGCTGCATGCGCGCCTTGAGATCGCCGTCCGGCAGGTACTCCATCACCAGATACTCATAGCCCGCGTGCACGCCGTAGTCGTGGATCTGCACGACCGCCGGGTCGCGGATTGCGACGATGGCGGTGTATTCGCGCTCCAGGAATTGCCGCCCGGCGGCCTCGTCGCGCAAGGTCTTGCTGACCTTGATCGCCACGTTGCGGCCGAGCGCTGCGCTGGTCGCGACGTAGACGGCGGCCTTTTCCGATTCGCCGATGGTGCCGTGAATCGTGTAGCCCGGAATGAAATCCGCGGGCATGAACGCGCCGCCGGGTGTCGTGGCGACCGATGCCGCCTGGCTTACGGCAGAGGAATCAGCCGCAACGTCTTCCGCGTTGGCATCAGCCCGCGCTTCGGGCTGCGCGGCCGCCTGGGCCAGGCTCTCGAGCTTCCGCGCGGCACGCCGCTCCAGGCGACGCAGGGCGAGCCGCACCGACGTGCGCAGCCGGTCGGGAGTCAGCAGTCGCTTGGGCAGATAATCGACGGCCCCGAGCTGCATCGCCCGCACGGCGGTCAACTCATTCCCCTCTTCGGCGACGGCAATGACGGCCGGATAATGCTGTCGCTCACGGAGCTTGCGCAGGAGCTCCAGCCCCTCGGCCTGCGGATCTTCCGGGCTGGAGCCGAATGAAGCAGACAGCATGAGGATGTCGCAGTCGCGGCCGGACAGCTCCTCGCTCCAGCGCTCGAACTCGGAGTGGCTGAGGACACTGACGATCGAGTCCGGGCACAACACACCCAGGTGATGACGCAGCCATTCGCCATAGCGGGTGTCGTGATCCACGACCAGCAATCTTGCAGGGGTAGGAGTGCGCTTGGGCATCAGTTTTCCAGCGCGAACTTCAGTCGAAGCCGCGTGCGCTGCTCCACGCCGTGCCCGTCCTGCTGCACGGGTTTGTATTGCCACTTGCGGATCGCATCGAGCGCGGCCTGCTCGAACATGCCGGCGGGCTGGGAGCCGATCACGCTGACGTCGGCGACCGAGCCATCCACGCGGACAACGAACTGCACATCGACCCAGCCGCTGATGCCACGCTGCCGGGCCGCCACCGGAAAGGTCGGTGCCGTGTAGCGAGTGAGTTTCAACGAGCCCGCCGGCACCAGTCCGCCCGGCTGCTGTGCTGGAGCAACGGGTTGCGCGGAGGTCGGTTGCGCAGCGACCGGCTGCGCAGCGGCCGCGGGTGCTGCTTGCGGTGCTGGCACTTGCAGCTGCGGCTGCGGCTGCGGCTGCGGCTGTGGCGACGGCTGTAGCGACGGCTGTAGCGACGGCTGCAAAGGTGCGACCTCCGCAGTCGGCACGGGCTGCGCCGGTACCTCGTGTACCGTTTCAATGGGGGATGTCGGTTGGGTTTTGGGGGCGACCTGCGGCACCACTTCGGATTGCGCGACCGTCGGCGGTAACGTCGGTGCGCGAGGCCCGGCGGTCAGCGGCACTGCCTGAGCGGACTGCGCGGCCTCCTGCGACAACTCCTGGGCGATTTGCGCGGGCGGTGTAGAGTCGATCTCCTCGTGTAAGGGCCCGGCAGTTACCGGATCCGCCGGCTTGATGTTGGTACTCGCGCCCGGCTGACGCTGCCGTGTCTGCACCAGCCGCTCGCGCTGCTTGCCGATCTGCGCGGCGAGAAAAGCGACTCGCACGTTGTCAGGTTCGATACTGCGCGCCTGGTCCGCCAGTTTCTGCGCCTCATCGAGTCGATGGGCCGTCACGGCCTGTTCGGCTCGATCCAGCAGATCCTCCAGCTGGGGGTCGCGGACGGGAGTCGTCGCTGCAGATTCAGGGGCGCGGCCAGACGCGGCTGAAGCGGCGGCCGGTGCACTGTTGGGTGAAGAGCCCGGTTCGGAGTTCCGCAGAGACAGCCAGCCCCCGAGCAAGCCAACCGCTATCAGCGCGATGATCGCTCCCGACAGACCCCTGCGTTTGCTGCCCGAGACGTCGGCCTGTGCGACCGGCGGGGCCACGATTGTCGCGCCCATCGCGGCGAAATCCTCGTTGCGGCGCCGCCAGGCGGCTTCCACGAACAGGCGCAAGCGCTGTTCGGAGGCGGGCTTGGCGAGAAAGCGGTAGACCGTGCCCTTGGTGATCTGGGCGGCCAGGGCGCTATGCCCATCCAGACGTCCGGCGACGATGAGCACGACATCGGGCAGCTGCGCCTTGAGACGCTCGGTCAACTGTTCGATCGGCGTTGCTACCGCATCGGCGTCGATGATGGCCACACCGGCATGCCGGCCCACGAGTTCGCCGGCGAGATCGGATTCGCCCGACACGGCCGCGATCTGGTTCTCCACGGAGAGAGCTTTGACGGTCTGCAGCAATGTCAGATCGCGCGTCAGCACGGCGAGTGTTTCGCCAGGCATGGCGCGCGGGTGCGGCACGTCCTGACCGATTGCGGTCGTCGTGAAATCCCAGTCTGGCAGGCCGCTGGTCAAATTCGCGCTTCCAAGAGGGCGAGCGTTGCAGGCCCCACCGCCCGCTGCGCGGCGGCGAGGAAAGGGCAGACAGAACATTGTCGGTTCGCGGGGACGGTTTCTGTGACCCCTGTCCCGCAACCACGGGAGGCCGCTGCATCCCCCTCATTGCACCATTTTGGTGCAAGCAGGCCGATGCCAAAACGGGCCGACAGGGACCCCGACTGGTCGAAAGAGGGCCCCTGTTACTCCCTGGGCAGGAGGAATTTGGTGCCGTTGTGGGACATCACCACGCCGTCCGGGATGATGGCCTCCACCCGGACTCCCTCCGGCAGGGTTTCCCCCTCGTGGACCTTGCGCATGTTGACCAGCGCGAACCGGTCCTGGGGACGGGCAGCGTAGACATGCAGATCCAGGCGCAGCTGAGGCAGGCCTGCTCCCGGCACGAGCGCAGCGTCCTGATACAGCATGTACCCGCTCTCAGTGCCGCGCCTCACATGGGCTTTGAACACCGAGCTGCCGGCGGGGTCCGTGGCTGGCGCGTAGTCGTCGGGACTGGTAGCGGCCGCCGGTTCTGTGGAACCCGCTGCAGATCCATCCGCGACCGGTCCCCCGGTTGTTGCAGCGGCCGACGGCGGGGCTGCGGCGGCGGCAGGCGGAAGGCCTGCGCCACCAGCAGGCGGAAGGGTTGCGCCAGCAGCAGGCGGAAGGGTTGCGCCAGCAGCGGGCGGAAGGGCTACGCCACCCGCGGGCAGGGGAGCGCCGCCACCGCCAGAAGGCATTGCCGCCGGAGTGGTCAGAGCAACGGGAGTTGTCGCAACGGCCGGCGCGGTAGCTCCGGCACCCGGTACGCCCGCAGCCGCGCCCGGTCCCGCAGCCGCGCCCGGTCCCGCAGCCGGCGCGCTCATCGAAGTCGCAGCCGCAGCAGCAGCTGCGGCGTCGGTGGCAGCGGTCTCATGCGCATGGGACGGGCGCAGCAGCAGCCATGCCACGATGATCAGATTGATACCGAGCAACGCCACCAGGGCGACGGCCCACAGCGGGAATCGGGCCTTGGGCGGCGCAATCTTCACCTCGAACAGCGCCGGCCCGCTCTGGCGCTGGCGGTCGCTCTCGGATTTCTTCAGCGCATCGAGTATGAACGACATCGCTCAGCCACCGTGCGTGTCGGCCAGGTACAGGAGCGGGGAGTCCGGAGAGGCGACCGCGCTGGCCAGCACGATCTGCGTCTGCACGCCGGCAATCCCATCCACCGTGAGTCGATGCTGCCGCTGGAAGTCGCGCACGAGGCGTGTCAGGTCGGAATCGAACACGTCGCTGACCGGACCGTCACTGCGCTGACCCTCCGCGCGCTGCAGGCTCTGGCGCAACCAGCGCACTTCGTCACCCCGCATGCCCTCGGAAAGCGACTTCACCTGAGTCGTCCCCGGGTGCCACAACATCACGAAGTCGCCTAACCAGTAGTGCGACAGCTCCCCGATGCTGACATCGTGAATGCCGCCGCCCAGGTCGATGCTGGCACGCTGATCGTCGAGAGCCGTCAGGACGACCTGGTGACTCGCGCCCGCATCGTCGTTGATCATCAGGATCGCCGGACGGTTGTAGAGCCGCAGCTGTCCGAACGAACCGCGCTGATTGAGACATTCCAGGCCCTGTGCCGCCGCCTGACTGCAGGGATCCACACTCGCCGGAACATAACGGATTCGCCACAAGCCGAACAGTTTCGTGAACGCACTGTCGGTGTCCGTCTCGGCGGACTGCTTAGTCAGCAGGTCGGTGAGTTCGTGTCCCGTGAGGGTGGCGCGGGGCGCGGCAGCCGCGCCCGCGGTGGTTGTCGAGACCGGCACGGCGGAATCGGTCGCCGGCGGGCTGCTGCCCGCGGGTGTGATGACCCCGTAGCGGGCCGGGTCCTTCTGCATGACGGGTTGCGCGGCGACGGCCTGGCGCGCAGGTGGCGCGGACCGATGCGCTGAGGAATTCCACGGCTGCAGGTTCCAGAGCATGACCGCGCCAACCGCGAGGATGACCGCGGCGGCGGCGGTGCCCACCCAGGGGAGCCACTGAGGCGTGAAGCGCCTGCCGAAAACTTCGGCGGCCGCGGTTCTCACCAGGCTGGCCGTGACCCGATGTCGGTCCATCGAATACCCGCCGAGCAACGCGCGATCACACACAACGTTGATCACGCGCGGCACTCCCACGGAGAGCCGGTAGACCTCGGCGAGCGCTCCACTGGTGAAGATGTCGGTCGTGGCCCCGGCGACGCGCAGCCGATGGCGCACGTACGCGCCGGTTTCATCCCGAGTCAGCGGGTTCAGGTGGTAGCGGCCGGTGATGCGCTGTGCCAGTTGCCGCAGCTCGTTGCGCGCCAGCAGCTCGCGCAGCTCCGGCTGTCCGATGAGGATGATCTGCAGCAGCTTCTGGGTGTTGGTTTCCAGGTTGGTGAGCAGCCGCACCTGCTCGAGCACCGCCGGTGCCAGGTTCTGCGCCTCGTCGACCACGACCACCACGCGGCGGCCGTTGGCATGCGCCCGCAGCAGGTAGCGGCTCAGGATGTCCACCAGGTCCTTGAGGCTTTCGGTGGCGGCATCCGGCACTCCTATCCCCAGCTCCTCGCAGATCGTGAGCAGGAACTCGGGAGCGGTCATCTTGGGATTGAGGATCAGCGCGATCTCGGCATTCTTGGGCGTCTGCGCCAGCAGCGAACGCACGATCGTGGTCTTGCCCGTGCCGACTTCGCCCGTGAGCTGGACGAAGCCTCCGGCTTCATTGATGCCGTACAGCAGATGGGCAAGAGCTTCGGCGTGACGCTCACTGAGATACAGGTAGCGCGGATCGGGGGTAATCGCGAACGGCTTTTCGTTCAGGCCGAAGAAGGACAGGTACATGGGTCGATGTTACTTGATCGCATTTCCGCGCCGCAGCGCACCGGCGCCGAAGCGGGCCCGCGCCTCATCCAGCGCCGCATCCAGGCGCCCCGCGTGGGCCGCCGCGGGCTCGAAAAGGCCCAGCTGCGCAGCCGGGCTGAGGTCACTCAAGACCACCCCCAGCAGCCGAAGTTTCGCGCCCGGATTACCGCCAAGCCAGCGAGTGAGCAGCTCATTGGCCACATTGGCGATGGTACGCCCATCGTGCGTGGGGGGCGCAACGGCGCGCTGGCGGGTGAATGTCGTGAAATCCGCCCGACGGATCTTGACCCCGATGCGCCGCGCCATCAGGTGTTTGCCCCGCATGCGCTGGCAGGCCAGGTCCGAGAGCCGGGACAGCTCGGCCCGCAGCACCCCCGGATCGGCCAGATCCCGGTCGAAGGTGTCCTCGGCACTGATGGACTTCTCCTCCAGGTCCGGGTGCACGGGACGATCGTCCACGCCCTGGGCGCGATCGCGGACGCGGGCGGTATAGCGGCCGAACAGGGGCCAGAGCACGGCATCGGTGGCTACGCGAAGCTGCGCCAGTGTGAGGATCCCGGCGGCCTCCACCTTCTCACCGGTCTTGCGCCCCAGACCGGGCAAGCGGCGCACCGACAGTGGGTCGAGGACTTCGCGTACCCGGTCGGGCGCCACCACGGTCAGTCCGTCGGGCTTCGCCAGATCAGAGGCGATCTTGGCGACCAGCTTGTTGGGCGCCACCCCCACCGATGCGGTCAGCCCGGTGGTCTCGCGAATGCGTCGCTTGATATCTCGGGCAATCGTAACGGCATCACCGAGCAGCGCCCGGCTGTCGGTCACATCCAGAAACGCCTCGTCCAGTGACAGGCCCTGAACCAGTGGTGTCACAGAGTGGAAGATGCGGAAGACCTGCGTCGAAACTTCCTTGTAGCGCGCCATGCGGGGCCGCACGCAGATGGCATGCGGACACAGGCGCAACGCCGCGCCCATGGGCATGGCCGACCGCACTCCAAACCTGCGCACTTCATAGCTGGCCGCGGCAACCACACCGCGGCCGCCGAGCCCACCCACGATGACCGGTTTGCCGGCGATCGACGGATCGTCGTGCTGTTCCACGGATGCATAGAACGCATCCATGTCTACGTGCAGTACCGAACGCAACATACGCTCAGCCATTCCGCCTGGATCCGTGGTCCGCGGCGCGGAAAGCCGCGAAGGTCGCGGCGCCGTGCGCCGACTACCTGGTCACGGTGATGGTGATCTTCTTCGACATCACCGCCGGGTCGTGCGGAATGTGACTCTGATCGCCCAGCAGCAGCTGCAGCGTGTGTTTGCCCGGTGTCAGGGTCAGGGCGGTCTCGGTCTGGCCCTTGCCGAAATGCACGATCTTGTCGCTGGCGGGCAGTGGCGCATTCAAGTCCGACGGCACATCGGTATCGATGAGCAGGTGATGATGCCCGGTGTTGTCGAATTTCACGCCCGCCGGCGCGATGCCCATGCCCCTGAGCCCGAAACGCACCACCACGGGATTGGCGACCCTGGCGCCGTCCTTCGGTGAAATGATGTAGGCCTCCGCGCCCGGCGGTGAGGGTGTGCGCTCCTGGGCGAGTACCACCGTGGCGGCGAGGGTCAGGGCGAGGATTGCAATCGTTCGCATGACGGAATCTCCGTGTTGGACAGTCATTACAGGGTCAGTGCGCTGTACAGACTGGTCAGTGCCAGCATGGCCAGGCCGACGATGAGATAAGCCACCGACACTACCATCAGCTTGAGGAATGTGCGCGCCCTGCCCTGACCGTAGACGCGGCGCATGGACGCAAACAGGTAATACGGCACGTACAAACAGGCGATGAAGGTGACAGGCCCGCCGAGTGAGTCGGGCAATATCTTCGACAGCAGCCACATCAGCGCGATCAGCAGGAACACGAACGCGTGGTTGTGGACGAAGAACAGCAGATGCTCCACGTAATAGCGCCGGGGATGCCAGTAGAGGCCGAGCATCACCAGTGCCAGTACCGGCAGGAACAGGAACATCGCGTGCGGAAGGTTGTGCAGGAACGCCTCGCCGAGCGAGCGGCCACTGTCCTCCACCACCTTGTGGCAGTTCTTGCCCAGCAGCCGTTCGATCAGGGCGTGTGCCTCCCCCTGGTACTCCGGGCTGCAGACCCGGTCCGCCCGCTGCTGCGCGCTCTCGTTCGAGTTCAGATCCTGGACTCCCACCACGGCGACGTTGCGACCCGCGGAGGCGATCAGGAAGAACAGGACGCTCAGGACCAGATACAGGCGCAAGGGGGGCAGGTAGCGCGCACGCCGGCCCGCGAAGAATTCCTGCGTCAGGAAGCCGGGCCTGAAGAGCAGCGCGTAAAGCGTGGCCCACAGGCGCGAGTCCGCGTGTGTCAGATCCTCGGTGGCCTCCTGCGTGAAGTGCCATACCGAGTGCGCGGAATGATCGAGCCGCTGACCGCAATGACCGCAGAATTTCGCCGGCACCGCCGCGCCGCAGTTGGCACAGACCGGCCCGCTTTCAGGCGACATGTGCGCTGGAGCGCGCCTGACTCTGCGGCACCGGTTCGGCGCGCCTGCCGAGTTCATCCGGCGCGAAATCATCCACGTTGATGAGCTCGAGCGTCTTGCGGTCGTAGTCGCGCAACGCGGCGCCTTCGGTCTCGGTGATGATGCCCGCGGCGATGGCCTGCTGGATCTGGCCCGGCAGGTCCAGCGCAGTGACCTTGCCGGTCTTCACACCCTCGACGCGGATGCGCTTCTCGATCGGTTCCGCCGTCCGGGTCAGCAGCAGGACTTCCTGCAGCAGCCCCAGGGGGTTGGTCGGCTCCAGCGTCCAGTAGATGTACTCGCACAGCCGCTCGCGCGAATCGGTGGAATCGGTCACCAGCGAGGCGACTTGCCGCCCCAGGCGGTCGCCGGGCGCCGAGTAGGTGCGGCCGCGCGGAAAGATGAAGAAGCGCATGAGGCCGGCCAGCGGGCGGTTGGGGAAGTTGCGCAGGAAGCCGTGCATCTGCTCCTGCGCGTGATACAGCAGATGGCGGCACGCCCATTCGACGATGGGCAGATCCTGGTTCTGGCGCCCCTGGTTTTCGTGATGCTTGAGTACCATCGAGGCCAGGTACATGCACGACAGTACATCGCCCAGTCGCGCGGACAGGTTCTCCTTCTTCTTCAGATAGCCGCCGAGAGTCAGCATCGCCACATCCACCGCGAAGGCAAACGAGGCGCTGAAGCGCACGATGTGCTGGAAGTACCGCGTCGTCTGACCATCGACCGGCACGCGTGTCAGGCGCGCATGCGTGAGCGCCATGACGAGTGACCGGAATGCATTCGAGATCGTGAAGCCGACATGCCCGAACAGCGCGCGATCGAACTCGTCAACACCCTGGGTGCGATCGGGATTGCGCGCCGCATTCATCTCGCGCAGCACGAAGGGATGACAGCGGACTGCACCCTGGCCGAAGATGATCAGGCTGCGCGTCAGGAGGTTGGCCCCCTCGACCGTGATCGCAACGGGTACCGACTCGTAGCCGCGCGCCAGGTAGTTGCGCGGCCCCAGGCAGATGCCCTTGCCACCATGCACATCCAGCGCGTCGTTGGCGACCTGGCGTCCCATCTCTGTGACGTGATACTTGAGCATCGCCGAGGGAACGGATGGCTTTTCGCCCCCATCGATCGCCCCTGCGGTGACGGAACGCGCAGCGTCCATGGTGTAGGTCAGTCCCACCATGCGCGCGATCACCGACTCCACGCCTTCGAACCTGCCGACCGGCATGTTGAATTGGCGGCGGATCCGCGCATAGGCGCCGGTCGCCCAGACGCCCGCCTTGGCGCCGCCGGTGGCATTGGAGGGCAGCGAGATGCAGCGACCCACCGAGAGCTGCTCCACCAGCATGCGCCAGCCCGAGCCGGCCATCTTCGGTCCACCGATGATCACATCGAGCGGGACGAACACGTCCTTGCCCTGGATGGGGCCGTTCTGGAACGGAATGTTGATGGGGAAATGACGCCGGCCGATCGTCACCCCCGGGGTATTGCGCGGGATCAGTGCGCAGGTGATGCCCAGATCCGCCCGGTCACCCAGCAGCCGGTCGGGATCGAACATGCGGAACGCCAGTCCGATCACGGTGGCCACCGGCGCCAGCGTGATGTAGCGCTTGGAGAAGTTGAGTTTCAGCCCGACGATCTCGCGCCCCTGCCAGATTCCGCGGCAGACGATGCCGGTGTCGGGGATGGAGGCGGCGTCGGAACCCGCGCGCGGTCCGGTCAGCGCAAAACAGGGCACTTCCTCACCACGCGCCAGGCGCGGCAGGTAGTAATCCTTCTGCTCCTGGGTGCCGTAATGGTTCAGCAGCTCCGCCGGCCCCAGCGAGTTGGGCACGGCCACCGTGGAGGAGGCGGTGGTGCTGCGGCTGGCGATCTTCACCAGCACGCACGAATGGGCGTAGGCGGAGAATTCCAGCCCGCCATACTGTTTCGGAATGATCATCGCGAAGAAGCCGCGGGACTTCATGAAATCCCACACGGCCGGAGGCAAATCGCCCAGTTCGTGCGTGATGTGCCAGTCATCCAGCATCCGGCAGAGCTCCTCGCACGGTCCATCGAGGAAGGCCTGCTCCTCGGCCGACAGCACGGGCGGTTTGGCGGACAGCAGCTTGGGCCACTTCGGCGCACCGGTGAACAGCTCTCCGTCCCACCAGACGGTGCCGGCCTCAAGAGCTTCCCGCTCGGTCTGCGACATGGGCGGCAGCAGCTTCAGGTAGGCCTTCATGAACGGTCGGGTGATGATCGCCTTGCGCAGCGGCCTCAGATTGAGGAGCCACAGCGCCGCGAGTATCACCCAGAGGAACCCCTTCCACACACCGGCAGGTGCGCTCGATGCACCCAACAGCGTGTACGCCGCCAGCAGCAACGTGAAGGTTGCCGTGAACACCAGCAGCGAGAGGCGGCGGTAGGCCAGGAAGACAACGGCGGCCACGAACAACAGGGTGATGAGACCCCCCGCCTGGCCTATGGCGTAAGCAGCCGCCGCGACGAGCAGGAGCGTAACGATCGCGCCGAGCATGTTGGCTTCCTTTGCGTAGCGCGCGGACCGCCGCGCGGCTCGCTCAACCTAACAGAGTCCGGACTCCCTCGCGCTCCTCGCGCAGCTCGGCATCCGTGACGTCCATGCGCTTGCGGCTGAACTCATCGACCGCCAGACCCTGCACGATCTGGTACTGCCCGTCCTTTATCGTGACCGGGTAGGAATAGATGACGCCTTCCTTGATGCCATAGCTGCCGTCGGAGGGCACTCCCATGCTCGTCCAGTCGCCGTCGGCGGTGCCGTGCACCCAGGTACGAATGTGATCGAGAGCCGCTGAGGCGGCGGACGCCGCGGAGGAAGCGCCTCGCGCCTTGATGATGGCAGCTCCGCGCTGCTGGACCACCGGAATGAAGGTTTCCTCGATCCACTTCTGCTCGACCAGCGATTTCGCTGCCTTGCCGTTGACCAGTGTGTGGCTCAGGTCCGGGTACTGGGTGGCGGAGTGATTGCCCCAAATGGTCATGCGGCGGATGGCGGTGACGTGCGTGCCGGTCTTCTCCGCGAGCTGGCTGAGAGCGCGGTTGTGGTCGAGGCGCGTCATGGCCGTGAAGTGGCGGGGATTGAGATCCTTCGCGTTGGCGCGGGCGATCAGCGCATTCGTGTTGGCCGGGTTGCCCACGACCAGCACCTTCACGTTGCGGTCCGCGACTTCATTGAGGGCCTTGCCCTGCGCCGAGAAAATCTGCGCATTCGCCATCAGCAGATCCTTGCGCTCCATTCCCGGGCCGCGGGGTCGAGCCCCCACGAGCATCGCGGCGTTGCAGTCGCGGAACGCGACCCTGGCATCGTCGGTGGCGACCACCTTGTTCAGTGTCGGGAAGGCGCAATCCATCAGCTCCATCACCACGCCCTGCAGGGCGGGCAGGGCCGGCGTGATCTCCAGAAGATGCAGGTTCACCGGCTGGTCGGCACCGAGCATCTGGCCGGAGGCGACGCGGAAGGCGAGGGCATAGCCGATCTGGCCGGCGGCACCGGTGATCGCGACGTTCAGGGCTGGCTTCATGTGGGGCTTCCAACGAAAGGGTCGCCGATTTTACTGCGATCGCGGCGCCGATGGCGCGGGTGACGTGCCCCCTGCCGCCGCGGCTGGCACCGGGAAATCGGGATAGGCCGCGCGCAAGCGGCGCAGCTGGGCATCGGCGGCTGCCGTTCGCCCCTGCGCGCGCAGCGCCGTGATCCATTGCAGCCACGCTTTGGGGTCCTGCTCCAGACCGGCTGCGGCCGCGAAGCTGTTCAACGACTGCATCTCGGGCTCCCGTGCCGCCGCTCCCGCCTCGGCGGCCGGTGCCGACAGGGAACCTGCGGCGAGTTCACCCGACCCTGGGGCCGCCGTCACCTTCGCTTCACGCGATGCCTCGCGAGCGGCCAGTGCGGGTGTTGAGGCCGGTATGCGTGGCATTTCCAACGCCGGCGCCGGGGGCGCCGGGGGCGCTGGGGGTGCCGCTCGCGCCGGGGGTGCCGCTCGCGCCGCATCCGCTTTTGCCAGCGGCGCCTCCCGCAGCACCTGACTCTGCCGGTGCGCGTTCAGACTGACATTCAACACAATCGACATGGACAACAACAGCGTTGCGGCAAGCGCCACCGGCAGCGCCCAGCGAGGCGAGCGGTACACGCGCACCGGCCGCCCCAACTGAATGGCCTGACGCGCCTGACTCAGTACGATGTCGTCGAGATCCTCCGGCGGCTCGATCTGTTGCGCAACTCTCTGGCCACTGGACAGCACTGAGCGCTGGCGCAGAAACGCTTCGAATTCCTCGTCGCGCCCTGGTCCGCTCATATGCCCGGTTCCTCGACCGCGGACCCCGCCGCGGACCCCGCCGCGGACCCCGCCGCGAAATTGCCGGTAGCGCCCGACAGGGCGCTGCGCAGCTTGGCGACTGCGTAGCGCAGACGACTCTTGGCCGTCTCCATCCCAACGGCGCTCACGGAGGCGATCTCATCGAGCGTAAGTCCGGATTCCTCGTATAACAGAAACACGTCACGCTGCTCGGGAGGCAGCGCGGCGAGCGCTGCGCGATAGCGTGCAGCAAGTTCCGCCTGCTCCGCGCGCGTGTCAGGTCTGTCCTGGTCCGACGCAGGGAGCATCGCCTCCCAATCGGTATCGCCGCCGTCAACTTCGTTGCGCACGCTGGCACGGCGGCAGTGATCGATGAATGCGTTATGCGCGATCCTGTAGAGGAACGTTCGGAACTGCGCTCGCGGTTCATAACGCTCACGACTCGCGATCACCTTGCTCCAGACCTCCTGGAACAGATCGTTCGCGGTTTCGGTGCTGCGCGACTGACGCACGAGATACCGGTAGAGCGCGTTGCGGTGTCGGCGGTAAAGCGATTCGAAGGCGCGCATGTCACCGCGCGCGTAGCGCAGCATCAGCTCGCCATCGTCCTCCGGCTCCATTGAGGCCACTGTACGCGCCCGCCGCGCTCGAGCTCCAACCATTTCGGCCTGCGGCGTCTCCAAGGGTGCGGGTGGGGTCTGACCCCACCTGGAGGGGGTCAAAGCCCCTTCCCGGGGTAAATCACCCCTCCCGGACCCCTCCCCCCAAAATATTTGGTGGTCTGGCTTGACACTCATGTAGTGGTGTAGTTATATATAACACCAAGGGACGGGCGATGCATGGGGCATCCCCCGGGCCCCTGGAGAGGAGACGACCATGAACGCACTGACTACCGGACTGAAGACCCTGACCTGTGGCCTCACCGCCGTGGCCATCACCACCGTGATGAGCTGGAGCCTGGTGCAGTCCACGTCCGTGGTGCCCTTCGGAGCCTCGCCGACGCCCGTGCAGATGGCCAAGTTGACGACCAGGCATCACCACGTGCTGTTCGGCCAGTCCCTCCCGGCTGTTTTGGTAGATTAGAGAGCTAATCTTCTGTTACGGCCTGGAACCGGAGCATCAATGGATCCGCAGTGGGATGACGGCGTGCCGATTTACCGGCAACTGCGGGATCGAGTGGTGGCGATGATCCTCGAAGGTGCCCTCAAAGAGGGGGATCCGCTGCCCTCGGTCCGCAGTGTCGCGGCCGAGTTCCGCCTGAATCCGCTGACTGTGCTCAAGGGGTACCAGCAGCTGGTGGATGAGCAGCTCGTCGAGAAGCGCCGCGGCCTGGGGATGTTCGTCAGCCCCGGAGCCAGCCGGGCCCTCATGAAGGACGAGCGGCAACGATTTCTCGAGGAGGAGTGGCCCAAGGTCTACGCGACCATCCAGCGCCTCGGCCTCTCGGCCGCGGAGCTGCTGGGTCGAACGGAGCCCGCGAACACGCCGTTCCCCACCACGCCAGGGAATGAAAAATGACACCTGTGATCGAAGCGCGCGGCCTGCGCAAGTCCTACGGCGCAACGCGCGCGGTGGACGCGGTGAACCTCAGCATACAGCCCGGCCGGATCGTGGGTCTCATCGGTCCCAACGGCGCCGGCAAGACCACTCTGTTCAAGGCCATCCTCGGCCTGACCCAGTTCGAAGGCGATCTGCGCGTGCTGGGGCGCGACCCGCGCTCGCAGCGCGACGAACTCATGCAGGATGTCTGCTTCATCGCGGATGTGGCGGTGCTGCCGAAATGGCTGCGTGTCAGCCAGGCACTGGATTTCGTGGCCGGCGTGCACCCACGCTTCGAGCGTGCCCGCGCCGAGGAATTCCTGCGCAAGACCAACATCAAGCCCGCCAGCCGCGTGCGCGAGCTGTCCAAGGGCATGGTGACCCAGCTGCACCTCGCGCTCATCCTGGCGATCGATGCGCGGCTGCTGGTGCTCGATGAACCCACGCTCGGACTGGATCTGCTGTTCCGGCGCCAGTTCTACGACACCCTCCTGAACGATTACTTCGACAAGGAGCGCACGATCGTCCTCACGACCCACCAGGTGGAGGAGATCGAGAACATCCTCACCGATGTGATCTTCGTGCGCAGCGGCCACGTTGTCCTCGACAGCTCCGTGGAGGCGCTCGCCGGGCGCTACGTGCAACTGACCGTAACCGCGGAGCATGTCGAGCAGGCACGCCGGCTCAAGCCGTTCTACGAACGCGAAGTGTTCGGCCGTACCGTCCTGTTCTTCGAGGGTGGCCCGGCCGAACAGCTGGCAACCGGCTCGGGCAACCTCGGCGAGGTGCGCACGCCGACCATCGCCGATCTGTTCGTCGCCAAGATGCAGGAAACCGGCGCATGAGCACACCCGATTCCAATCTCGCCCCAGGCACCGCGCAGGGCGGTGCGCCGGTCACCGGCAGTCCGGCCGCGAGTGCCGTGACCGGACGCTTCACCCTGTGGCACCAACTCGTGATGTTGGTCCGGCGTGAGCTGTGGGAACACCGCTCGCTGTGGATCGCGCCCCTGGTCGTCGCCGGGCTGCTGCTCGCGAGCAGCTTCGGCGTCCATACGGTCAGCTTCGACATCGACGGGGATCCCGCGCTCCAGGTGACCAGCGGCAACCGTCAGGCGCTGTTCGCGCTGATGCAGTGGGGGCTGACGGTACCGCAGTACCTGGTCATGGCCATCCTGCTGACGTTCTATCTGGTCGACTGCCTCTACGCCGAGCGACGTGACCGCAGCATCCTGTTCTGGAAGTCCCTGCCGGTGTCGGATGCGGCCACGGTGGCTTCCAAACTGCTCGTGGCACTGGTGGTGATGCCCCTGGGCGTCTACCTGCTGGCGATGGTGACCAACCTGTTGTTCTCCGCGATCTGGTTCGGCCGCGCCTCCTTCGGTAAAGCCCTGCCCCTACCCATCTCGTGGGACACCGTGGTGTGGCTCAAGGTCGAGGCGCTGACGTTCGCGGGCCTTGTCATCTCGATACTGTGGTATGCGCCTTTCGCGACCTACCTGCTGCTGGTCTCCGCGTGGTCACGCCGCTCCGCGCTGGTGTGGTCGGTGCTCCCTCCCGTGGTGGTGATGTTCGTGGAGCGCATCGCGCTGGGCACGCACTACGTGCGGGACTTTCTCAGCTATCGCTCCTGGGGTGTCTGGGGTTCCCTGAATCTCGAGAGCGCGGTGAACCAGTCCGTGATCGGCGGCAGTCACAAGATCCTGTCGCTGCCCATTCTGTTCGACTCGATCGGGTTCGGGGGCGTGCTCGCCAACATCGACCTGTGGCTCGGGCTGATCGCCGCCGGCGCCATGGCGTACGCCACGGCCCGCATCCGCCGCTATCGCGACGACACCTGAGTACGCGCGCCCGCCGTCAATCCTTCCCTGGAGGCTCCGGGCGCGCTTATCATCGGGGCCATTCGGGCCACGGTGACGGCGCAGCATGCTGGTCGAGGCGCGGCGGACAGAGCAGGGCCTCGAGCTCGAACTGACAGGGGAGTGGCGCGTCGCGCACCTCGCGCAGCTCGATGCCGAGCTCACCGCCATCGATCTGGCCAGCAACCGCCGCATCGGCATCTCCACCAGCCGGCTCGCCTCCCTGGATCTGTCAGCCGCCTGGCGCCTGCGCGAATTCCTGCACCAGGCGCGGGATCGGGGCGTCGAGGTCAGCTTTCGCGGCGCGCCCCCCGACACCATCCGTCTGATCGACGCCACCTTGCATGAGGCGCCGCCGCAGCCACAACCCGCCGCTCCGGAACTCGGGATCGAGAAGCTGACCGAGCAGGGGCTGGTCGAGATCGGCGTGCACTCGGTGCGCCACTGGCGCGACACCCGCGCAGCACTCGCTTTCCTCGGACGAACCCTTGCCACCCTGGGAAGGGGCTTCGCGAGCTGGCGCCGGCTCCGACCCATCTCCATCGCCCGGCATGTCTACGACACGGGCATCACCGCCATGCCCATCACCGCGCTGATCGCATTCCTGATCAGCGTGATCATCGCCTACATGAGCGCGCAGCAGCTGCGCCGCTTCGGCGCGGAAATCTTCGTGGTGGACCTGGTCACCATCGGAGTGCTGCGCGAGATGGGCGTCCTGCTCACCGCGATCATCGTCGCCGGCCGCTCCGGCAGCGCCTTCGCCGCGGAACTCGGCTCCATGAAGCTCAATGAGGAAGTGGACGCGCTCTCGGCCATCGGCGTCGATCCCTTCGAGGCCTTGGTGCTGCCGCGGCTGCTCGGGCTGGTCATCGCGCTTCCGCTCCTCACCATCGTCGCCGACATCATCGGATTGATGGGCGGGGCACTGCTGTGCCGTTACCTGCTCGACATCCCCATCTCCCAGTACCTGACGCGCGTGGATGAGGCGATCGCTCCGACCACGTTCTGGGTAGGGTTGATCAAGGCTCCCGTGTTCGCGCTGCTCATCGGCATCGCCGGCTGCTACCGGGGCATGCAGGTGCGCGAATCCTCCCGCGAACTGGGTCGCCTCACCACGGTCGCGGTCGTGCAGGCCATCTTCCTGGTGATCCTGGCCGATGCGCTGTTCGCCGTGTTCTTCATGGAGCTGGACATTTGATCTACCCGATCCTGGAAGTGCGCGGGCTGGTCAACCGTTTCGGACGCCAGATCGTTCACAACGGTCTCGACATGGATGTGCGCGCGGACGAGGTATTCGGCATCGTCGGCGGGTCGGGTACCGGCAAGTCGGTCCTGTTGCGCAGCATCCTCGGGCTGCAGCGCCCGCAGG
The DNA here is from genome assembly GCA_035542375.1 of Steroidobacteraceae bacterium. Classification (GTDB taxonomy): domain Bacteria; phylum Pseudomonadota; class Gammaproteobacteria; order Steroidobacterales; family Steroidobacteraceae; genus 13-2-20CM-66-19. Next base: position 12,892 of record DATKLO010000274.1, on the reverse strand, counting down.
CCGGCACGATCCGCATCGAAGGGCGCGACATCACGCAGATGTCGGTGTCGCAGATGTATGCCGTCAAGGCCCGGTACGGGGTGACCTTCCAGCAGGGCGCCCTGTTTTCCGCCCTGACCGTGCTGCAGAACGTGCAGCTGCCCATGATCGAGCACTTCCAGCTGCACGCGCCCGCGCGCGATGAACTGGCGATGCTCAAGATCCGTCTCGCCGGGCTGCCGGCGGACGCCGCGTTCAAGTATCCGGCGCAACTGTCGGGGGGCATGGTGAAGCGCGCCGCCCTGGCCCGGGCGCTCGCCCTGGATCCCAGCCTGCTGTTCCTGGATGAGCCCACTTCGGGGCTGGATCCCATCAGCGCCGCCGAGTTCGACGAACTGATACTGTACCTGCAGAAGCAACTGCGGCTGACGGTGGTCATGATCACGCACGATCTGGACACCATTTTCCGTATCTGCAATCGTGTCGGCGTGATCGTCGACCGGCATATGGAAGTCGATACTCTCGAAGGCATCGTGGCCAACCCCAACCCCTGGATCCAGGCCTATTTCCATGGCGAAAGGGCCCGGACCCGGCTGAGTCACCGTGGAACGTGAAGCAAACTACGCCGCTGTAGGCGCGTTCGTGCTCCTGATCGCCCTCGTGGGCGCATTGTTCGTCTACTGGTACTCCGACAGCCGCGAGCACAGGGACTACGAGCGCTACGAGATCTATTTCGACGGCAGCGTGAGCGGACTGGAGCGCGGTGCCGCGGTGCGTTATCTGGGTGTTGGCGTGGGGCGCGTCGCCGAGATGCGCATCGATCCTCGCGACCCGAGCCGCGTGCAGGTGCTGGTCGAGATCGACTCCACCACGCCCATTTCCCCCCGGACGCTGGCGGAGCTGCAGATGCAAGGCGTCACCGGTCTGCTCTACATCGACCTCAAACAGGTGCGCGACAATCAGGTGCTGACACCGCCGGTCCCGGGGATACGCTATCCCGTCATCCGCTCCACCCGCTCGCGCTTCGACCTGTTCCTGGCCAGTCTGCCGGACGTCCTCGCCGCGACAGGCGAGGTCGTCGAGCGCGCGGGAAGGGTACTGAGCGATCGCAACATTGCCGCGGTCTCCAATGCGCTCGAGAACATCGAGAAGGCGAGCTCCGGGCTGCCGCAGACCCTGAAGGAAGCCAATGCGCTCGTGCAGGAGCTGCGCGGTGCGACCGCGGAGCTGACTGCGTCCGCACGCAGCGCCCACCAGGTCGTGGATGCCGCCGGACCCGCAGTGGTCAGCGCGGTGCAGCGGGTACGCACCGTGGCTGACAATCTCGCCAAGGCGACCGACGATATCGAGCAGCTTATCGCCGACAACCGGCAGGACCTGCGATCCTTCACGCGGGATGGGCTGCCCGAGCTGGAACGGTTCGTGCGCGAAGGACGCGCGGCCGCGCAGGACATTCGCGAGCTGTCGAGCAGCCTGCGCGAGAACCCGTCACAGCTTCTGTATCAACCTCCGCAGCAGGGCGTGGAGATTCCCCGATGAAGGCGGCTCGCACAGCGCTTCGCGTGTCCGCGCGGTTCGCCTGGTTGAGTGTTTCCCTCGCCGCCCTTCAGCTCGCACTCGCGGGCTGCGCCGGCGGCCTGCACTCCGACACCAAGGCAGCCCAGGTGTATGTCCTGAGAACAGGCACATCACCCGCCACGGACGCCGTATCCGGCAATCGCGCTTCTATCCATGTCGCACGCCCGCTGGCGGGCCCGGGACTGGATGACGAGCACATCGTGCTGGTGCAGCCCGACCATCGCATGAGTTACTACGTCGCGAGCCGCTGGCCGGCTCCGCTGCCCGAAGTCGTCGAATCGCTGGCCCTGCAGACCCTGCGGGACTCGGGTGCATGGTCGGCCGTCCAGGGCTCTTCCAGCAGCTTTCCTGCCGATTACATCCTGCAGATCGCCATCCGCCGCTTCGAGGCCGACTATTCGGGCCGGGCGGACGCTCCGCAGGTCCGGGTTGTACTCGACTGCACCGTGGGTAAACGCGCCGGACGCGAGATCATCGCGAATTTCGTCGCCGAGGGTTCCGCAGATGCGGGCGCCAACCGGATGTCCGAAGTCGTGGCGGCATTCGAGGCCGCATCCGGCAAGGCACTGGCCCTGGTGGCGGTCCGGGCGGATGAGGCGGTCCGCAGCACCACCGCGCACGAGCCCCCACCGCAGAAAGCTCCGGCGCAGTAAGTTCCGTCGGCGTCAGAACGTCGACAGTCCCGTGCCTTCCATGATCCGGTACAGCCAGTAGTGCAGCTGGGACGGATCGGCGTAATAGCCGAAATCGGCCGTGTATTCGATACCCAGGCTGGCGTGATTGCCCCACAAGGCGTCGAAGTAATCGAGCATCTGCTGCGCCAGTGCCGCCTCGCGGCCGATCTCGAACACCACGTCCGACTCGAGGTTATAGTCCGCCAGGTTGCGGCGCGTGAGGTTGGCCGAACCCAGCATGACCCAGAAGCGCTCGGTCCCGTAGACCATCACCATCTTGGTGTGGAACTGTTCGCCGTGCGTGCGGTACCAGCGGACATGGATCGCGCCGTCGCTGGCAGCCACCAGTTCACTCGCCGCCGGCTGATTGGGTACTCCGTTGCGTGCTCGGCCGAAGGCATCCTTGTTGGGATCCAGGATGAGGCGTACCGCCACGCCGCGCCGGCTGGCGGCCAGCAGTGCCTCCACCACTCCGCGGTCGGCGACATAGAACATCGCGATATCGATCGCATCACCCGAGACCGTGGAGTCGAGCTTCTCCAGCAGCTCACGGCGAATCGCTCCCTCGGTCACCACGCGAACCCGCCCCGCCGTGGCGTCGACCCGCAACGAATCCGGCGTGTCGTTCCCACCGGGCGAGCCTTTCCCCGCGGACGCGTCCCGTCCAGCCGGCGCGCCGGCGGCAGCGGTGCCGGCGCCAGGCGAAGACGCCTCTGGCGCACCCGCCGCTGGGTCGGCGTCAGCCGGGACGTCCAGATGACCGCTCCAGCCGGAGAAGCGGGCCACCTGCAGCTCGCTGCGCAGCAGCGGCAGCATGGAGGGTCCGGCGATCTTGAGCGCCACATTGGAATGCGCGCTGCTGGCATCGTGCGGGTTTGCCGAACCCACGATGCTCACCAGGCCCCCCCGCCCGTCGTCGGCGATCAGCACCTTGCGATGGTTGGCCTTGAAGTTCAGCAGCCGTGCCCAGGCGCCGAAGCTGATGGGGTCGCCGCTCTCCTCGAGCGGATTGGGCAGCCAGCCCGTGCTGCCCGTTGCCGTGGACTTGCCGCCGCTCCACCAGCCGATGCCGAGGCGCCACAGGCTCGAGTAGAAGACGTTGGAATCGCGCAGCCGGTTCAGGTTGGTGACCACGACCGGAATGCCGGCGGCGCGCAGCAGCTCCAGTTCCTGCGACGGACTGCCACCGTACACCTCGTTGATGGGATCGGTGATGAACAGGATCTGCAGGTCGGGTTGGGCCCGATGACGTTCGATGAGCGCATCGCGCAACTCGCCGGCAACGTGGCGCAGCGGCTGACCCGGTCCCGTGGCACCCAGCTCGGAATTGAACAGGAAGTAGTCCAGCACGATGAATCTGCGGGCCGCGCGCACCGCGGCCAGGACTTCGTCGAAGATGGACTGGCTGACGACCGGCCGACCGTACGCGTCCGCAGCGCTGATATCCGCTATGAAGGTGACATCACCCGCGGCAACGGGCGACCAGGCGGAGTCGACGTGAGTTCCCGGCGGCAGTGACTTGTTGGTTTGCCACCAGGCGGTGCCGGCCCAGAGGGCCAGCAGTCCCAGCAGTGCAATTCGCCTCCACCAGCGTGACCGTGTGGCGGGCACGTCGCGCGTCGTCGAGATGAACGGCATGAAGGGATTCTAACTGCGTCTGAGCGGCTACGCGCGCCAGTGCCGGCGGGTGCCGCCGCTCAGGGATATGACTTAATCAGGCGGACCGGCTGGAGAGTTCGTCGGCGTGAGTGAGCAGGTGACCGAAGGGCGCCGTGCCGGAGGCCTGGCGCAGCAGCAGGGCGAGCAGATCCTCGGCGGTGCATGGCTCACCAAACAGCTTGCCCTGCGCGTAGTGGCAGGCATGCCGGCGCAGGAATTCCAGGTGCCGCAGCGACTCGACGCCCTCGGCCACCACTTCCATCCCCAGGCTGCGGCCCATCTCGATGATGGTCTTGACGATGGTGGCATCGCCGGCGTCATCGCTCACATCGCGCACGAACGACTGATCGATCTTCAGGGTGCCGATGGGGAACTGCTGCAGGGCGGACAGGGAGGAGTAACCGGTGCCGAAGTCATCGATGGACAGGTGCAGTCCCATTGCATACAGCTCATCCAGCAGGCGGACAGTGCGTTTCGGGTCCGCCATCAACGTGGTCTCGGTGATCTCCAGTTCCACGGACGTGGGCGATACCGAGTGGCGGCGGAACACGGCCCGGCAGCGCAGGATGAAGCTGGCCTGGCGCAACTGCTTCAGCGACAGGTTGAGCGAGACCCGGCCGGGATGCGCTCCCTCGGTCTCCATGTGGCGGAAGTCCATGCACACGCGGTTCAGGACCCATTCGCCGATATCGAGGATGAGGTTGGATTCCTCGGCCAGCGGGATGAAGATCGACGGCGGAATGTCGCCGTGGCCGGGCAGCCGCCAGCGCAGCAGCGCCTCCGCGCCCATGATGCGGCCGTTGCGCAGATCGATCTTGGGCTGGTAGCGCACCACCAGCTCGTCCCGCTCGATCGCGCGGCGCAGCTTGCTCTTGAGCATCAGCCGCTCGACCGCGGCCGCGTTCATCTCCGGTGAGTAGAAGGCGAAGGTGTTCCCGCCGTTCTGCTTCGAGTAGTACATCGCCGCATCCGCGTTGCGGATCAGGTCGATCACGTTCTCGGCATCGCGCGGGCAGAAGGCCACGCCGATGCTCGCCGTGAGGAACACTTCGTGCTGGTTCAGCTGGAACGCCCGGCTGACCTCGGTGAGGATCGAGCGCGCGAGGTGCGCGATCGGACCGCGGTTGTCGGCATCGGAGGGCAGGCCGTCCACGAACAGGGCGAACTCATCCCCGGCCAGCCGGCCCACGACCGTTTCCTTCGGTAACGCGCGCGTCAGGCGCTCGGCCAGCACTTCCAGCAGCCGGTCGCCGGAGGCATGACCGAACGTGTCGTTGACCTCCTTGAAGCGGTCCATGTCCAGATACAGCAGGGCGACCACCTGCCCGCTGCGCAGCGAGCGGGCCAGTGTCTGCTGCAGCAGGTGGTGGAACTGCATGCGGTTGGGAATTTTCGTGAGCGCGTCGTAACGCGCCAGGTAGCGGATGCGCCGCTCCGCGCGTTTGCGGTCGGTGATGTTGCGCGCGACGAAGATGTTGCCCTGGAACTGCGGATCGTCGGACTCGATGCGCGAACCCGTCAGGGAAACCGGAATCGTCTGACCACCGCGCGTGCGCACGACCGTCTCACGCGTCTCCTGCGCAGCCTGCAGCAGGTCGAATCCCTCGCGCTCCCGTTCGTCGAGCAGCGCCACGATGCCCCGTCCCAGAATCTCTTCCTCGCTGTAGGCCAGCAGCTTGCACGCCGCGGTGTTGGCGACCTTGATGACGCCGTCGGGTGAAGTCACGAACACGGCGTCCGTCATGCTGTTGAGGACACTGTGCAGATAGTTCTTGTTGACGGTCGATTGCCGCAACCGACCGCGCATCCTCTCGAGGGCCTGTTGCAACGCGCCCAGCTCATCCTGCCGGCGCACGTCGACGGGACGTGTGTAGTCTCCCTGACCGATGCGTTCAGCGCCGCGGATCAGGGCGGCGATCGGTCGCTCGAGCCGCCGGCCCGCGCGCCACGCGAGAGCCGCTCCCACCAGACCGCCGATCATCGCGAGCGCCGCGGCGAGTACCCAGGCCGGTGTCATCATCCGGGCATCTGTCGCGGACAGTCGCCCTTTGAGCGTCTCGGCGGCCGCCGGGGAGGATTGCTCCACCACCAGATCGATCTGTCCGAAGGTCTGGGGCGTGGCGGCACCGGGAATGCTTTCCACCATGTCGCGCAGCGGACGAGTGACCTCGGACTGCAGGGCACCTTCGGTGTGTACGGGTCTGCGCCAGAGGTAAAGAGTGGCACCTGAGGTGTCCGTCACCGTGATCGAAGCCACGCTCGGATCGTCGGCGAAGGGCTGGAGTCGGTGGGCAATGGCCCCCGGGTCACGCGCCCGAACGGCGCTCAACACTGACTCTGCCGCGAGCGAAGCCGTAGCCGCGGCGCGCGCGCGTAGCTCGACCGCAACACGCTCACGGACTGAATTCTCGGCCTCAGCGCCGAGACGTCGCGTGTTGGCGTCATGCTGCCAGGCGAGCATGACGGTCACAATCGTGACAGCGAGCAGCACCACCACGAACGCGGCGCTCGCATACTTCAACTTCAGGCTGACCGCAGTCACGTCAGATCCCGGCGGCTCCCCTTCGGCAGCCGGCCGTTTCCCCTTATGATTTCCCGCCTGATCTTACCCGTGGTGCGCCGCGCGGGCTACCCGGGATACTCTCCAACCTGCTCGAAGTTGCGCCGATATCTCATAGAATTCGGCTGAAATGCTCAATTCCTTCGAGCTGACCGGGCGGGCCGCCACCCACGTCCGGGAGGTGTCCGGCACGGGTTGGCGGCTCGAGGCCCGCACGGGCGAGGCGGCGCTTGCCCTGCGCAAGGCCGCGGCTGCCGTCGGCATCGAACTCGTGGTGGTGTCTGGCTTCCGTGACTTCGCACGCCAGGCCGCGATCTGGAGCGAGAAGTACTCCGGCCGGCGCCCGCTGTTCGATCGGGCCGGTCGCCAGATCGCCCACAACACCCTGAACCCGGATCAGCTGATCGACACCATCCTGCTGTGGTCGGCACTGCCCGGCGCGAGTCGCCATCACTGGGGCACCGAGATCGACGTCATCGACTCCACGTGCGTCCCCGAAGGCGCACGCCCGCAACTGCTGCCCCACGAGTTTGCCGCCGGTGGATGCTTTGCCCCGCTCGATCGCTGGCTGACCGCCAACATGGAGCGCTTCGGCTTCTTCAGACCCTATGCCACCGACCGGGGCGGCGTGCAGCCCGAACCCTGGCACCTGAGTTATGCGCCGGTGTCGGCCCCGGCGCTGGCGGCATTGTCGGTGGATGTGCTGCGCGAGGCGCTCGCGGGCGCGAGCCTGCCCGGTGGTCAACCGCTGCTGGAACGGCTGCCGGAGTTGTATCGGCGTTACGTGCTGGCGGTGGATCCGCCTGCCGCCGCGGGCGGAGCGTCCTGAAAGTGCCGGGGGTACCGAGTCGCCGGCGGTGCCGAGTCGCCGAGCGGGCTGAAGTGCGCGCTCAGGTCTCCTCGTACTGACTCGCCCAGACGCGCTTGATGTAGCGGAGCATCAGTCCGCGCATCGTGGACATGGCATCGTCAGTGGCCGCGAAGATCGGCGGATTGCGGCGCAACAGCCGCCAGTTCTCGCTGCGCAGGATCTGGCGCAGGTAATCCACGTTGCGCTCGATCGCTTCGATGTAAGGATTGCGGCCGCCGTACAGGATCTCGAGGTAGCGGTACGCCGAGTTGAATTCGCCGTCGAGCCGCTTCGTGCGCACCTCGGCGACGAACTCCGGCGTCTGGCGCAGCAGGTCGAGTCCTGAAGCGTATTTCACCTGGCGTCCGCCGTTGGCGGCGATCGGCAGCGCGACGCCGCCGAGCACGAACTCCGCGTACAGCCGGTCGCGGCATTTCTCCAGGTAACACCGATCGGCCATCTGCGCGATCATGTCCGCCGTGCCGAGCAGATGTCCAACGGCAATGTCGCGTGGATCGGTGACCTTGATCTGCGCGAACGGCACTTCGTAGCCGGTGAAGTGAATGATCTCGCACGCCATCGGCACCCACTGGCCCAATCCCAGCACCGGCAGATAGTCGGCGAGGAAGCGGGCGCCGCGGGAAACATGCGTGCGGGTGAATTCGGCGCCGTTGCGCACCTGATCATCGTCGAGCCGGCGCAGGTAACCCACGTCGTGAAACAGACCGGTGATCAGTCCGATCAGGGCGCGCTCGCCGCCGATGCGTGAACTCTCGCCCTGCTGGCGCTCGTAACCGACGAGCAGCCGGGCCAGCGCAAGCGTGATGTCCAGGGTGTGCTGGCGATCGTGATAGACCGTGTCGACGCCGCAATAACCCGGGACCTCGCCGGCGAACAGTCGCTCGAAATGGCGGAACGCCTGCTCGACAGGCTGGAACGGCAGCGCGGGCCAGGTGGGCTGAAACAGCGATCGGACGGCGGCCAGCACCGCATCCGGTGAGCTCACCTGCACGGTGTCAGTGACATCGAAATCGCTGCGCCGAACGCTTGTCATTCTGCTGTGGTCCGCGCGGCTGCCCAAGGCCGTCCCCATTCAATTCGATCCGCGGCAGTCTAGTGAGCCGCGCCGGGGAGTGCCAGCATACGGCGCACAGTTTTGGGGTACCGGAGTGGCGCCGGGCCGGGGCCCGCGCGGCGCATGCAAGCTCATGATCCTGCGGGGAAATGCTGCGCCGGCACGCTATGTCAAAGCAGCGCCTGTGCCGCCTGCGCCGCCGTGGCGAAATCACCGCCCTCAGTAGATACGCAGCCCACCGTATTTGTGGCGGATCCGCCGATCCAGGGTGCGCCAGCCCAGCGCGAAACCGGCCAACAGGCCGATCACGGCGGTCCCGAGCACCCACTCCCACGTAGGCCGGTCCGGCTCTTGCGCCGCACTCAGCAGAGGCGTTGGTTCCTGATCCGTCGCGGGTGCCGTTGCGGATACCGCTTCTGCCGCCGCGGGTGCGGGCGCCGGTGCCGGTTCGCGCAGGGACGTGGAGGGGCGTGAAGCCGCGGCAGGGGTTGCGGGTGCGGGCACCGGTGGAGCCGGGGTGTTGGATCGCTGCTCCGCAGCAGCCCGTGCCGCCCTGGCCGCCGACAGCTCCGCCTCCAGCCTGCTGACGTCCTGGCGCAGCTTCTCGGCTTCGGCGGTGCGCTCGCTCAGGCGCTGCGCCAGCGGTGGATCGGTAGACAGGTAGGAGGACTTGATCCAGCCCTCCGTGCCATTCGTCAGTCTGACATGACTGACATCGCCCTGGCGCTCGATGAGCTCCAGGCGGTCCCCGCTCTTCACCGTGGCAACACGCTCGCTCTCGGCGTCGGGCGAGCTGACGACGTTGACCACCACCTGTTCGATGATGAAGACGGAATCGGCGAACGCCGCCGGTGCCGCGAGTATCACGCCCAGCAGCAGCGGCGGTACCGGTCGCCTCATGCGGCCAGTTCGCCGCTGGCAAGGATGCCGTGCTGCCTGAGAAGTGCCTTGACCTCCGGGCGCCGGCCCCGGAACTCGACGAATGCCTCGAGCGCATCGCGGCTGCCTCCCCGTGTCAGGATCGCATCGAGGAACCGATGGGCCGTACGGGAATCAAACACGCCATTCTCCTCGAAGGCCGCGAAGGCATCCGCGGCCAGTACCTCGGCCCACTTGTAGCTGTAATAGCCGGCGGCGTAGCCGCCGGCGAAGATATGGCCGAAGCTGTTGGGAAACCGGTTCCATTCGGGCACCGGGACCACCGCCACTTCGCGGCGCACTTCCTGCAGCATCTCCATCACGCGCGCGCCCTTCGCCGGGTCGTATTCGGCGTGCAGGCGGAAATCGAACAGCGCGAATTCCAGCTGCCGCATCATCTGCAGCCCCGCGTGGAAGCTGCGGGTCGCCACCAGCCGCGACTGGGTTTCAGCGGGCAGGGGCGCGCCGGTCTGCACGTGGCTGGAGATTCGGCGCAGCACATCGGGGTGCCACGCGTAGTTCTCCAGGAACTGACTGGGAAGCTCGACCGCATCCCACGACACGCCGTTGATTCCCGCGATGGTCGGATAGTCGACGCGCGTAAGCAGGTGATGCAGCCCGTGACCGAACTCGTGGAACAGTGTCAGGACGTCGTCGTGCGTGAGCAGCGCCGGGCGATCCTGGCTGGGCGGCAGGAAGTTACACACGAGATACGCCACAGGCAGCGCCGAGCCCGAGGGCAGCTGCTTGCGGCCGACGCATTCGTCCATCCAGGCGCCGCTACGCTTGTTGGAGCGCGCGTACGCGTCGAGATAGAAACTTCCGATCAGCTGACCGTCGGCTCCGGAGATCTCGAAGAACCGCACGTCGGGATGCCACACCGGTGCTCCCTGGCGTTCGCGGATGCGCAGGCCGAACAGGCGCTCGCCGACCTCGAACAGTCCGGTCAGCACGCGGGGCAGGGGAAAGTACGGACGCAACTCTTCCTGCGAGACCGAGTAACGGCTGCGTTGCAGGCGCTCCGCATAGAATCCCACGTCCCAGGCCGCCAGCTTGCGTCCTGCGAACTCTTCCAGCTCCGCGAACTCCCGCTTCGCCGCAGCACGCGCCGAACGCGCGAGGTCGAGAAGAAACTGCATCACCTCATCGACGCTGTGCGCCATCCGCGTCGAGAGAGCATATTCGGCATAGTTGCGGAACTGCAGCAGCTGCGCCGCTTCATGGCGCAGACGCAGGATGTCCGCCATCACGGTTGAATTGTCCCAACGCCCGCGGTTCGGCCCCTGATCGGACGCGCGCGTCGTCCACGCCTCATAGAAGGCGCGCCGCAGTGTTTCCGATTCCGCATCGGTGACCACGGCCACATACGTCGGCTGGTCCAGTGTCAGCAGCCAGCCTTCCAGCCGCTGCTCGTGCCCGCGCCGGCGCGCCTGTTCCACCAGCGTTGAATTCAGGCCCCGCAGCAGCTCCGGATCGGAGATCCGGTAGTTCCAGCCGTTGGTGGCGTCCAGCACGTTCTCTTCGAACTTCGCCTGGAGCTGCGTGAGTTCCAGCATGACCGTCTTGAAGCGCTCCTTGCGCGCCGCGTCCAGTCCGACGCCGGCCAGGCGGAAGTCGCGTAGCGCGTGCTCGATCACCTGGCGCTGGACGGGACCCAGGGCCGCACCCTCCTGTTCCGCGATGGTCCGGTAGGCGCGATAAAGCGGCTCGCTCTGCGCCAGATCCGTCTGGTAGGCCGAGAGCAGCGGCAGGCAGGCGTTGTACCCGCTGCGCAGCGCATCGGAATTCAGCACGGCGTTCAGGTGACTCACCGGCGACCAGGTCCGCGAAACGCGGTGGTGCAGCTCCTCGAGCGGCTCGACCACCGTGGCGAAGGTGGGCCGCTCCAGCGCGGCGAGCTCCCCGATTCGGATCCGGCTGCGCTCGAGCAGCTCCCGCACACCGGGCTCGACGTGCTCCGGGCGGATTTGCGTGAAGGGCGGGAGGGGCTCTTGGGCGAGAAGTGGATTGTCCATGCGGCTCTCGTCGCGGTCGGTGGCCCATTCTATGGTGTAACCGCGCGCGAGCCGAAGCCCTTCGGCGTTCCGAGCGGGGACAAGCCCATCCACCCCCCAAAGGAGGGACTCGCAAGGTCGCGCCCGCGTCCCCATGTAACATGGCAGTCAGGTAAAGGGCCGCGGGCGCAGGAAACTATGGCCGACCAATTCGACCTGGTGGTGATCGGTGGGGGCAGCGGGGGTCTCGCGGCTGCGCAGCGGGCTGCCGAGTACGGTGCCCGCGTGGCGCTGGTCGAGTCGGGGAGGCTTGGCGGCACGTGCGTCAATGTGGGCTGCGTGCCCAAGAAAGTGATGTGGAACGCGGCTGACATCGCCGATGCGATGGAGGACGCCACCGACTACGGATTCCGCTTCGGCAGGGGCGAGCCCCACGACTGGGCGCTGCTCAAAAGCAAGCGTGACGCCTACGTGCTGCGGCTGAACGGCATTTACGAGAGCAACCTGGCCAAGCGGAACATCGAGGTGGTGCGTGGCCGGGGACGGTTCGTCGACGACCACACGGTCGAGGCCGCGGGCCGAACACTCACGGCACCCCACATCATCATCGCCACCGGCAGCCGTCCCATGCTGCCGGCGATTCCCGGCGTCGAACTGGGCATCACCTCGGACGGGTTTTTCGAGCTGGATAAGCTTCCTGGCCGCGTCGCTGTGATCGGCAGTGGCTACATCGCGATCGAACTCACCGGCATCCTGGCGGCGCTGGGCGCCAAGGCGACGCTCGTCCTGCGCAGCCATGCAGCCCTCAAGGAGTTCGACTCCATGCTGGGCGAGGCCATGCTCAGGATCATGCGCGACGAAGGGATCGAAATCGCGACGAGCTCCTGGCCGCACGCACTGGAGCGAACCCCGATGGGTGCGCTCGAACTGGAGGTGCGCGACGGCCGTCGCCTGTCACCGTTCGACGTGGTCATCTGGGCCATCGGGCGCTCGCCCGCGGTCGAGGATCTGCAGCTCGAGCGCGCCGGCGTCGCGCTGGATGAGTATGGGTTCATCGTGACAGACCAGTACCAGGCCACCAGCACACAGGGCGTCTATGCGATCGGCGACGTGACCGGACGGGCGCCGCTGACTCCGGTGGCGATAGCCGCGGGCCGGCGGCTCAGCGATCGGCTTTTCGGTGGGCAGACGGAGCGCCACCTGCCGTACGAGAACATACCGACAGTCGTGTTTGGTCATCCGCCGATCGGAACGGTGGGCCTGACAGAAGCGGCCGCGCGTGCGAAATTCGGCGACGAGGCGGTGAAGATCTACAAGTCCGGCTTCATCCCGATGTACCACGCGCTCACGACTCGCAAGCCACGCACCGAAATGAAGCTCGTGACCGTCGGACCCGAGCAGCGCGTCGTCGGCGTGCACATCATCGGCGCGGGTGCTGATGAGATGTTGCAGGGATTCGCCGTTGCCGTGCGCATGGGGGCGACGAAGAAAGATCTCGACGACACCGTCGCCATCCACCCGACCAGCGCCGAGGAGCTTGTGACGATGCGTTGACCCGCCCGCTGGCGGAGGACCGTGCGGTCGCCGTGCGCGGTCGGACCGGTC
>DATKLO010000273.1:0-20601 GCA_035542375.1 Steroidobacteraceae bacterium | reverse complement strand
CCGCGTTCCGCCGGACGATGCCCCGGATGAAGGCGATGGCGATGCAGATGCCGGTGGCGGCCGAGAGGAAGTTCTGCACGGCCAGGCCTGCCATCTGGGTCAGGTGGCTCATCGCGGCCTCACCCGAGTACCCCTGCCAGTTCGTGTTCGTGATGAAGCTCACGGCGGTGTTGAAGGAGGAGTCGGGCGTGACGTTGGCGAACTGCTGCGGGTTGAGCGGCAACCAGGCCTGGAGTCTCTGAAAGGTGTAGACCGCGAGCGCACCGAGCGCGTTGAAAAGAACCAGCGCCAGGGAATAGGACTTCCAACCCATGGGCGCGGCGGGATCCACGCCGCACAGTCGGTAGATGAAGGCCTCGAAGCGTGCTCCCACGCGGAGCGGCCAGATCGGCCGCCCTTCCATGACATTGGCCATGTAGAGCCCGAACGGCTTCACCGTGAGCAGCAGCAGGCCGAAAAAGACGGCGAACAACGCCGCCGAGGAGGCGGTCATCAGAATTTCTCCGGCTGGAACAGGGCGTAGAGCAGGTAGGCCAGCAGGCCCAGGGTGAGCAGGCCGCTGAGGATGTACAGCGCGCTCATTCCACACCCCCGAGCCGGGACAGGGCCCGGACCAGCCAGTGGGTGACGGCGTACAGCGCGACGATGATCAGGACAAATAGGATGTCCATGAACGATTTCTCCTGGCGGCGGCGGCCCTCGGGCGCGGGGTACGGGGACCGCGCAGCCGGGACAGCAGCAGCGCTGCGGCGATATAGGCGCCCAGAATGACGCTGAGCACGGCGAAGGCGATGTTCGACTTATCCATAGGAGCGGCACCTGTTCGGCACCGGCAGGCACTGTAGCCATCGAGGCGTTAGCGTGGCGTTAATAAAGGCTGGCGACGGTGGCGGCCCGGCCCTGAGCCAGCGGGGGTGTGGCATGCGGTGGCGGTCCACGGACAGTGGTGGGCGAGGCTGGCGACAGGACTGCGGCATGCGGATTGCTGCACCGTGGCGTACACGGCTCAGGTGGGAAGGCTTTCAGGAGTGACGCGGCCGAGATGCGGTATCTGACCCTGTGCACCGATTACGACGGCACGCTCGCCACGGACGGGCGGGTGCTGCCCAGCACTGTCGCCGCGCTCCGGCGCCTGAAGAGCAGCGGCCGGCACCTCGTGCTGGTGACGGGCCGTGAACTGCCGGACCTGCAGTCGGTGTGCTCCTGTCTGGAGCTGTTCGAATATGTAGTGGCAGAGAACGGCGCACTGCTCTACCAGCCGGCGACGCAACTCGAAGTGCCGCTGGGCGAACGCCCGCCGCAGACCTTTATCGACGCCTTGCGCAGGCGTGGCGTGAACCGCATCTCAGTGGGCCGGGTGATCGTGGCAACCTGGCAGCCCTTCGAGACCACCGTTCTGGAGACGATCAAGGACGAGGGACTGGAGCTGCAGGTGGTCTTTAACAAGGGAGCGGTGATGGTGCTGCCGGCGGGAGTCAACAAGGCATCCGGGCTCGCCGCGGCGCTGAAGCGCATGGAACTGTCGCCGGCCAGCGCGGTCGGCATCGGAGATGCCGAGAACGATCACGCGCTCCTGAAATCCTGCGCGTGTGGCGTGGCTGTCGCCAACGCCCTTCCGGCACTCAAGCACACTGCGGATTTCGTCACGATTGGACACCACGGGGCCGGCGTGGAGGAGCTGATCGACGAGTTGATCCGCGACGATCTGGCTTCCCGTGAACCCATACGCGGGCGTCAACGTGAGTTGTGATGAGCGTTCACTTCCTCGGCGCGCCGCTGTGATAATTCTTCGCACCGAAAATCGAGTGACTTCCTGTCTCACATCTGTCATGACTCGACGGCATTCTTCGCACCGCCACTAACCACGGAACCCGCAACTCAGGATCGCTACACGATGCACGCCAGTCCCCTCGCCATCATCACCATGCGCCGCGAACTCGCGGCACGTTATGCCACGACGACGCGGCAGTGGCTTGCGGCACGCAATACCTACCGGCGCCTGCATGACGCTCCCGTGAAGAACATCATCGCCCTGCGGGATGCCGCCCAGCGCCTCGACCAGCTGGATCGCGGCCGGGCCTCACTGATGCGCGACCTGAAAGCGCTGTCGGACTGAGTGCCGCTGCAGACGATTTTTCATAAGGCTACCGCCCTGAAGCCCGGCGACCCCGTTGCGGTGGTCGCCCCGGCCGGTCCGTTCGACCGGGACTCTTTCGAGCGGGGCCTGGCCATCCTGGCCGCCCGCTACCGCGTCGAGTATTCCCCGCAGATCTTCGCCCGCCAGCGCTACCTGGCGGGTAGTGACGAGCGCCGGGCCGCCGAGCTGGCGGAAGCGCTTCGCGACCCCGCCGTGCGGGCCGTTTTCTGCGCCCGGGGTGGCTACGGCACGATGCGATTGCTGCCGAAACTGCCACCGCCGGGTGAGGCCGCCGGGACACCGTCCGCGGCGGGACGCTCAGGGCATGCCAAGGCGCTGGTTGGGTTTTCGGATATCACGGCCTTGCACCAGTGGTATCAGAGGGCCGGCCTCGTCAGCATTCACGGACCCGTACTGACTCAGCTCGGACGCGTGCCGGTATCCACCCAGTTGCGACTGTTCTCGCTGCTGGAGTCGGGTGCGCCTGCGGACCTGCTTCGGGGCACTGACACCCTGGTGACGGGAATGGCGGAAGGTCCCCTCCTCGGCGGCAACCTGTCGGTATTCACCCGACTGCTGGGAACACCTTTCATGCCTTCCCTGGAGGGCGCCGTGCTGGTGCTGGAAGATGTGGGGGAACGCCCGTACCGGCTCGACCGGATGTGGACCCACCTGGAGCTGGCGGGCGTGTTCCGCAGTATCAGGGGGATCGTGCTGGGCAGCTTCACCAGCTGCGAAGAGCGCGAGGCCGACTACACGAGTCTGGACGTCCTGCGGGAGCTGGCGATGGCCAGCGGCCTGCCCTGCGCATCCGGTTTTCCGATCGGCCACGGTGACGTGAATGAGCCGGTGCCGCTGGGTGTGCGCGTCAGGCTGGACGCGGCGGCGCGCACGCTGACGTTCCTGGAACCTGCGGTGCGGACGTAGCCGGCAAAAACCGCTTTGTGCCGGCGGTCGAACCCGATGTCCGTCCGATTTGCCGCCAGGCAAATCAGACCCCTGGATTAGTCCAGGCGCTGCACCCTGACGCCGACCAGGGCGGCGCGGGCAGGCGCATCTGAAGCGTCGGTTGCCTCCTCACGCTCGACCGTGAACTCGATCGGCCGGCAGCACACCTCACAGTCCTCGATGTAGGTCGGATCGGTGGCCGTCAGGTCAACCCGCGTTTCCAACCGTTCGCCGCAGTAGGGGCACTGCACTGGCACGAACTCCTCCGGGGAGACACCGGCCAGGCTGCCGGCCGGCTGCCCCGAGCCGGGTTCATACACCGGTTCGAGCCCGTACAGGCTGTCGATGCTGCGCTCGTCGAGGCTCGCGATGCGGCGCGTGAGCGCTTCGATTTCCCGGGTCCTCGGTCTCTTCATGCCAGCCATTCTACGCGACGGTTCGTCGCAGGTGCGCCAGGGCGAGCGGGACGGGCGACCGGCATCACAACCGTTCGCCCGCAGCCAGCATCTATAGACACGTTCGTCACAGAAACGAGCGACACAACCTTCCCCCTCAAGGAGAGCGCAATGAGTCTCATGAAACACAAGCGTGGCACGATGGCGGGTCTGGCTCTGCTGTGCGTCGCGGGCTTCACCCTCGGCGGTGCCGCTGTAGCTCAGCAGGCCTACGGCATCCCACTTCAGTATTCACGGAGCGAACTCGAACAGCCGAATGGGGCGCAAAAGCTGTACCACCGCATCCAGACGGCAGCGCAGCGTATCTGCGTGGAACCGGACCGTCGCGAGCTGTCGCAATACGCTCGGTATCAGGAGTGCGTGGCCCGTGCGGTCGACGGCGCCGTAGCCAAGGTGGATGCGACGCAGCTTACAGCCTTGCATCGGGCGCACCTGCGCGGCACTACCGGCTGAGATGCCAGCAATACTTGCGCACGCCGGGGCAGGGGCCGGCGTGTGCCAGGATCGCGGGGACGGGCAGCGGGGCAGTCAACCGTTGGCAGGAACGGGTGTGCGGCGATGGTCGAGGGCCGCCAGCGGCGGGCGGCTGTCATCAAGTCGGTCAGTCGTTGGTCGGGACTGTACGCGGCAGCGGTTTGTCGGTGTGATCGTAGACGCGCTTCAGCTCGACGACGGGGTAGTCGCCGCCGCCCATGCGCAGTTGCTGCATGAGATGTTTGCCGTCATCCGACAGACTGAAGCGTTCCACGGTGGCGATTCCCGTCTGCGGCTTGGTCTGGATGAGGAATTCCTTGCCAGACCATCCTGCGCTCTGGTCCGCCACGCCCCAGTCGGCCCCGACGACGCTCTTCTCACCCGGCGTGAAACTTCTGACGCTCGAGCCGTAATCCAGCGAGACGCGCTCGGGCGACTGCTTGATGGTGAGCTGCTCGGCACGCGCGACGTCTGCCTTCAGCATCTTGATGACCTGCAGGCGCGGATAGGTGTCGTTGCGGTAGCTCATGCTGTTCGCCAGCTGTTGATCGCCGCCGCCCCCGCGACGACCGCCCCGGGACCCTCCCCCGTTCGGGTTGTTTCCACCCGGGACGTTGGACTGGCTGGGGTCATCCAGGGTGTCATCGGGCATGCCCCAGCGGCGGTTCGAGCCCGGCTTGGGACGCAGCTTGTCGAACAGGGGCTTGGGGTCGTCGCTGGCGGCATGGTTCAGCATCCAGCTGCCGGACAGATCCACGCCGGAGGACGGCGCCGGATCCAGTCCCCTGACGCTGCTGCAGCCGCTCAGCGCCAGCCCTGCCAGTACCAGCCCGATCCAGGCCGGGGTCCGTGAACCGCTCACGGCGTTGCGTTCGATCGATCTCAGGTTCAAGTCCTTTCCCGACCCCTCTGCTGGAAGACCCCTACCCGCAACGCGGACCGCGTGCGGCGGATGACGCTGGCACTGGCTACGCAGCATCGCAGCTACCCGGGCGGCAATGCAATTGCCGGGGGGCCGACTGGCAATGCAGCCGGCGAAGGGCCTCGTTACGGGCAGCCCATCTGTCTAGATACGAATTCTCTGCCAGGCGGCCGAGCGCCAGCGCAGGAACAGGATGGTACCGAGCAGCATCACGTAGACGACCAGCGCGGCCCAGCCACCGAGCGCACCCCAGCCCAGTTGCGGCAGGAAGTTGACCCAGCCTTCGCCGGGCGCGAACGTCAGGGCGTGCGCAAGCGGCACGAAGATCAGCCAGGACAGCGGGATGACGAGCGCGGCCGGGACGGCGACATCGCCGGCGCCGCGCAGGCACATGGAGCTGCCCATGTTGAGTCCGTCGAAGAACTGATAGATCGCGGCCAGCCACAGCAACTGCTGGCCGAGTGCCACGGCGGCGATCGCATCCGCGTCGTGCGAGTCCGTGAAAAGCGGCAGCAGCAGGGGTCCGGCGAGAGCGAGCAGTACACCGATACCACCCATGTAGAACGCCGTGAGCCAGATCACCCGCGATCCGACACATCGCGCCCAGAAGCGGTCGCCCGCGCCGATCGACTGACCGACCAGGGTGGTGCCCGACAGAGCAATGCCATATCCGGGCATGTAGGCGATCGAGGTCAGGATCATCGCCATCTGGGTGGCTGCGCCGCCCACCGTCCCGAGCCGCACCTGCATCATCTGGAAGGTGGAGATCCCGAGCAGGTCCGCCGCTGGCAGCAATCCGGTGGGAAATCCCAACTTGAGCTGATCGCGCAGGCGGCCCCAGTGCAGATGCCAGGTCAGGTGCGACTTGTAGTGCCTCCGGCAGGGGCCCTGCAGGAAGACCCCGATCGCCAGGATGAGGCTGATGAGTTGAGCCACCGTCGTGGCCCACCCCGAGCCGGCGACTCCCCAGCCCAGATCGAAGATGAAGATCCGGTTGAACACGATGTTGGCCAGGGCCGCGACAACAGTAATCAGCAAAGTCATGCGCGGACGGCCGATCCCGTTGAAGAAGCCCAGCATGGCCCAGGCAGCGACACCGAACGCGGCCCCCGCCACGCGCGGGAACCAGAACTGGGACGCCAGCGTCTCGATGGCCGGCGTGAACCCGAACGGCGCCAGGATCAGGTGGCTGGAGGCGCCAACAGCGATGAATACCGGCACACAGCAAAGCGTGGCCCACAAGGCCGTCCAGACCGCCTGGGAAGCGCGCGCGTAGCGACGGCTGCCATACGACTGTGCGACCACCGTCTGCACTGCCGACGCCAGCCCGCCGAGTATCAACACCACCACCAGCACGAGCCACTGCACCGTCGCGACTCCGGCCAGCGCCAGAGTCGAGATGTGTCCGATGAACCACATGTCGGTGAGGTTCAGGATGATCTGGATGGCGCTGTTCGCCATGAGCGGCAGGGCGAGCGCCAACACGGCACGTTGGTCCACGTGTGCGTGACCTGCCGCATCGATGATTTGCGCCGGGAGAGATCCGGCGGTGGTGACTGGCTCCGTGCGCGTATCCATGACCGGGTGAAACGTGGCCGGGGCTCGCCTGAAGGCGGGCCCGATGCTGGGGCGGAAAGCCGGTTATTCTCTCATACCGGCGTCCTTGCGGCAGGCCCTGGCGCTTTTGCGGATACCACTGACGCGCGGCACTTTACGCAGCCGCGGCCACGCGGCACCTTAGGCGGACTATGGCAACGCGCAAAGCAAAAAGCCCGGCCAAGACGGCCGGCAAGACTCCGCGGCGCAGCCGGGGAAAACTGGCACCGGGTGCCCGATCGCGGGGTCTGGAGGCGGCGGATGTCGCCATTGCGCTCGACAGCGAGGAGATTGCGAGCCTCGCCGCACTCGTTCGCGGCGTCGGCGGCGCACCGATTGGCGCCTACCGGGAGCCGCTCGGCGGGCGCCCGCTGATGCTGGCGTCGATTCCGCTGTCGGCCGTCCAGCCGACACCGTTTCAGCGCGACCTCTCCCCTACTCATGCCAAGCGGCTTGCCCAGAAGATCGACGAGACGGCTGCCTTCCTGGACCCACTGATTGTCGTGCGGGGTGATGACGGCAAGCTGTGGACGCCCAACGGACGGCATCGGCTCGCCGCGGGCAAGGTGCTCGGCCTCAAGCAGATCACGGCGCTCATTTCGCCGGATGAAGCACTCGCCTATCGGATCCTGGCACTCAACACGGAGAAGGCGCACAACCTGCGCGATCGCAGTCTCGAGGTCATCCGCATGGCGCGCAGTCTTGCCAAGCGTCAGCCCACCGCGCGCGAGTCGCAGTTCGCTGCCGAGTTCGAGGCGGCGGAGCTCCTGACGCTGGGGATTGTGTACGAGAAGGCGTCGCGCTTCGCCGGAGGCGCGTACAGCTCATTCCTGAAGAAGGTGGATCGATTCAGTGAGCGGACCTTGCCGGTCAGCCTGCGCGAGCGCGAGAGTTTCGCGGCGCGCCTGCTGGAGATCGACACGCAGGTGAAGAAGATCATCGCGGCTCTGCAGGCACGCGGCTTCAAGTCACCCTACCTGCGCAATTACGTGGCCGCCCGGATCAACCCGGTCCGTTTCCACAAGGTGAAGAAAGGCGACACGAAACCGCCCATGCCGATCGGCCAGGCGCTGATCCGCATGGCGGCCGCCGCCAAATCCTTCAAGGTCGAGTCGGTGTCCAACTCCGATCTCGCGTGGGTGGCGGTCGGCGCTGGGGACTAAAGGCTGGTGCCGAGCGAGTCGGCGGTCGAAAAACGACAACGGCGATGGATACGCAGTGCGCCGGACCGCCGGGTTCGCTACCAGGCGTGGATGGCACCATTGACGAAAAGCTTGCCCGTCGTCTGCTCTGGCAAATCGAACGCAACGCTGACGACCCGGTTCGCTCCAGTACCGACGTCATCCGTCGCATACGGGCCGCCCATGCTGGTCTTCAGCCAACCAGGATGAACGGCGTTCACGCTGATACCCGCAGGACGAAGCTCTTCGGCCAGTGCGGCTGTCATGGCGTTCAATGCCGCCTTGGCAATCCGGTAGGCGAAATACTGTCCCGGCAACTGAGCCATCATTCCGGGCAAGGCGAGCAGGGTGGACACGTTGATTACCTGGCCCGGCGTACGCGACAACAGCGGGACGAATGTCTGGGTCACCTGAAGTGCCCCCAGACAGTTGTTGGTGAAGGCTTCCAGGCAGGTGGAGGCGCTGACTTCGAGACCAGCGCCATCGCCGACCGAGTGCGCCCCGGCATTGTTGATCAGCACATCCAGGCGACCGTATGCGCCCGTCAGGTAATCGCTGGCGCGGCGGATGCTCTGCGGTTCGAGCGCATCGAGTCTGCAATAGTCGATTTTCCCCACCCCCGGGCCGCCCGCAGCCTCCGCTGCGATCGCCGCGGCCGCGGCCCGTGCGGCGTCTTCCCGCCGGGAAGTGAGAATGACGGTCGCGCCGCGCCGCAGGATCTGTCGCGCGAGTTCGCAGCCCAGGCCCCGATTGGCGCCCGTGACGAGGACCACCGGTGGTTTCACGTGGAGCGCTGGCCCGGTGGAGGGAACGGAGTGGCATCGACCCGGCGGTAGCTGCAATTGCGCATCAGCAGATTCGACGGCAGCTTCTCATTGATCAGCTTCTGGGCCGATTCGATTCCGACGACCGGCAGCCCGTCACGTTGGAGAAGACCGAGCTGGACGAGCACCGAGGCCTGATCCCAGTAAATGTGCTCGTGGTAGAGCTTGTCGCCGCGGAAGCAGACGATCGCGACCAGGGGTACTTCGACGTACCTGCCGGTGGGCGGCACACCGGGCAGCATCCAGTCGATCTCGCGATCATGCGTAAAGCAGAAGATCAGCTCGTCGACGATTCGATCCGCGCCCACCGTGCGGGATATGGGGATGGTGCGCGTGTCCTGTGGATTGGCGAACAGAAAATGGTGTTTGTAGAAATTGTAGAGCTCGTGATAGCCCACCCCGCCGGTGAGGGTCGGCACGTCATTGACGTAGGGTTCGGCGACCATGGTGCGCATATTCGCCTCCAGGTCACGCGTGGCGAACTCGTGCTCCAGATGTTTGTCCCACAGCGCGGACAGGTCATACTCAGGGCCCAGCGCCCGTCGTAGTGCGCCTATCGTGCGCGAATACGCCATCTGGGCCGCCGGCTTGTTGAAGGAGGGGCGCTCGGGAGAAGCGAACGCGTGGTCCACTCCCGGATAGACGTGGAACTTCACATCTTCCCGACCTTGGAACGCCGCGCGGATCTGCGCCACGACGGCAGCGGGCGCATAGGAATCCAGCTCCGCGAAATGGAATACGACAGGACAGCGGATGTTGCGTACTTCATCCAGGCACTTCTCGATGCCGACGCCGTAGTAACTCACCGCGCAATCGATATTGAAACGCGCCGCAGTCGGGACGACGAGCTTGCCGCCGAGGCAATAGCCGACGGCACCGATCTTGCCGGTGCATTCCGGCATCGCCCGCAATGCCTGCACACAATCGCCGATATCGGCCAGAGCCTGTTGCTCGTCGAAGCGGCCGTACAGGGTCATGGCCTTGTCGAAATCGGCCTTGCCGTAGCCGAGGTCCACATTCGGCTCGATGCGGGCGAACAGATCCGGTGCGACGACGACATAGCCCTCCTCGGCAAAACGATCACAGACCGCGAGGATCTGCCGATTGAGGCCGAACAGCTCCTGCTGCACCAGCAGACCTGGGCCGCGGCCTGACGGCGGCAAGGCGCGATAGGCGCGAAAACGGACCCCGTCGCTCGCCGTGATGTCGATGAATTGTCCTGACACGTCCGTTACCTCGCGAAGGGCGATCAAAGGCCGTAGCGGCCCGGAGAGATGATTCCGTTCGGATCCAGCGCACGCTTGATGGCCTGACCCGTCGCCCGAAATTCGGGCATCAACCGGCTCATGTGTTCTTCGTGATAATCGATGGGGGCGCGGCCCACGCCAATGCCGAGCTCGGCATAACGTTGCGTCAGAGTGCGGTAGCACTCGTCGGCTCGACGATTCTCGTCCGGATCACCGCGATTGAACACGAGGACGTGCAGGCTGCGCGCAAAGCGCGCGCCGGCAACGTGCATGATGATGTAGTCCATGCCATTGGCATCATACGTTTCCCTGCCGATCCGATCGAGCGCCAGCGCCTGTCGGCCCGACATGGAAGTGCCCGGGGTGAACCAGGTGTTACCTCCACCCGGTCGCCAGCGCAGCAGGCCCAACTCTGCACTACCGGGCCGGCCGGACATGGAGTCGATGGCGATGGCCAGGGGCGGTACGTGCCGAGCCTCCTCATGAGAGACAAAGCGGCAGCCGTCGATCCGCGCAAAGTGAGACCGGACCCGGCTGACCATCGGCGCCAGGGAGGCCGCGCTGGCGCCGTAAAACGCACCGGAAACCTGCCAGGCCCCCAGACCGTGCCGTTGCCGGAGCGCGGTCCGCCCTGCTTCGGAGATGCTCGCTCGTCCCCGGGTCATCGCATATTCGGGGCTGGGTTCTTCGGTCCCCAATGCGTACAGGTCGTTGCACACCCGGAACAGGGTGGGCACGAACCCGCTGAGCTTCAGCGGCCGGATGGAGTCGATGATGGCCCCCAGATCCGAATCTTGCTGGAACACGAAGTGGAACGATTCGATCGCTGGAGGCCGCGGTAGCAGCCAGACCGTGGCCCGCGTGACGATGCCGTAGTTCGATTGCGCGAACAGGCCATCCAGTACGGGTCCGAAACTGTACCGGGAGACGTGGGAGTTGCCGGCCGGGCCACCCTGCAGGGCCGCCTCCCCCGTCCTCAGCAACTCACCGTTGCCGAGCACGACCTCCAGGCCACACAACGTGCCGAAATGATCGAAGTGCGGCCCATAACCCGCGCCCTTGTCGAGCGCGTTGCCCAGTACGCTACCCAGCGGCGGACCCGACGTCGCCGATACCATCAGCCGGTCACCGAGACGGACCAGTTCGTCGTGCAGCATCTGGAAGGTGACTCCGGGCTCGATCACCGCATAGCCCAGTTCCTCGTTGACTTCCAGGATGCGGGACATGCGCCAGCCCAGATCCACCACCACCTGACCGTCCGTGACGGGCGAACGTGAGCCGAGTCCTATGTTGTTCCCCGCGCTGATGGGATAAAGCGGTGTCCGGTGTCGGTTGGCGGCGCGCACGATGACCTGCACATCCGCAGCCGAGCCAGGGAACAGCACACCAAGTACCGCACGCTCACCGCCAGGCATCGTGTTCTCGCCATAGCGCTTGCGGGACTCCGCCGTCGTATCGACCGCCCCGGGCCCGAGCTCGCGCGCGACCTCGTCGAAGAAGCGCCCTGGATCTCCCCGCGCAGGTGCCTCACCGCCAGGACTCACCATACTCCCACCTCGCCGGAGGCATCGGCCTCAGCCAGCGATGCGCGCGACCGAGCGGCAGCCGCCGGTGGCAGGTGCGACAGTGAGGGCGGCCGTGCACCACCTGTGGCCCAGTCGAGGAGCTCCACGGTATGCACGATCGGCATTGCGGTGTAATTCGACAATTGCGTCATGCAACCGATGTTTCCCACGGCGAGGATGTCTGCACCCGAGCTGTCCACGTGACGGGCCTTGCGCTCACCGAGCGGACGAGCTTTGCCGGGATTCAGCAGGTTGTACGTGCCCGCGGAGCCACAGCAAAAGTGTGACTCCGGCACATCCACGACCTCATAGCCGGCTGCGCGCAGCAATTCACGCGGCTGGCGTGTAACCCGCTGGCCGTTGCGAAGCGAGCAGGCATCGTGATACGCGACTTTGTAGGGCCGGCTCTCCGATGCACCGAGGCCGATCCTCGCCACGAACTCGCAGATATCGAGCGTCAGGGAAGAAATGCGGTCCGCCCCCTCGGCCCAGGCGGGATCGTGCTGGAACTGATGGCGGTAATCCTTCACCGTGGTGCCGCAACCCGAGGCATTGATGAGGATCGCATCCAGCCCCGACTGCGCCACGGGGAGCCACGCCCGAATGTTATTCGACGCAAACCGTCTGGCGCGGCGTTTGCGGCCCATATGCAGTTCCAGCGAGCCGCAGCAGCCTGCCTCTTCAGGTATCACCACTTCGCAACCCAGGCGCCTGAGAAGACTGACCGTGGCAGAGTTGATCTGTGGAGCAAGCGTCCTCTGGGCGCATCCCGCGAGCAGGATAACCCGGTATCGCCGCGGTCCGACGGCGGGATGGACTCCCGAGGCGATGTCGGCGCCCGCGGCTGATCGGCGCGGCAGGAGCTCGAGCATCGCCGCGAGCCGCTCAGGCAGCAGCCGCCGCAGGGCGCGTGCCGGGCGCGCAAGAGCCAGCGCCGCTCGAAACAGCTCTGGCGTGGAAATGGTCCGCGCGATGAACGTCCGCAGCAGCTTCTCACTCAGCGGCCTGCGATAGTGGCGCTCGACATGCGATCTGGCATGGTCGATGAGATGCATGTAATCGACTTTCATCGCACACACCGAGGTGCAGGCCAGACAGGACAGGCAACTGTCAATGTGTGTCACGGTGCGCGGATCGGGCGCGCCACGCGATTCCAACATCGCGGCGATCAATGCGATGCGGCCGCGTGGTGATTCGTTTTCTTCGTGCGTGAGCGCGTAGGTCGGACAGATCGAGGTACAGAATCCAAAGTGATTGCATGTGGCGGCGATGGCGCGCGCCTCGATCGTTGCCGCATCGCTCACCGCGCAGGCGGCTGCCGTGTCCATGTCTTTGCCGTTTCCTCGAACCGACGACCGCTATCGGTGCAACGCTGCCATTCGAGCACCCATGATGTGCCGGCCGGCGACCCGCAGTCTTGGTTGGCAGCGCAGGGCGATTGGGTATCCGCGCACCGCGATCGCCCGATTGTCAGCCGGTGGGAATGGTGGTATACGAAATCGAACCGGCGCACGCGACGCCTGTTGGGGTCTGTCCCATGCAAATCACCACCTGGTCCACGAACGATGTGGAACCCAGACATCGGGCAAGCTATTGGCGCGACGTCATCAGCCGTGCGGTGCTCGGCGGATCGGTGGACCTGCTGGAGCCCGGTTTCGCCGGCTGCATATCCGCCCGTCGGCTGCAGCGACTCGCCTTTGCATCCTTCGACTCTTCACCCCACGACATTCTGCGTGAGAAGCGTGACATCGCCCGCGACACCAGCGGATCATTCCTGTTGAGCCTGCAGCTGGCCGGCACGGCGCGGCTACGCCAAGGCGGCCGGGAGGCGGAACTCAGGACCGGCCAGATGGGCATTCTGGACAGCACCAAACCGTTCGTAGTGTCTTTCACGGGTACCGTGCGCCGGATGGTGGCTGTCCTGCCGCGCGACCTGGTGCGACGTTATGCGCCTGCATTGGGCGAGGCTTCGGCGCCCCTTCTGATCGACAACAGTGCGCCGTGCGCCGACCTCGTGCGTGAATATGTCACGAGACTCTCGAACCCCGGCTTCGATGTCAGCGAGAGCGCGGCCGAGGTGCTGAGTGAGAATCTCTGCTCGCTGCTGGGAATCGTCTCCTCCGGTTCCGCCGCGGGTGGCCTGCCGGCCGAGCGTGACCTGCGGCTGGAATCGCTGCTGGCCTACATGCGCCGGCACGCCTCCGACCCCGAACTGACTCCCGCCGCCGCGGCAGCCCACCTGAAAATATCGGTGCGCAGCATCCACAAGCTGATGCGGGAGACCGGCCGTACTTTCTGTGCATGGCTGCTGGACGAACGGATCGATCAGTGCATCCGCCGGCTGAGGAGTCCGCAGCATGCCCGCCAGCGGATCTCGGAGATCGCCTGGGATTGCGGCTTCAGCGATGTCTCCTACTTCAACGGCGTCTTCAAGCAGCGCGTGGGCATGACACCCTCGAGCCTGCGCCAGTCCGCAACCGGCGAGAGCGAGCCCACGCCTCTACCGGTGAACTCAATAACGTCCTGAGAGCAGAGCGCCGGCCGCGGGCACGCGGGCTTCGAGCCTGAGCTGCTTCATCATCCGGTATGCCGTGGCCGTCGCGGCCGAGAGTACCGGCAGGCTCGATACCCGCTCCACGCGCTCCACGACCGGCAGCGAAGGCATCTGCACGCAGGCCGAGATCACCAGAGCGTCGATGCCACGCAGATCCAGCCGCTGGTGGATCTCCAGCAGCGCATTCGGGTCCAGCCTGCCGACCTGCAGATTGTCGGGTACTTCGAGCGCGATGAAATCCTGCACGGTGATGCCTTCCGCCTCGATGTAGTCAACCACCATTCGCGTCAGCGGCTTCATGTACGGACAGATGATGCAGATCCGCTTCGCCCCAAGCGCCTGCAGCCCCTCCACCAGCGCACCAGCGCTCGTGACCACCGGAGAAGTTGCGCCGTTGGCTTCACACACGGCACGAAGCCTGGTCTCCGCACGCCTGTGGTAACCATGCCCCATGGCCATGATCGCCACGAGACAGGCGTAAGCCATGACGTCCAGTCTTGCGTCCGACAGTTCGAGCGCGCAGCGATCGCTTTCCCGGTCCATGGATTCCAGCTCCGCGCGCGTCACCTGCCGCATTCGCATGCGGCTCGAGTGAAACGTGAAGCGCTCGGTAAACAGACTTTCCCGGGCACGAAACAGCGCCGGAATCTCGGTCTCCATCGTCGTGTTGGAGGATGGCACGATCTGCCCGATCCGCACCGGTGCACGCTCCATTGTCATTCCACTAGATCGCGACGATGGGGTGACGCAAGGTGCCGATACCGTCGACGCCCGCTTCGATGACATCACCCGGCCACAGCCACTCCTGTGGCGTGCGTCCGGCGCCGACACCCGCGGGCGTTCCGGTTGCGATGATGTCGCCCGGCTCGAGCGTGATGCCGCTGGAAATGTCGGCGATGAGATGGGGAATTGAAAAGATCATGTAGCGCGTGCTGGAGTCCTGTTTCACCGTGCCGTTCTTGGTGAGCCAGAGGCGAACGTCCTCGGGACGACAGAACTCATCGGACGTGACGATGCAAGGCCCAAACGGCGCATAGGTGTCCATGCCCTTGGAGAAGATCCATTGGCCCGCGCGACGGTTGTCGCGTGCGGAAATATCCAGCAGGATCGAGTAGCCGAACACATGCGCCGGAGCCTGCTCCTCGGTCACTCGGGTCGCCGTGCGGCCGATGATGACCGCCAGCTCAACCTCCCAATCAAGTTGCTGGGTGAGACGCGCGTTGTGCTGGATCGCCTCTCCCGGTCCGATGACGCAGGTGGGCGGCTTCGAGAACAGCACCGGCTTGGCGGGCAGCTCCTGGTTGGTGTCCAGGCTGCGCGCGGACTCCTCGACGTGAGCGCGGTAATTCAACCCGATGCCGAAGATGTTCTTGCGCGGGCGGACGATGGGAGCCAACAGCTTCACGTCGTCCAGCGGCAAAGCACATCCAGGGGCGACGTGCGGATGCTCCAGAAGCCGGGCCAATGCGGGCTGCAGCGTGATGTGATGGTCGATGAACGACAGCATGTCCGAAGGAAGAGGTACTCCATGCGCAAGTCCGAGCGCGGCCACGTCGACCGCCTGTTCGTCACGCACTACGCCGAGCCGCGCGGGACCGGATCCGAAGCGATAGGTGATCAGACGCATGGTCGCACCGGTTGATGGCCATCGTGGTCCGGATAGGCCTCTTCCCGATAGAGACCCAGATGCTCGATGACAGGCAGATCATGGAAGGAGAACAGACAGGCATCCGCATCCGGCGAGCCATTCGCATGCTCATGCCACGCCCAGGATGGCACGCAGAAGATGTCACGCTCGTGCCAATCGAATCGGATACCGTCCACGATGGAATACCCCGCTCCCAGCGCCACCTGATAAACGATGCTGCCGGTATGTCGATGCGCCCGGGTGGCCTCGCCAGGCCGAAGCCGCTGCATCGATGCGCCCATCGTGGGCATGACGTGGCCGCCGGTGGCGGGATTGACGTAGTTCATGAGAGTACCGTCGAAGGGAGAGGCTTCCGCCACCTCCGCGCAGCGGCAGAGGGCCTCGTAGGTTGGTGCCCATTCGTACTTGAACAGCGGTGAATAACTCTTCGACCACTGCCCGCCGGCCGGCCGCAGCCCCGGATTTCCCCACCTTGCCTGGGTGTCGTTCAGCCGATACGCGGGCTGCTGATGCAGGTCGGGATGGACCGCAAAGAAGTTGGCCTCGAGGGCATTGACGAAGGGGATGTCCAGCGCATCCTGCCAGATGCACGGCGCACCGCTCGGCTCCACGCCGTGCTCGTGCCACGTGCCGTTGGGTGTCAGAACGACATCCCGGGGTCCGAGAGACATCTTGTGGCCATCGACTATCGTGTAGGCGCCCGATCCTTCCATGATGAAGCGCAGCGCAGCGGCCGAATGCGCGTGACACGATGCCGTTTCGCCCGGCAGCATCACCTGCAGTCCGGAATACAGCCAGCCGACAGCGGCGGAAACGTGTCGCCGGCCCGGATTGTTGAGGTAGACGACACGGCGCCCGGCCCGTTCGGGGGTCACGAGCCGGACCGAGCGGAGCACCGGATCACGCAGGTCCGAATAGCGCCACAGCACAGGCACGGAAGTGGATTTCGGCTGCCACGGTTCGATTTCGTTGGCGACGGTCCACAGAGCCCCTGCTTCGAGCTGCGCCAGGTCGCTGTAATAGGCTTGTAGCTCAGGGGTGTCCTCCACGCGCGCCCGTCCGGCAACATCGTCACGCATGATTGCCTCTCACAGTCCTCCGCGGCCCGGGCTCCGCGGCCCGGGCTCCGCGGCCGCGGGATCGCTGACGCCGCCGGGTGTCTCCTTGCAGAACGCTCCCGCGTGATCGCGTGTCATGGGTTCCAGGACGCGCGTATTCACCGCAAAGTCGAATACGTCGAAGCGGTTGTAGTGACCCACGATGTCGTGCATCTGCTTGGGTGCTATGCATCGACTCAAATCCACGTCGGCATAAGCGATCCCTTCATCGTCGATCAACGGTTCGCCGAGCAGCCGACCGTCCGGGCCAACGAACCCCGAGAACGCGCTCGAGCGGCGCTCCAGTCGGGCACGCGCATCGGGCACGACCGATTCCATGCTTGCGATGATCTGCGCGGAGACCGTCGAGCAGGACACGACCGTGTAGACCTTGCCCTCGAACGAGTGGGCCATGGCCCTGAGCTTGATGGCTTCGGCCATGTCGTAGTCGCTCGGAGCCACCGGCAGGGAGATGTAACTGGCCACATGGATCAGCTCGCCCTGGGCCAGCAGTGCAAAGCGTGCCAGAGTGTTGGTATTCTCGCCGCAGGCAAGACCCCCCAGCGGCCCGATGCGGGTCTGATACACACGCAGGCTCGATCCGTCGCCTCCAGCCCAGGTCAGTTTCTCGGCCCAGGTCGGCACCAGCTTGCGATGCCTGCCGAGCAGCTCTCCATCGGGGCCGATGAACAGCAGGGTGTTGTAGAGGCAACCGAGCGACACCGGGCTGCGCTCGTTGACGCCGATGACCACGTGGATGCCGGCGGAACGCGCGGCGCCCTGCAATATGCCGGTCTCGGGTCCTGGTACCAGGATGGCCGCGCGCGCCAGCCGCTCGAACCAGGCGCTTCCGGACAGCGGATCGGTCAACCAGTTCCAGTAGGGATAACCCGGAATGAATACCTCGGGGAAGGCAACCAGCTGTGCCCCGTGCCGTGCCGCTTCGGCGATGAAAGCGCACGCTTTGTCCACGGTGGCGGCGGTATCCAGGTACACGGGCGCAGTCTGCACGGCCGCCGCCTTGAAGCGGGGCAGATTCGGTGTGGAGTCCTTCTTTTCGGCCATCACGCGGTTCCCGGCACCCCAACCTCGATACGGCCCGCGCGCTCGCGCACCCTGTAGCAGCGCAGATCCCTGCCAAGCGGGCCCGAGCATACTCCGTCGCGAATGCCGAAGCGCGCTCCATGCAGCGGGCATATCACCTCACCGTCCTCGACCCACCCTTCCGAGAGCAACGCTGACTCATGCGTACACACGTCACTCGTCGCGTAGAACTCTCCCTCGAGCCGGAACAGGGCGACCGCTTCACCCAGGACAGTGACACCCTTCACCCCACCTTCGGGGATCTCTCCGGCGGCTGCGGCGTCGATCCAGCAGGTCGATGTCCTCGTCATCGTCCCGCGGCCTGCCGTTGCAGGAGTTCCTGGACGATCCGTCGGGCCTGGAGTCCACCCGCATCGCCTTTCACGTCAATCTCAGGCGCGTCCGGATCGAGCGCGATGCTCTGCTGCTGATTCTCGAATACCGCCACGTCCTGCATGAATGCCGTTCTGACATCTTCGTACAGCATGTCCGTGATCTTCTGGTTGCGCGGATCGAAATCGTGACACTGCGCCCAGAAATAGTGAGTGGTGGTCTCGGTCTCCGGCGTGATGATGTTGAGATTGCGCAAGGTGATCCGACCGGAATCCGCCGTGTCCTCGCGTCCCGCGTGACAGGCCCCGGTCTCCAGGCGCACGTAGCCCGGCGGCGCGAAATTGATGTATTGCCAGCGGTCGATCTTTCCCTTGAAGCCGCCCGCGCGCACATACGTCGGCGGAGGATCGCAATTCTTCATGGTTCGCCGTACGTCCACCGTATCACCGGTGCGGCGGAACTGGACCTGCGCCCCCTCCACCACCGCGCTATTGCCTATCGTGGTGGCGTGAACGAACGCGAGATGGGTCAGATCCAGCAGATTCTCGACGATCAGCAGATAGTGGGCCTTGACCGGGAAATACGCGCCCTTTGCCCCCCAACCCTCATCGGTGATCCAGTGGTAGTCAGGAACCTCCACGCGGTCGGCGAATTGCGGATCGCCGATGAACACCCAGACCAGTCCGTGCGCCTCCCGCACCGGATAAGACCTGACACACGCGTTCGGCGGGATATGATCCTGGCCGGGCACCTTGACGCAGCGCCCACGAGGATCGAAGGTCAGCCCGTGATAGAGGCATTGCAGATTGTCGCCGACGATGGTGCCCATCCGCAGCGGCAGTCGCCGGTGACAGCAACGATCCTCCAGGGCCACGGCTGCGCCGGTGGCTGTTCGGTACAACACCAGCGGCTCGCCGCATACCATGCGTGCGAACGGCGTGCGCCCGATGTCGGAGCACCACGCAACCGCGTACCACCAGTTCATCAGGAACATGAGTGCCCCGCCGACGCTGCGCTTACTTGCCGAAGTCGTAATGCACGGACAGCCCATACCAGCGGGGCTTGCCTGGCGCGAGTGAATTCGAGCCCGAGATGGTCGACAGGTCGTAGCCGATGGTGAAGTAGCGCTTGTCGGTGATGTTGTCGATGAACGCGGCGACCTGCCAGCTGGAATGCGGCGGCCGCCACTCCAGGCGCAGATCGGCCAGGCCGTAGGGATGCAGCCTCGAGGCGTCGAAATTGCGGATATTGTCGTAGACGGATGAGACGTAGCTGTAGTCGAGTTGTGCCGTGACCGAGCCGGCGGAGCCCGGCAGGTTCCAGCGCTTGCGCGCCAGCGCGGTGTACTTCTCGTCCGGAGCGAACGCCGGACGGGTATTGACGAATTCACCGGGGCCGAGCTGCACGCCGTAGATCGTTGCATTCAGGTATGCGACGCTCGCACCGAAGGTCAGATCCTCGATGGGTGAGGTCAGGACCTCGAGCTCACCGCCGTTGTACTTGGCATCCAGATTGCTCACGTATCCGGTGATCTGCGTGAAGAAGAACCCCTGGTAGTTGCGATAGTCGTAATGGAACGCGGAGGCGTTGACCCGGGTCGTGCCGTTGAGCAGGTTGTCCCACTTGAATCCGGTTTCGTACGCGTACAGCACTTCCGCGCCATAGGGGATGTCGGCTGCAGGGAAGCCTGCGCCGAATGTCGTCGTTGCGTTGAATCCGCCCGCCTTCACGCCCCGATTGATCCCGCCGTAGACGAGCAGGTCATGCACGGGGTGCCAGTCGAGCTGCAACTTGCCACTCCACAGCGATTCGTCCTCGGTGTGATAGGTCTGGGGCTGGACGCTGAACAGCAAAGTGGACGTGTCGATGACCGTCGAGCGCGTATTGAGGAAGAAATCCTCCTCCCCGGTGAAACCCTTGCGCTCCTTGATGCCACGCAGTCCGGCGATCAGCGTGAGATCGTGCGGCAGATCGTATTCGACCTGACCGAAGAGCGAGCTCGAACGCGTACTCTGGTGCGAGAGCGCGGTATCCTGGTACGGCACACCGACCAGGGGCAGGAACAGGCTGTCCGGCTCGACTTTCAATGCGACGTCGGAATGCAGGTTGACGTGCAGGTAGTAGGCACCGCCCACCCAACGGAATCCCCCCACCTCGCCGTTCAGCCGGATCTCCTGGCTGAACTGCTGCGCGTGCGCCTGCATGATCACGTTGACCGTGGATGGCGCTCCGCCCGAGGCTGGCAGGCCCTGCAGCTTGTCGAAGTCCTTGTAGTCGGTCACTGCAGTGAGAGTCGCCCAGGGCAGCTTCCAGCCCACCGTCACCGCACTACCCCACGTGTCGGTGGTGCTGTAGTTCGTGTACGCGAAGTCCATGCTGCAGGTCAGGTCCTTGAAGTTCTGCTGCGTGCAGCTCGGACCCCAGAGGTTGCCGCCGGCCGGCCGCAGAACTCCGGGAACTCCCGAGAGCGGATGATGAAGGGGGGTGCCGTCGGGCGCGGCGGCCTGTCGGTCGTCTGTGGGTGAGGCCACGATGGT
>DATKLO010000272.1:0-2891 GCA_035542375.1 Steroidobacteraceae bacterium | reverse complement strand
GCCGGACGGCCCGACAATGGCCGTGATCCGGCGGCGAGGGATGTCGGCGGTGATGTCGGTCAGCACGTGCTGATCGCCGAACCAGACGTTAAGCTGCCGGATGGATAGGTGGGTTGAGTGGTTCGCCATGTGCGGCAGGGCCTCCCTCAGCGGACTACGTGCTTGCTCAGCGCGCGCAGCGACAGCCGCGCCAGCAGGCTGATCGTTAGGATCAGGGCGGTGAGCACCAGCGCCGATGCATACGCGCGCGCCTGGACAGTCGGGAAGGGCGAGCTAAGCTGGAAAAAGATCGCCAGCGGCAGCGAGGCTGTCGGGCGCAGCAGCGAAGTCGGCATGGCGTCGGTGTACCCGGCTGTGAACAGGACCGCCGCCGCGTCTCCGATCCCGCGCCCGAAGGCGAGCAGCACCGCCGTGGCGAGGCCCGGCAGCGTCTGCCGCAGCAGAATGCCGAGCAGTTCCAGGCGCGTCGTGCCCAGCGCATACGTGGACTCGGTAAGTTCGGTCGGCACCATGCGCACCACTTCGTCCATCGTGCGCACCAGGATCGGCAGTTCGACCAGCGCCAGCGTGATCATGCCCGCCAACAGCGAGGCGCGCATCCCGGCGACCAGCATCAGCGTGAAAGCGAAGGCCCCATAGACTATACTGGGGATGCCCCACAGCACGTCGAACACCAGCCGGACCCCATTGGCCAGCCGCGAACGGCCCAGGTAGGCATGCAGGTAAAACACGACTGGCAGCCCGGCGGCCAGGGCGAGCGCCGTCGCGCCCGCGGCCAGGTACAGCGAGCCGAGGATCGCGTTCAGAATGCCGCCCTCGTCGCCGCCCAGGTAGTAGCCGCCGCGCGACGGCTCGGTCAGCATGTTCCAGCTTAGTGCGCTGATCCCTTTGCGAATGACGGTGAAAATGATCAGCGTCAGCACGGCCAGGGCCGCGAACAGCGAAAGGCGCATGATGACCTTGAAGATGCGCTCTTCCAGGTGCCGCCGCCGGGTCCGCTTCACGTGGCGCTCTCCCGGTTCAGGCGCACCAGCGTCAGCCGCGCCCCGGCGTTGAACAGCAGCACCACGACCAGCAGCAGTAGCGCCGCCGCCATCAGCGCTGCGTCGTACATCGGGATCGACATCATCTCGCCGTAGTTGTTCGCGATCAGAGCGGGCAGCGGGTAAGCCGCGTCGAAGAGTGAGTTGGGCACCTGCACCACGTTCCCCACGACCATCAGCACGGCCAGCGTCTCGCCGAACGCGCGCGAGAAGCCGAGCACTATCGCCGCGATCAGGCCGGGCAGCGCCCTGCGCACCACGACGAACTTGGTCGTCTCCCACTCGGTCGCGCCGAGCGCCAGCGACGCCTCGCGCATCCCCTGTGGCACGCTCCGCAGCACTTCCTCGGCGACGGAGACGATGATCGGGAAGACCATGATAGCCAGCACGAATCCCGCCGCCAGCAGGCCGTAGCCGGTGGGGTTGTCGTTGGCGAAGAAGGGGATGGCCCGGCCCAGCGTCCGGTCCGACCAGGGGCCGATGTGGTCGCGCACCAGCGGCACGACGAACAGGACACCCCACAACCCGTACACCACGGACGGGATGCTCGCCAGCAGGTCAACCAGGGGTTTTATCCACGTCCGCACTGCCGAATATTCTGCCAGGTAGATCGCGCTGAACAGGGCCATCGGGACCGCCAGGAGCATCGCGATCAGCGTCACGGCGGCGCTGCCGGCGAGGAAGGGCAGGAATCCGAAGCGTCCCGTCGTGGGATGCCAGGCATCCGACAGGATCAACGCGCCTGGCCCGCGCGTGGACAGGATCGGCCAGGATCGCACCAGCAGCATCCCCGCGATCACCAGGATCAGCCCGCACGCGGCCAGCGTGATGGCGGCCATGCTCCGGCCTGCGAGCGCGTCTTTCCACCAGCGCCAGCGTCGCCCGTCGCGCCAGTGCGCTGAGCGCTCGATCCCGATCGGGTCCATCAGCACGCGCTGCTGCATGGTTTGCATCTTGCTCATCCCTTTCTCCGATCTGTTCCGGGGAGGGACGCTGGCGCGCCCCCTATCCAGCATTCCCCAGACGTTACTGGCCCAACTTGGCGAGACTCGCCCGAAGCGTTTCGTCGGTCAGCTTGACGTACCCTGCGGCATCTACCATCGCCTGCCCGTCGGTCAAGGCCCAGCGCAGAAAGGCCGCTGAGGCGGCATTGGGTTGTCCCTTTGTGACCAAATATAGTGGGCGCGCGGGCGGGGAAGGATAGCGCCCTTCGGCGATGGCCGCCGTCAGGGCTGATTCCTCGGTGTAAAAGTCCTCGTCGGGCGTGATCTGCCCGTCGCCGTTCAGGTCAATCGGCACCACGCGCAGGCCCTCGACCGCCCCGCCGGTGGACGGATCGTAGGCAAAACCGATGTTGTTGTAGCCGATGCCGAGCGTATCCTGGCGCACCGCTTCGGCCACACCGGGATCGCCCTGCACGGCGGTGCCTTTCAGGTCTTCCTGCGCCGTCCCCCCCATGAACAGCGCCCAGACTTCGGCGGCTCCCGCAGCGTCCGCGCGGGTGTACACGTGAATCTGGGAGGTGTCGTCGGTGCCCAACAGCCCGCCCCAGGTGGTGATCGCCTGCGTCATCCAGATGCTGGCCGCGTTCTGCGGAGTCAGGCCGGTGGCCAGCAGGCGATCCAGCAGCGGGTTCTTGGCGTTCACGGTAGCCACGACGGCATCTTTGACCACGCCGAAAGCCACCGCGCCCTGGCTCGTTTCCTCGGCACGCACCTCGCGCGAGACCATGGCGATGTCGACGGCGCCGGACAGCACGTCGCTCATCCCTTTACCGGCTCCCCCGGCGGACACGTCGAACTGCACGTCGGGGTGGAGCTTGTGATATTCGTCGGACCACGTGACGAC
>DATKLO010000271.1:0-41379 GCA_035542375.1 Steroidobacteraceae bacterium | reverse complement strand
AGCGGCTTCTGCGCCTCCAGGATGCGCTCGAGCTGCAGGTACTCCCCGTAGGACAGTGAGGAGCCGAGCTCCCAGTGCACATTCTCGTCCGAGAGGTCCACCTGCTCGGACTTGTCGTAACGCCGTGTGGTCATGGTTGATCCTCTGCGAACACCCACGCGGGTACGCGGCGCCAGCCATCCAGCAATTCCCGATCCAGCGACCGGTACTCGCCACAGTGCCGCGCCACGGTCTGCCAGAACCGCCGTGAGTGGTTCAGGTGCAAGGTGTGCGCCAGCTCATGAATCAGCAGATACCGGACCACCTCCGGCCTCTGGAACAGCAGGCAGCAGTTGAGACTGATGGTACCGCGCGTGGAGCAGCTGCCCCAGCGGGTGCGCTGGCGCCGCACCTTCATGGTGCTGTAGGTGAATCCCAGCTCATCAGCGCACTGCTGGAGCACGGGCCCGAGGTGTTCCGCGGCGCGCTTCATCAGCCACCGGCGCAAAGCGGTTCGTACCGCGCGCGTGTCCGATGCTTCGCCGCTCAAGACGAGCAGTCCGTCTGCCAGCGGCCTGGCCCTCACACGCCTGCCGGTTCCGCTCAGATGCACCCGCCAGGTCTCGGCGCACGCCGCGAACTCGATCCGATGCGGGGGAAACGGCGTCTGCGGAATGGCCCGGTCCCGAGCCTCCTGCCGCTTGCGTTCGATCCATGCCCGGTGACGCTCCACAAACCGTTGGACCGCAGTCGAGGAGGTGCGTGCCGGCACGACGACCTCCACCCGACCAGAATGGAACACTCTTACGCTCAGACGACGCGCGCGCCGGCTCTCGCGGACGTTCCATGCCGAGCTGGCTTCCCTATCCGACCATAAGGACAACTGAGTCGTAACCATGATTCACGGGAATACCATGAGGAGGCGCTAGGATACTTCGGCCCGGGGTGGCTCGGGCAGACGCAGCCGGTGCGATCCGCTAGGATCGCGCGCCTGAGCCTTCCAGCGTGCCCCGTGAGCGAGCCCATCCTCGAAGTCCGCAACCTCGTCAAGCAGTATCCGTCGGTCACGGCCGTGGACGGCCTGTCGCTCGCCGTGCCCGCGGGGATCTGCTTCGGGTTGCTCGGCCCGAATGGGGCCGGCAAGACCACCACCATCGAGATCATGGAAGGCATCCTCACGGCCACCTCCGGCGAGGTGACCTACCGGGGCTCCCCGCTCGGGCAGCGCTTCCGCGAGGAGGCCGGCATCCTGTTCCAGAAGACCGCGCTGCAGGACTTCCTCACCGTGCGTCAGAGCATCAGCCTGTTCCGCGGCCTCTACGATCGCGGGCTCGCGGTGGACGAGGTCATTCGACTGTGCGCGCTCGAGAAGCTCGCCGATCGTGACAACCGCAAGCTCTCCGGGGGCCAGCAGCAACGGCTGTTGCTGGCGATCGCGCTCGTGAACGACCCGGCCCTGCTGTTCCTCGATGAGCCCACGACCGGGCTCGACCCGCAGGCGCGGCGCAACTTCTGGGCTCTCATCCAGTCGATCAAGGCGCGCAACAAGACCATCATCCTGACCACGCACTACATGGAGGAAGCCGAGCTGCTGTGCGATGAGATCGCCATCATGGACCGCGGTCGCATCATCGCGCAGGGTGCTCCGCGGCGCCTGCTGCACGAGCATTTCGCCGAGGTGCTGCTGGAGCTGCCCAAGCAGGACTTCCCCGCCAGTGCGCGCGCGCTGCCCCTGCGCATCATCGATGGGGCCGAGCGGGTCGAGATCACCACCGATGACCTGGATGCGACCCTGCGGACGCTGATCGATGCTCATGTGCCCCTGACGAGCCTGCGCATCCGGCCCGCCAATCTCGAGGATCTGTTCCTGGAGCTGACCGGCAAGGAGCTGCGCGCTTGATCAGGCGTCTGCTGGCGGTCTGGCACGCGCGCAATCTGGAGTTCCTGCGGGATCGTCCGACGCTGATCTTCACACTGTTGTTGCCGATTGCGCTGGTCGTGGGCATGAGCTTCGTATTTGGTGGCAGGGAGCGGCCGGTGTTCAAGATCGGCGTGGTGGCAGCCACCATCAATCCCGACAGCCATCCGTTCCTGCGCGAACGTTACGTCGAATTCGTCCCGCTGCCGGACCGCGACGCGGGTGTGCAGAAAGTGCAGCACCAGCAGATCGACCTGCTGTTCGAGCCTTCCGGGACGCCACGCTACTGGGTCAACACCGATTCTCCC
Organism: Steroidobacteraceae bacterium; assembly: GCA_035542375.1. Taxonomy (GTDB): domain Bacteria; phylum Pseudomonadota; class Gammaproteobacteria; order Steroidobacterales; family Steroidobacteraceae; genus 13-2-20CM-66-19. The sequence continues at coordinate 39,174 of DATKLO010000271.1, read as the reverse complement.
AAGGGGTACATCGCCGAGAAGCTGCTGCTTGCGGCGGCGCCGGCAGCACAACGTCAACCCGTCACGGGAGCCGCGGTGCGTTACGTGGACTGGCTGTTCCCCGGGATCCTGGGGATGAACATGATGTTCAGTTGCCTCTTCGGGGTCGGTTACGTGGTGCTGCGCTATCGCAAGAGCGGCTTTCTCAAGCGACTGCACGCCACGCCCCTCACCGCCTTCGAATTCCTGAGCGCCCAGGTGCTCTCGCGCCTGTGTCTGATCCTGTTCGTGACCGGCGTGCTGTACGCGGGGATCGGCGCCATCATCCACTTCCACACGGCCGGCAGCTTTGCGCTGCTGCTCCTGCTCGCCGTCCTGGGGGCGCTGTCGATGATCGCGCTCGGCCTGACGATTGCCGCGCGCTTCTCCAGCGAGGAGCTGGTCGGGGGCCTTCTCAACCTGCTGACCTGGCCCATGATGCTGCTGTCGGGGATCTGGTTCTCGCTCGAGGGCTCGCCACAGTGGGTGCGCTGGATCGCGGCGGTGTTTCCGCTGACTCACGTCCTGGAGGGGGCACGCGCCATCATGCTGGATGGAGCCGGCGCCGTGCAGATCGCTCCCCACCTGATCTACCTGGGGGCCACCGCCCTGCTGTTCCTGGGATTTGGCGCCTGGTCCTTCCGCTGGCGCGTGGAGTGAAGCAACTTGCGTTTCTACAGTGACAACACCGCGACCGCGGCTCCCGAAATTCTCGCCGCTCTGGCCAGCGTCAACCAGGGTCATGTCATCGGCTATGGCGATGACCAATGGAGCCAGCGGTTGGATGGCGTGCTGAGCGAGTTCTTTGGCACGACCGTCCGCGCATTCGCGGTGTCCACGGGTACGGCGGCCAATTCGCTGAGCATCGCCACGCTCAGTCCCCCGTGGGGCGGCATCTACGCCCACGAGGAAGCGCATATCGCGGTGGACGAATGCAGCGCACCGGGCTTCTTCACCGGCGGTGCGCAGATGCACCTGCTCAAGGGCGAGCATGCCAAGGTGACCCCCGAGGCACTCGCTCAGTCCGTCGATTTCCACCCGCCCAATGTGCATACAGTGCAACCGGCGGTGGTCTCGGTCACTCAGGCCACGGAGCTCGGCACGGTGTACCGCCCGGAGGAACTGGCTGCACTGAGTGACGTGGCGCGCGCCCGCGGGTTGAAGATGCAGATGGATGGCGCGCGCTTCGCCAACGCGCTGGTCTTCCTCGGCTGTCACCCTGGCGAGATCACATGGCGAGCCGGCGTGGATGTGCTGACCTTCGGTGCGACCAAGAACGGGGCTCTGGCGGCCGAAGCAGTCGTGTTCTTCGATCCGCAGCTCGTGCGCGACTTCGAGTTCCGGCGCAAGCGCGCCGGCCACCTCCTCTCGAAGTCACGCTACGTGGCCGCGCAACTGCTGGCGTACGTCGAAACCGGCCTGTGGGAGCGCAACGCGCGACGCGCGAACGGCCTGGCCCAGCGACTCGGCAAGGCGGCAGCAAGCTGGCTGATGAGCCCGGTCGAGGGGAACGAGGTGTTCGTGCGCCTGGGGGATGAGCGCAAGGGCCGCCTGCGGGCAGCGGGTTTCGAGTTCTACGACTGGGGTCCCGCCCGCTCCGGCGAAGCCCGGTTTGTCGTGTCGTGGGACCAGGACGAGCGCGAGGTAGCCGCGCTGGTCGCCGCTCTCGAGTCGGCGCGCTGATAGCAGCGACGCGCCAGTCGCTCGGGCCGGCCGGGCCCGCGCGCTGATCTACAGCTCGCGCAGTCCCGTGGTCACGGGCAGGCGTGCCGCGCGGATTGCTGGCAGCAGTCCCCCGATCATCCCGATGATGACGGAGATGACCAGGCCGCGCGCCACCAGCTCCGGGGTCACCTTGAAGCTGAACACAACCTGGGTGAAGTTCCGCCCGAGGGTGGACACCGTCAGCCCGTTGAAGAGCACGTAGGCGATCACCGCGCCCAGCAAGCCGCCCAGCAGCGCGAGCAGCAGCGCCTCGATCATGACCGAGACGAGAACGGGGAAACCTCCGAACCCGATGGCTCGCAGCGTGGCGATCTCCTTGCCCCGGGTGGCCACTGCCGCATACATGCTGTTCAGCGCGGCGAACACCGCCCCGAGCGCCATGATGGTCGTGACGACTCCGGCGAGGACGCCAATGGACTGGCGGAACTGCCTGGTCTGGCTGCTGAAATACTCCTGTTGGCGGACCACATCGACCGTCAGGCGCGGATCGGCGGCCAGGGCGGCCTTGAGCGTGTCGAAGCCTCCGGTGCCATCGAGCGCGACCAGTACGGAACTGGAGCCGGTGCGGCCGAATGTGGTGCGCGCGATGTTGATGTCGGTCCACAGCTCACTTTCGTAGGCATCGCCGCTCTGGAAGGTGCCGACCACGGTCCACTCGGAGCCACGCATGCGCACCTTGTGGCCGATCTCCGCACCGCTGAACTGGTGTTGGACCGAGCGACCCACGATCAGCTCACGCAGACCGGGTGTGAATTTCCGGCCTTCGACCATCTTCAGCTGCGGGCGCAGATCGAAGGCGGTGGCATCGACGCCGCGCAGGGTCACGTTGGCACCGCTGTGCAGGTCTTCCTTGCGCACCAGTTCGGCCACCACCATCATCTCCGCGGACGCCAGGGGTTTGCCATCCGCACCGGGCCGAATGCCGGCGGCCTGCTTGATCAGTTCGGTGGAATCCCGGTCGAAGCCGGAGTTGAGCTCGGTCTCGGAGCCACCGCGAATGATGATGGCCTCATCGGCGCGCCCGGCCGCCTCCAGCGTGCTCGCGAAGCCACTGATCATCGCCAGCAGCGCGGTGAATACCGCCACCACGCCCGCCAGTCCGATCACAATCACGAGCGAGGGCGCCCAGCGTTCCGGGATGCTCAGGATGTTGATGCCGGTGATCGCCCTGACCTGTCTGAGCATGCGTCTGGCTCCCGATGGTGGCTAGCGGCCCGCGAGCGCGTCGACGATCTTCAGGCGGCGCGCCCGCAGCGCCGGCAGGAGTCCGACCGCCACGCTCATCACCAGGATCGTGGCGATGCCGACGGACCAGACCCAGGTATCCACGCGCAACTGGAACTGCCCCCCTGAGCCCTTTTCCACCAGGTTGCCCATGAGAGTGGCCAGCGCGAGGCCGATCAGACCGCCCACCAGACACAGCGCCAGCGCCTCCGCCAGCACGAATCCGAGCACGCTGCCGTCCGTGAATCCCAGTGTCTTCAGTACTGCCAGCTCCGGCACCCGTTCGCGCACGCTCTGCGCCATGGTGTTGCCGACCACGAGCAGCAACGTGAAGAACACGGCGAACAGGATCCAGCGCACGATCAGTCCGATGTCGCCGATCTGCTTGACGAAGCTCAGGTTGAATTCCTTCTCGGTCTGGGTCTTGGTCTCATCCGGGGAGTTCTCGAACATGCCATCCACGATGCGGGTCACCGCGGCCGCATCCGCGCCGGGAGCGAGCTTCAGCACGAAGAAGTTGGTGCGGCCCTTGCCGAACAGGTTGGCCTCGTCGAAATAGTCGTGGTTGATGAAGATCTGGTTGGTCTGACGCTGCCAGTTCTCGTCCTTGCCATCGAAGATACCCACCAGGTCGAACGCCCAGGCCTTGCTGCCGTTCTTCTGCGGGTAGATGTTGGAGGAGATCGGGATCTTCTGGCCGATCTTCCACCCGTATTTATCGGCCACCTGGCGCCCGGCGACCATGGCGGTGCGGGTCTGCGCGAACTGCCGCCACTGCTCCTCGGGCATGACCCATTCAGGGTAGGTGTCGTGGTAGCTCTGCGCATCGAGTGCGAACACGAACAGCGGCGTGTTCGTCTGCCAGACACCCCCGAACCACTGCGAATGGGTGACGCGCGCCACGCCCGGCACGGACTCGAGCTTCGGCTTCATGCTCAGCGGCAGCGGCTGAGTGAAGGAGACGCGTGCTTGGGTGACCAGGCGTGTGGCGCCGATGAAGTCGGCACCCGCGTTGAAGATGTGATTCACCGACTGCAGCAGTCCGAACAGCAGGAAGGACATGATCACCGACAGCAGGGTGAGGATGGTCCGCGTTTTCTTGCGGAACAGGTTGGCGATCACGAAGCCGGCACGGGTCATGTGAGCCTCCGCTGGCGACGCTCAGGCAGCCTGCTCGAGCAACTGGCCCTTCTCCAGATGCAGCGTGCGCCGCGCGAATCCGGCGGCCTTCGGGTCGTGGGTGACCATCACGATGGTCTTGCCATGTTCGCGGTTCAGCACCTGCAGCAAGCCCAGGATTTCATCGGCGGTCCTGCGGTCCAGGTCGCCGGTGGGTTCATCGCACACCAGCAGCTGCGGATCGGACACCAGCGCGCGGGCAATGGCCACGCGCTGCTCCTGACCGCCCGACAGCTCGCGCGGCTTGTGCCGCGCGCGATCCGACAGGCCCACCACCTCGAGTGCCACGGCCACGTTCTTCCTGCGTTGGGCGCCCGACAGCCTGGTCAGCAACAGCGGCAGCTCGACGTTGCCTTCGGCAGTCAGCACCGGCATGAGGTTGTAGAACTGGAATACGAAGCCGACGTTGCGCGCGCGCCAGTGCGCCAGTTCGCCGCTGGAGAGCGTGTCGATGCGCTTGCCGCCGACGGCCACCTCTCCGGCCGTGGGCTGATCGAGCCCGCCGATGAGGTTCAGCAGCGTGGTCTTGCCCGAACCGGAAGGGCCCATCAGGGCCACGAAATCCCCCTTGGGGATCTCGAGCGTGAGCCCGTGCAGGACCTCGACCTTCTGCTTGCCGCGCTCGTAGGTCTTGGTGACATTGCGGACCTGGACCATGGATTCGGACATGGTGACCTCGATTGACGCCGACTATTTCGCCAACGACACGCGCGCCGCGTCCTTCAGATCCGCGGGCGCATCGACTATGACCGTCTCTCCGGCACTCACGCCGGTCAGCACCTGGCGCGCATCGCCGACCGTGCCCCCCAATGTAACGGATCGGCGTTGCACCTTGTCATCGTTCATGACGAACACGATGTCCTGGCCGCCGTCCTTGCGCAGGGCGGTGTTGGGGACCAGGACCCCCTGGGGTTTCGGGGCCTCGCCCGTGTCCTGCTGGTGCTCTTCGAGGAACGATACACGCACGCCCATGTCCGGCACGATCCGCTCGTCCTTGCTGTCGATGCCGATTCGCACCTTCACCGTCGCCTTGGAACGGTCGGCGGTCGGGATGATGGCGATGACATGGGAGGGTATGCGCCAGTCGGGATAGGCGTTCAGCACCGATTCCACCGGTTGCCCGGGCTTCACGCGATTGATGTAGGCCTCGTTGACATCGACCTCGACCTCCAGGGAGTCCATGTCCACCAGGGTGCCGATACCCGTGCGCGTGAAACCGCCACCGGCCGAGAACGGCGAAACGATCTCTCCGACCTGGGCGGCCTTGGCGATCACCACTCCGGTGAATGGCGCACGGACCGTACAGTAGTCGAGTTGGACCTGAGCTGATCGGACGTTGGCCGCGGCCAGCTCGATCTGCTTGCGCTGCCCGAGCACCTGCGCCGACTGGGTGTCCACCAGCGTGCGGGCCTGCTCCACCGCCTGCTGCGACACGAGCTTGCGCTCCACGAGATCTTCCGCGCGCCTCACATCGCGCTGGTCCTGGGCCAGTTGGGCTTCGTATTGCACGAGCAACGCCTCGGCCGAGTGCAGTTGCGCCTGGGCCTGGGCCAGCGACGCCCTCTGCGCCGTGTCATCCAGGCGGGCCAGAATCTGACCTGATTTGACCCGGTCGCCCTCTTCGATCAGCACTTCGATGAGCGTACCGGTGATCTGCGCCGACACTGTCGCCTCACGACGTGCGGTGACGTATCCGGTGGCATCGAGCACCGAGGCGCTGCCAACGCCGCTGGTCATGAGACGCGCGGTTGCCGTGTGCACGGGGACTGGAGCCGGACCTGCCTTGATGTACCAGACCGCAGCACCGAGCGCCAGCAGGATCACCAGGCCGATGACGATCCACACGGGCCGAACGCGGCTGCGACCGTCATCGCGCTCGTTACGCTCGATGCGCAACTGGCTCAGCAGCTGTCCTTTGTCGGGGCCGGCAGGGCCACTGGGGCCAGCGCCGCCCGGTACATCGCGTGGTGCTGAACTCAACGTCTGTCCTCGATTGCGGCCAGCGGTCAGCCTGTCGTGATGCGGACCATGAGGCGGCGCGCCTGGGCAAACTCGGGAGCGATCAGCAAGGCGCGCTCGAGCGCGTCCCGGGCTTCAAGAGGGGCTCCCTTTTCCAGCGCACAACGCGCGACATAAACGTACGCTTCGGCTGCGCCCCAGCCTGGTGTGTGAGCGGTCTCCTGTCGCTCCGCTTCAAACGCCTCGGCTGCGCGTTTGAAGCCACTCTGCGCGCGCGCCTTGTCGGCTGCCGTGCTGCTGGGCCGCTCATACAGACTCACCGCATCCAGCAGCAGAACCCTGGGATTGCGAGGTGCGAGGTGGCGGGCTTTTTCGATCTGCTCACCGCTGCGCGAGGCGGCAAACGGGCTCTTCCAGGCGCTGAGCGTCGCCACTTCATCCAGACAGGCCGACTGCAGCGCCAGCGCGTCGGCGAAGTCCTTTCGTTCCCGCAAAGCCTGGTCGAGCCGGCTCACGCAGGCATTCGCGGCGTCCTTCGCCTGGCCTTTGTCGCTTTTCGCCGCGAGCAGCGCCAGGCGGTAATTGGCCAGACCGGCGTAATAGCTCCGCAGGCTGTCCGCGGCTTCAGCTGGCGCCAGCAGCTCCATGACATTGTGGAGGGAGCGTGCGTCTTCGGTGTAGTAGCCGTACTGGATACGGCTTTCCACGTCTTCCCAGTTCACGTCCGCGGCGCGCGCGCTCGCGCACGCCAGGCCGAGCAGCAGGCCACGTGCACAGATCCGACCCGCGTTCCGGATTCGGTCAGCGCGGGCACTGGGCTGGTTATTGGAAAACATCGCGTGTTGGCGCGTCTGTAGAATGTCCTGCGCGCATGACGAAAGATATCACAAGCCCCGCGGCAGCGGCCGTGGCCGCCAGCCCGGGCCGAGGCCCACCACACGCGAGCCCTCTCGGGTGGATTGACATCGGCATCAATCTCGCCCATGACAGCTTCGATCCGGATCGTGACGCCGTGATGGCGCGTGCGGCAGCGGCCGGCGTAGTGCAGATGGTCGTGACGGGCTCCAGCGGGCCCAGCACGCAGCGCGCGCTGGAACTGTCCCGTGCCAGCCCCGGCCGATTGTTCGCCACCGCCGGAGTCCATCCGCATCATGCCGTTGATCTCGACCCGGAGCTGCTCGAGCGGCTATCCGAACTCGCCACCGCGCCCGAGGTCGTGGCCGTCGGCGAGTGCGGACTCGATTACTTCCGCAACTTCTCCCCGCCGGTGCGCCAGCAGCAGGCCTTCCACCAACAACTCGATCTGGCGGCACGACTGCGCAAGCCGGTGTTCCTGCATCAACGGGACGCGCACGCGGATTTCCTCGCGATCCTGCGCGAACATCGTGCCGCGCTCGTCGGAGGCGTGGCGCACTGCTTCACTGGCGATGCCACGCAACTGGCGGCCTATCTCGATCTCGGCCTGGCCATCGGCATCACGGGCTGGATCTGCGATGAGCGCCGCGGCGCTCATCTGTTGCCGCTGATGCGTTCGATACCCGCCGATAGGCTGCTGCTGGAGACAGACGGCCCCTATCTGCTGCCACGCGATCTGGCGATCCGACCGGCCTCCCGCCGCAACGAACCCGCTTATCTGCCGCACATCGCCGCCACCGTGGCGCGTGCGCGGGGCGCTTCGCTCGAGCAGCTTTCGCTCGACACGCTGGCCGCCACGCGCAGACTCTTCCAGCTGCCGGTCCCGGTCCCGGTCCCGGTCCCGGACACCGTGGCAGCGGGTCGGTCAACGTGAGCGTGCCGGCGATCGGGGCAACCGCGGCGCCCGGAACCGCGGCGATCATCACGAATTCACTCGAAATATTGTCCCTAATATATTGATTTGTTTAATGAGGAGAGCGGTATGAACCTGGAGCAGCTCGGCGCCGACGTGCGCCGCACCTGGGAGCAGTCCATCCGCGAGCAGCTGCTGGCGTACGTGCGCATTCCCAACAAATCACCGATGTTCGATCCGGAGTGGGAGCGCCACGGGCACATGGAAGCGGCGATCCAGCTCATGGCGCAGTGGTGCCGCAGCCAGGCGGTTCCCGGCCTGCGCGTGGAGATTCGCCGTCTTCCCGGACGGACACCCTTGCTGTTCGTCGATGTTCCCGGCGAGCTGCCCGGGTGCGTGTTGTTGTACGGTCACCTGGACAAGCAGCCGGAGTTCACCGGCTGGCTGCCCGGCCTCGGCCCGTGGGAACCGGTCATTCGTGACGGCAAGCTCTACGGCCGTGGCGCCGCCGATGATGGCTATGCCGTATTCAGTTCCCTGGCGGCGATCGCCGCCCTGAAGGCGCAGAAGATCCCGCTCGCGCGCTGCGTGCTGCTCATCGAGGCCTGCGAGGAAAGCGGCAGCATCGATCTGCCGGCGCATCTGGATGCGCTCGGCCCCGAGATCGCCGAGCCCTCGCTGGTGATCTGCCTGGATGCCGAGTGCGGCAATTACGACCAGGTGTGGTGCACCACCTCCCTGCGCGGCAACGTGATCGGCAGCCTGCGCATCCGCGTGCTCACCGAAGGGGTGCATTCGGGCATGGCCACCGGCATCGCGCCCACGCCATTCCGCATTCTCGAACAGCTGCTGGCGCGTCTGGAAAACCCGGTCACGGGGGACGTGCTGCTGGAGGAGTTGCAGGCCACGATCCCCAAGGACCGGCGCGAGCAAATCGCAAGCGCGGCGCGCGTTCTCGGCCCTACAGTCGCCGGCAAGCTGCCGTTCGCACCCGGCGTGCGCCCCTTGTCCAACGACCCCGTCGAGCTGCTCATCAACAGCACCTGGCGAGCCACGGTGGCCGTCACGGGCGCCGACGGGTTGCCCGCCGTGCGATCCGCGGGCAACGTCCTGTTGCCCGAGTTGACCTGCAAGCTCTCGTTGCGGCTGGCGCCTGCGACTGATGCCAACCGGGCCGCCGCTGCGGTCCGAGAAGCGCTGGAGCGCGATCCACCTTACGGCGCGCAGATCACCTTCGAGGACATCTCCGCCGGCACCGGCTGGAATGCACCCGCGTTCGCCCCCTGGCTGGATGAAGCCATCGCACGCGCATCACGACAGGTCTACGGGCGGGAGGCCGTGCATCTGGGGTGCGGTGGCTCGATTCCTTTCATGGCGATGCTGGGCGAGCGCTTCCCGCGCACGCAGTTCTTCATCACGGGCGTACTCGGTCCACACGCCAACGCGCACGGACCCAACGAATTCCTGCACCTGGATTACGCGCGCAGGCTGACAGAGTGTGTCTCGCTCGTGCTGGCGGATCACGCCCGGACGGTGGGTTGATTCGGAACAGGCACGTCTGAAGCTGCCGGGTCGGCGGCCGGCGGGCGCCGGCGAATGGCCTTCAGCGCATGTGTGTCATGTAGCTGGGTGTCACGGCCTTCTTGAGCTTCTGCCAGGCCTCGTTGAAGTGCGCCAGCGCGCCCGAGAAGGAGTCGGATTCGCCGCCGGGGAACTCGGCATTCAACGCATCCACCATGAGGGTGAATTTCGGCAGACCCTTGGGGAATTTGCCGCGGCGGGTGAAAACGATGCGCCCTTCCACGGGCACATCGCCGGCAACGGCACGCACGGCCGCGATCCGGTCGTAAAGCGCACTCTGCGGATTGGGAAACGTGAAGCGCCGCGGTCCGTCCATGACCGTCCACTCCGCCATCTGGTCGCCCCCGAAGATGTTGCCCTGCACGTCGCGCAGATCGATGACGAGGATGCCCCTGGTGGTGAGCAGCAGGAAATCCACGTGGAAGCCGCCCCCCATGCCATCGGGGACCAGCATGTCCACCAGATGATCCGAGCCCGCCGCCGTGACCGCGGCACGCAGCGCGGCGCGGATGCGGTAGTGGCGGTACCAGCGCCACAGCCAGGAGCCGGCGAAGCCGAGCACCGCGGCCGCGGCGATCAGCACCCAGGCGGTCGGTGGCAGATTCTTCAGCTCATCCACGAGTGTCCCCCGCTTGCAGCGCCCCGCGCAGCGCGCCCAGATCCGGCGCGATCTCGGTGCACTGCGTCGGGCGTGCGAACAGCCGTGCCAGGGTCTCCGGCACGGCCACCGGGCGGCCGATCAGCGGCTCGACGATCTCGGCGAACTTCGCCGGATGGGCGGTGGCGACGAGTATCCACCGTCCGGGCCGGCCGCGCGTGACGATCTCGCGTTCGTACACCTCCGCGCCGGTCGCGGTGTGCGGGCACCAGATCTGCCCGTACTGTTCGAACCCCCGCCGGATGCGCGACCGGATGTGCTCGTCGTCGACCGCTCCCGCGCTCACCACCTTGCGGAGGGTATCCAGCTCGGGGAAAAGCCACCGCAGCCGTTCCATGTTGCTCGGGTTGCCGACATCCATGGCGGAAGCGAGCGTCGCGACGCTCGGGCGCGGCCGCCAGTCGCCGGTTGCAAAATAATCCGGCACCGTGCGATTGGCATTGTGGGCGAGGACCACCTCCCCGATCGGCAACCCCGCCCTGCGCGCCCAGATGCAGGCGACCGCATTGCCGAGATTGCCGCTGGGGATGACATAGGAGGCGACTTCCCCGTACTGCCGCCAGACCGCGAGACTGCTCGCCGCGTAATAGGCGGCCTGCGGCAGGAGCCGCCCGAGATTGATGCTGTTGGCCGATGACAGCTCGGTATGGGCCCGCAGCGCGGGATCCATGAACGCCTGCTTCACGAGCCGCTGGCAATCATCGAAGGTGCCCTGCACCGCGAACGACTTGACGTTGCCTCCCCAGCAGGTGAGCTGCCGCTCCTGCGTCGGTGACACCAGTCCCTTGGGGAAGAGAACGCCCACCTCGATACCGGGCCGACCGTGAAACGCCGCCGCCACCGCGCCGCCGGTGTCACCGGAGGTCGCCACCAGGATGGTGAGAGGCCGTGCCTGGGGAGACCGCAGCCGCGCGAAACTGGCCGCCAGATAGCGCGCCCCGAAATCCTTGAAGGCCGCGGTCGGACCGTGGAAGAGCTCCAGGATGGCCAGACGCCCTTGCGCCTCCAGCGGGACGAGCGGCACCGGGAAATCGAATGCCTCGGCCACTATCGCCGGCAGCTCCCGCTCGATCGGATCGCCGGCCACGAACGGCGCGAGCAATCTGGCGGCAATGTGCGGCAGGTCGGTGTCGGTGCCGAACGCGCCCGGATCGACATGGGGCCAGCTTGTCGGCACATACAGCCCGCCGTCCGGCGCCAGACCCTGCACCAGCGCCTGCGAGTAGCCGGCGGCTGCATGCGGATCGCGCGTGCTCGTGTAGCGGATCGCTGGAAGGTTCTGCCGGGAAAGCGCGCTCATGATGAGATCACGCGCGCGCCGAGGTTGCCGATCGAGACGATCCATTCGTCGAGCTCGATACCCTGCGCGCGGAACTGCGCACGCATCCCCGCCAGGACCTCATCCGCCTGCGCGGCGCGAACCCACGCAAACATGGTGGGGCCGGCCCCCGAGATCGAACAACCCAGGGCACCCGCGGACAATGCGGCACGCCGCACGTCCTGGAATCCGGGGATCAGTGCCTGACGCTGCGGCTCGATCACCACGTCCTCCAGCGACGCGCGGATCATGTCCAGGTCGTTGGTATAACAACCGGAGATGAAACCGGCGAGGTTGGCCGTCTGCCAGACGAAGTCCGACAGGTCCACCGTGCGCTTGAGGATGGCGCGCGCCTGCTTGGTGGACAGGAACATGTGCGGATGCAGGATGACCGCGCGGACCTCCGGGGGCACCGGTATCTGCTTGACGCGCGGGTTATCGATGCCGACGGTCAGGACCAGGCCGCCGTACAGCGAGGGTGCGATGTTGTCCACGTGCAGCGAACCACTGGCCACCGCCTCTCCCTGCATCGCGAATTTCAGCAGCTCCAGCTGGCTGCACGGCGTGGGCAGCAGCGCGTTCGCCGCCACCACCGCGCCCACCGCCGAGGCGGCCGAGCCGCCCAGGCCCGAGCCCAGCGGGATACCCTTGTCGATCTCCAGGCGGAAACCGAAATCCGGTCCGAGAGCCTGCTGCATGGCCAGCAGCGCCTGCCCCGCCGTGTTGCGAGTGGGTTCGGTCGGCAGTTCCCCGGCTATGCCATGCACGCGTGTGATCTGCACGCCAGGCTCGTCACTGCGCTCGACCGTGACGCGATCGCCGAGCGCATCCACGGCAAAGCCGAGAATGTCGAAGCCGATTGCGACATTGCCGACCGAGGCGGGAGCGAATGCGGTCGCGCGCTGCAACGGCTGTCCTCCCTGCGGCCCGCTCACAGTCGCGCCCCCAGGTAAGCAGACAGGCGCAGCAGATCGGCGAACACGCCACCGGCGGTCACATCCGGTCCGGCGCCCGGGCCCTGCACGATGAGCGGGTTGTTGCAATACCGGCTGGTGGCGAAACGCACCACGTTGTCCGTCAGCGCGATGTTGGCGAACGCATGGGTCGAGTCGAGCTCCACGACCCCCACAGTGGCCTTGCCATCGGCTGAAAGGCGGCCGACGTAGCGCAGCACCTTGCCCTTTGAGCGGGCCGCCTGCAGCCGCTCGTTCATGCTGGCATCGTGCGCGGGCAACCGTTTCATGAAGTCATCGATGGAGCCCGCTTCCAGCCCCTGGGGTACCAGGCTTTCCACCTGCACGTCGGCGAGTTCCAGGTCCAGCCCCATCTCCCGCCCGAGGATGATGAGCTTGCGCGCAACATCCATTCCGGACAGATCGTCCCGGGGATCCGGCTCCGTGTAACCACGCTGACGGGCATCGCGCACGATGTCCGAGAAGGAGCGCCGCCCGTCGTAGGTGTTGAACAGATAGGCGAGCGTGCCGGAGAAGATTCCCTCGACGCTCGTGATCTCATCGCCGGTTTCCCGCAGGTCGCGCAGTGTCTGCACTACCGGTAACCCGGCACCCACGGTAGTCTCGTAAAGGTAGTGGGCGCCGCCCGTGCGGCGAGCCTCGCGCAAACGCCTGTAGAACGCCATGTCAGCGCTGTTGGCCTTCTTGTTCGGCGTCACGATGTGGATGCCGGCGGCCAGCCAGTCGGGATAGAACCTGGCCACCTCCGCGCTGGCGGTGCAATCGATGATCACCGTGTGCGGCAGGTAATCCACCCGGACGTGCTCGACGAAGCGCTGGAAGTCCGTGCCGACGGCCAGCTCTTCGAACTGCTTCTGCCAGCTCTCCAGAGGCACGCCTGCATCCGACAGCAGCATCTTCCTGGACGTCGCGATACCACGCACCCGCAGGTCGAGTCGCGCCTGGTCGTGCAGCCGCGTGCTCTGGGAGGCCAGCTGCTCCAGCAGCACGCGACCTACCGTACCGGGGCCGATCACGCCGATCGAGATGGTGTTGGGTGACAGATAGAGGCCCGCGTGCACCGCGCGCAGGGCACGCGTGGCATGTCGTCCATCCACCACGACGGAGATGTTGCGTTCCGAGGCGCCCTGGGCAATCGCTCGCACGTTGACACTCGTGCCGCCCAGCGAGTTGAACACCTTCGCTGCGATGCCCGGCCTTCCAGCCATGCCGTCGCCGACCACGGCGAGGATCGCCAGATCCGGATCCACATCCACGTTCTGGATCTGGCCTTCCCTGAGCTCACGTGCGAAGGCTTCGCGCACCACCGCCGCCGCGCGTTCCGCCTGCTCCTGCGGAATGGCGCAGCAGATGGAATGTTCGGAGCTGCCCTGGGAGATGAGGATCACCGAGATCCCCTCCTCCCGCAGCGCCCCGAACAGGCGGTGCGCCGTGCCGGGCACGCCGATCATGCCGGCGCCCTCGAGGTTGATGAGCGCCACCTTCTCGATGCTGGTGATGCCCTTCACCGGCAGTGCCGACTGCGGTTGCGCGCAGATCAGGGTGCCGGGCTTGCCCGGTGCGAAGGTGTTGCGGATCCAGATCGGAATGCCGTCGTCGACGGCCGGCGCCATTGTCTGCGGATGGATGACCTTCGCGCCGAAATACGCAAGCTCCATCGCTTCGTTGTACGAGAGCGAGTCGATGACGGTGGCATCCGGGACGCGGCGCGGATCGGCCGAGAGGACGCCATCGACGTCGGTCCAGATATGGATCTCGGCTGCATCGAGCAGCTTGCCGAAGATGGAGGCGGAGAAATCGCTGCCGTTGCGCCCGAGCGTGGTCTGCACCCCGCGCCGGTCGGAGGCGATGAAGCCGGTGATGATGAGCGTGCCGCGGAAATCGGCCGGCACCAGCTCGCGCAGCCGCGCGCGGGATTCCTCCCACTGGATGCCCGGTCCGAGCGGCCCCCATTCCACGATGACGGCCTTGCGCGCGTCGATCCACAGGAGCGGCGCGCGCACGCCACCGCGCTCTTCCATGAAGCGGTGGAACAGCCGGGTGGACCAGATCTCGCCGTAGCCGGCGATCAGGTCGCTGACGTTCCGTGCCGCTGCCCGGGTGAGCTTCACGGTGTGAAGAATGCCTTCCAGATCGTGACAGTCACGATCGAAACCGGCCAGATACAGCCGGGCTGACTGGGCCGTCAGCAGGGTTTCGGCAATCGCAGCGTGACGCACGCGCAGCGCGGCGATCTCTCCCCGGTAGCTGTCGTCCTGGGCCTCGGCCAGCGCCACCAGGCGCAGCAGGGCGTCAGTGACACCGCGACAGGCCGACAGCACGACGCCGAGGCGGTTTCCGGTCAGGGAGTCGAGAATGGCGGCCACGCGGCGGAAGCAGTCCGCGTCGGCGACGCTGGACCCTCCGAACTTGTGCACCACCCAGGGTTCGGTTTTGACCATTGAAATGGGATTGTCTGAAGGAACAAGGCGATGCGACTGTACTGACCGGCTCCGGCACACGCAATGACCGCGTGTGCAACGCACCAGCCGGGGCCTGGAAGCGCCCTTTTGACCTCTAGCCGGGCGCGGCGATCGCGGCAAGGCCCGCCAGCGCGAATCGCGTCATCTGCCGGACGATGTCCTCGGCCGACTCCGGCTTGATGTTGAAGGCCGGGAAGGCCCGCTCCAGGCGCCTGCGGTTGACGAGCAGCAACATGGCGCACGGGGCCAGGATGCTGACTGCGGCCCGCGCGACGACCGCATGATCGACGGGCAATCCGGTGATTTCCGCCACCACCGACTTGAGCAGCCGCGCCCGTGCGAGCATGTCGTGGTCGGCGCGAGGGTCGAATCCCTCCGGCGGGGAGACGATCTCCCGTCCGATCAGGCGCGCGGCCCAGGACTCGGAGGCCGGGCTGGCCAGCGCGCGCACCAGCAGGCCGATCAACGCCGCCAGCTTCTCGGGTGCGCTGCGATCGCCGGCCACTACGGCCGTGAGTTTCTCCAGACTGACGAGGCGACTGCGTGCCTCGCCGAGCGCTGCTGCGTACAGCTGCTCCATGCCCCCGAAGTGGTAGACCACGGCGGCGACGTTCACGCCTGCGCGCCTGCAGATCTCCTTGCCCGTGGTGCCGTCGAAGCCCTTCTCGGCGAATACCTGTCCGGCCGTTTCCAGCAACTGCTGCCGCGTGCTCAGTCGCCGCGGGCGCGCGCGGGGCGCCACGCGGCGCCGGCGCGCCGCTGCAATATCGTGAGCCCGTGTGCGTCTGACAGGGTGACCGGCCTTCATGGGGCGCGCACTGTAGCGCGGGCCTGATTCATATTCAAATTTGAATTTGACTTTCGCGGGGAGCGCCCGTAGCGTGCGCGCCTGATCGGCGCCGCCGCACGACCCGGGCGCCGCCGGAGACCGAGGATGAGGAAAGCCTTACTCATTGCTGTGCTGGTGTTGCTGGCCGCGGCGCTGGTGTGGTGGTTCGCCACCCGCCAGCGCGGCTCGCCCGAACTCGTCCTGTACGGCAACGTCGACCTGCGGCAGGTCGATCTGCCGTTCAACTCCAGCGAGCGTGTGATCGCGGTGCTCGCCCAGGAAGGCGACAAGGTGCACAAGGGCCAGTTGCTGGCGCAGCTGGACACGACCCGCCTCGAACCGCAGGTGGCCAAGGCGGAAGCCGATGCCGCCGCCCAGCAGCAGGTCGTGAACCGGCTGCATGCCGGGAACCGCCCGCAGGAGATCGCCCAATCACGCGCGAATGTCGAATCGGCGCGCGCCGATGCTCTCAATGCACGCAGTCAGTACGAAAGGCTCGAGCTGCTGTCGCAGAACTCGGCTGGACGCGCCGTCAGCAAACAGGATCTGGACGCCGCGCGTGCCACTCTGGATATGGCCCAGGCGCGGCTCGCCGCTACGCAGAAGGCGTTCGATCTGATGGTGGCCGGGCCACGTCAGGAGGACGTAGCGCAGGGCGAAGCCCAGCTGCGCGCCGATGAAGCTCAGTTGGCCCTCCTGCGCCGGCAACTTGCCGATGCCAACCTGTTGGCGCCGCTCGATGCGGTGGTGCGTTCGCGCATCGTCGAGCCGGGCGAGATCGCATCACCACAGAAGCCGGCATTCACGCTCGCCATCCTCGATCCCAAGTGGGTACGCGCGTACATCACGGAGAAGGATCTCGGGCGCGTGCGCGAAGGGACCCGGGCCTCCATCGGCGTCGATGCCTTCCCGCAGCGGCACTTCCCCGGCTGGGTGGGGTTCATCTCCCCGGTGGCCGAGTTCACTCCCAAGGAGGTCCAGACCGAGGAGCTGCGCACCAGCCTCGTGTACGAGATCCGCGTATTTGTGCAGGACCCGGACAACGACCTGCGGCTGGGAATGCCGGCGACCGTGCGACTGGACTTCGCGGCTGCCCCCGCATCAGCGCCCCGGCCCGCGACGGCCGCGGCCCCGGCCCCTGCCCCGACACCGGCCCCTGCCCCGACACTGGCCCCTGCCCCGACACTGGCTCCTGCCCCGACACCCGCCCCGAGCGCGTCGGCAACCGCTGCCGCCCGATGAGCGCGCAAACCGGTGAGCCGATTCTCGTCACCCAGGAGCTGTGCAGGCAGTTCGTGCGGGGCGATGAGCGGCCGGTGAAGGCGCTGGATGGCATTTCCATCCAGGTGCGCCGCCATGCCCTGACCGCCCTCGTCGGTCCCGATGGCGCCGGCAAGACCACGTTGCTGCGCATCGCCGCGGGACTCCTTTTGCCGGACTCCGGGCGGATCCACGTTCTGGGACTGGATGCGGCGAAGGAGCCGCAACGCATCCAGGACCGGATCAGTTACATGCCGCAGCGCTTCGGCCTCTACGAAGACCTGACAGTCAGCGAGAACGTCGATCTGTACGCGGACCTGCACGGCGTCAGCCCGGCACAGCGCGCGGAGCGCTACCCGCGCCTGATGGAGATGACGGCTCTCGAGCCCTTCCGCGATCGCCTGGCGGGCCGTCTGTCCGGCGGCATGAAACAGAAACTCGGTCTCGCCTGCACGCTGGTGCGCTCGCCCGAACTGCTGCTGCTGGATGAGCCCACGGTGGGTGTGGATCCGCTGTCGCGCAAGGAATTGTGGGCGATCGTGCGCACCCTGGTCGATGAGCAGGGCCTGACGGTGCTGTTGAGCACCTCCTACCTGGACGAAGCCGAACACTGCGGCCAGGTCATCGTTCTGCATCACGGCCGGGTGCTCGCGCAGGGCGAACCCGCAGGCATCAGTGCGATCGCCAGCGATCGCGTTCTGCTCGCATCGCCACCGGCCGATCGTTCCGCGCGCGCCTGGCAGGCACAACTTCTCGACAATCCCGGGGTCGTCGATGCGGTCCCTGATGGCGGGCGCGTACGGATCGTTCTGTCGGAGAAGGCAGGGCTGGCGCATGACCCGACCCGGGGTGCGGCACTGGGCGCCGCCTCCACCACACCGACTCCTGCACGCTTCGAAGACGGATTCATGGTCCTGCTGCGGCGCCAGGCCGAGCACGAGCGCGCGGCCAGGATTGCTCTGCAACGCCCACTGCAGACCCGCGCAGGGGATACGGCCGTGCACGTGCGCGATCTCGTCAGGCGCTTTGGCGCCTTCACGGCAGTCAACCATGTCAACTTCGAGGTCAGGCGCGGCGAACTGTTCGGTTTGCTGGGACCGAACGGCGCGGGCAAGACCACGACGTTCCGGATGTTGTGTGGCCTGTTGCCCGCTTCGGGGGGCGAATTGCGCATCGCCGGCGCGGACGTGCGGCAATCCCGCGCCGAGGCGCGCGCCCGACTCGGCTACGTGGCCCAGAAGTTCTCGCTCTACGGGCCGCTGAGCGTCGTCGAGAATCTCGAGTTCTTCGCGAGCGCGTATGGACTTCGCGGCGCGCAGAAGCGCGGGCGCGTCCAGTGGGCCATGTCGCAGTTCGAGCTGGAGGCGCATGCGCGCGAGCCAAGTACCCAGCTCCCCGGCGGCTACAAGCAGCGCCTCGCCATGGCGGCCGCGTTGCTGCACGAGCCGGAAATCCTGTTCCTCGACGAGCCCACGAGCGGCGCGGACCCACTGGCCCGGCGCGCGTTCTGGCGGCGTATCACGGCGCTGGCAGAACAGGGAGTCACGGTGATCGTGACCACGCATTTCATGCAGGAAGCCGAATACTGCGACCGCATCGCGATCATGGATGCCGGGCAGATCCTTGCGCAGGGCGCTCCCGGGGACATCCGTCGTGCCGCGGCCACGTCCGACCAGCCTGAGCCGACGATGGAGGATGCATTCATTCGCGTGGTCGAACAGGCCCGCGCGCGCGGCACGGGAGCGCAGCAAGCTGGAGAAGCGGCGTGAATCCGTCCGGCGACCCCCGGCACACGGATACGGCGCGGCTGACACGACTGCGCGCCAAAGCGACCCGGGTGCGGGCACTGATCGTCAAGGAAACACGCCAGATCGTGCGCGACCCTTCCAGCGTTGCCATCGGCATCATCCTGCCGGTGATCCTGATCCTGCTGTTCGGATTCGGGCTGTCGCTGGACGTGAAGAACGTTCCGCTCGCTGTGGACCTCGAGGATTCCTCCTTCGAGGCCGGCGAGTTGCTCGCCAGCCTGCAACTCTCGCCGTACTTCCACACGCGCGTCACCCGCTCGATGCCAGCTGCGGAGGAACTGATGCTCACTGGGCGTGCCGACGGCATCGTGCGCATCCCCGGGGACTTCGCCCGCCAGTTCAATGCCGGAAACGCCGCGATCGAGCTGGTGATGCATGGCGGCGATGCCAACCGGGCCCGCATCATCCAGGGCTACGTGGCAGGCGCTGTCGGAGCGTGGGCTGCCCGTCAGGCCGCGGAAGGCAGAGCGATGACGGCTGACCCGGTGTCGGTACAGACGCGCCTGTGGTTCAACGACGCGAACGACAGCCACTACTTTCTCGTGCCCGGACTGATCGTGCTCGTCATGACGCTGATCGGCGGCCTGCTGACGGCCATGGTGATGGCACGTGAGTGGGAGCGCGGCACGCTCGAGTCCCTGTTCGTCACGCCCGTACGCAGTGACGAGATACTGCTGGGTAAGACTTTACCGTACTTCCTGCTGGGCATGATCGGCCTGGTGCTGTGCGTGCTGTCAGCGAAGTTCCTGTTCCATGTGCCCCTGCGCGGCACGCTGCCGGTACTGCTGGCCGCGTCGACGCTGTACGTGCTGGTGGCTCTGGGCATCGGCCTGGTGATCTCCTCGGCGGTCAAGAATCAGCTGGTCGCCAGCCAGCTGGTCATGCTGGTGACGTTCATGCCCGCCTTCATGCTGTCGGGGTTCCTGTTCGACCTGCGCAGCATGCCCATGGCCATCCGCCTGATCACCTTCGGCCTGCCGGCGCGCTACTACGTGGCTTTGCTGCAGACCGTATTCCTCGCCGGCGATGTCTGGCGCGTCATCATTCCCAACGCGGCCGTGCTCGGTGTGATGGCGGCGCTGCTGGCTCTGGGCAGCCGCGCGGCCAGTCGCAAGCGGCTGCTGTAGAGATCGCACATGCTGGACGCACTCCTGCGCATCATCGCCCTCACCCGCAAGGAACTGCTTGCCGTGCTCAAGGACCGGCGCGCGCGCATGAGCCTGCTCATACCGCCGATCGTGCAGGGACTGGTGTTCGGCTATGCGGCCACCTACGACCTCAACCACGTGCCCTACGCGGTACTGGATCAGAGTCGCACTGTTGCCTCGCGTCAGTTGCTGGCGGCGCTTGATGGCTCCGGTGTGTTTGAGCGCATCGCCGATATCGAGCGCACCGAGGACATCCGTGAGCTGATCGACAGCCGCAAGGCGCTGCTCGTGCTGCAGATCGCTCAGGACTTCGAGCGCCGTCTCGCCTCGGGTCAGGGTGCAACGCTGCAGGTGATCGCCGACGGCCGCAATTCCAATACCGCGGCGACCGCCAGCGGTTATGTCAATTCCGCGGTGGCGGCCTTCAACGCACGCTGGCGGCTGGATCACGCGCTGGCCGGTCCGGTGGTGCACATCACCAACCGCGCCTGGTTCAACCCGAACCTGGAGACACGCTGGAACATGCTCCCGGGGATGATCGGCACGCTGACCCTCATCCAGACGATGATGCTCACCGCCATGTCCGTGGCGCGCGAGCGCGAGCAGGGCACCTTCGATCAGTTGCTGGTCACCCCCTTCCGCCCCTACGAGATCATGGCCGGCAAGGCCCTGCCCTCCATGCTGGTGGGACTGGTGCAGGCGACGGGCGTACTGCTCGTGGCCCAATTGTGGTTCCGCATTCCCTTCGAGGGTTCCCTGTTCACGCTCTACGCCGGACTGCTGTTCTTCCTGCTGGCCGCGGTCGGCATGGGGCTGCTGTTGTCCTCGATAGCCGCCACGATGCAGCAGGCCATGCTGTACTCGCTGCTGCTGATCATGCCCTTCTCGCTGCTCTCTGGCCTGACCACTCCGCTGAGCAACATGCCCGGCATTCTGCAGTACTTCACGGCCCTCAACCCGTTGCGGTACGCAATCGATATCGCACGCCGCGTGTACCTGGAGGGCGTGGGACTGAGTGTCGTCACGGGGGATCTGTGGCCGCTGGCCCTGATCGCCGCGGTCACGCTGACCGCAGCCTCGTGGATGTTCACCAACAGGATGCAGTGAGGACCCGCATGAAACGCTCCAAGCTGCGCCGGCCCCACATCCCCGACACCCGGGCAAGCCGCGCGATCCACGTTACCGGCGCGACCCACGCCACCCGCGCGACCCACGCCACCCGCGCGATCCACATTAGCCGCGCGATCCACATTAGCCGCGCGATCCACGTTAGCCGCGCGATCCACGCCACCGTGCTGATCGCACTGACGGCACTCACCGCGAGCTGCGCCATGGGACCCCGCTTTACGCGGCCGGCAGCTGCACTGCCCGCGAGTTGGTCCGCGACATCGCTGGAACCTGCGCACCAGGCTGCCAGCACGGTGAACCCGGACACCCCGACGGGCGATTGGTGGGCGGCGTTCGACGATGCGAAGCTCACCCAGTTGATCGAGCGCTCGCGCGCCGCCAACCTCGATTTGCGCGCGGCGGTGCTGCGCATCACCGAGGCGCGCGCCCAGCGCGACATCTCGGCCGCGGCGGCCTGGCCTTCGCTGTCGGCAAACGCCTCCTTCACACGACAGCGGCTCAGCGAGTCCACTCCGACCGGTTCGCTGTTCACGAAGTTCGACACGCTGCAGATCCCGGGAGCGCCCGCCATCGGGGTTCCCAATCCCTACAATCAGTGGCAGCTGGGGTTGACGGCGATGTGGGAACCGGACCTGTTCGGCCGCATCCGCCGCTCGATCGAGGCGGCGGATGCCGACGTCCAGGCCACTACCGAGGATCGGGCCGCTCTGCTGGTGAGTCTCGACAGCGACGTGGCGCGCGCCTACATCGATCTGCGCGGTGCGCAGCTGCGCACCGCCATTACCCAGGCGAATCTCGACACGCAGCGGGAACTGCTGGAGCTGACCCAGCAGCGGCAGGCCGCCGGCGTAACCACCGACCTCGACGTCCAGAACGCAGCCGCGGAAGTCAGCTCCACACAGGCGCAACTGCCGCTGCTCAATGCGCAGATCAGCACGGACATCAACCAGCTGAGCCAGCTGATGGGCCGCGAGCCGGATGCGCTGCGCACCGAGCTGTCGGCAACGGGTGCCGTGCCGCCGGTTCCCCCGCGAATCCCGATCGGTCTGCCGGCCGATCTCACCCGGCGCCGCCCCGACATCCGCGCCGCCGAACAGCGCTTGCATGCCGCGACGGCACGGATCGGTGTCGCGATGGCGGATCTGTTCCCGCGCCTGACTCTGAGCGCCTCCGGAGGCTTCCAGTCGCAGAATGCCTCCGATCTGATCGACTGGGCCAGCCGCTTCGGCAGCATCGGCCCGGGGTTCGAGATGCCGCTGTTCGATCGCGGTCGCTGGGTCAGCCTGCGCCTGCAGAATTTGCGCGCGCAGGAGGCGGCCCTCGATTACCAGAAAGTCGTTCTGGGTGCCCTGCACGAGGTGGAGAACGCGCTGGCGCTTTACCGGGCTGACCAGGACCGGCGGGATGAGCTCGCGCAGGCCGTTGCGCACGGGCGCGATGCGCTCGAGCTTGCCCGGCAGCGCTACGAGAGCGGCGTGGCGAACTTCATCGTCGTGCTGGACGCGCAGCGCACCGTGCAACAGAACGAACTGGCGCTCGTTGACAGTGTCACCACCGTGTCAGCCGACCTCGTGGCGCTCTACAAGGCTCTCGGCGGCAGTCCTGATGCGCCCGCGGGCGCCGACTGAGGCGGGATGGGGCCCGGTGTGCCGTTACGCCTGAAGCGGGATGTGCCCGGTGAGCCGGTACGCCTGTGGCGGGAGCGCCGCTGAAAAGGCGCGGGCGGGTCGCGGAAGAGTCCCTTAAACTGGCTTAACGGCGGGCGATCGGACCGCCGGTATAATGCCGCCGGTGGAATCCCTACTCGGTCCCCTGCTTCCCCTGTTCGAACGCGAGCGCACCGCCGGCCGGGCGGTGGCCGTCGGGATCCTGGTCCACACGGCGGGTTCCACCTATCGCAAGCCCGGTGCCCTGATCCTCATCGCCCGCGGAGGCGAGTACGCAGGTCTGATCTCCGGTGGTTGTCTGGAAGGGGATTTGGGACAGCATGCCGAGACGGTGCTGAAAACCGGTGAGCCGCGCCTCGTGCGCTACGACATGCGGGGCCGCGACGATCTGATCTGGGGACTGGGATTGGGTTGCGAGGGTGCGATGAGCATCCTGCTGCTGCGTGTCGGGCCCGCTGAGAACTGGGAGCCGATGAATCATCTGGCCCTCTGTTTCGCCAGCCACAGCCCCACCTCCGTCGGCATCGTCGTCGAAAGCGACGAGCCCACGGTACCCGTGGGGCAGATTGTCATCGCGGACGATCCGGCTCGGCTGCCTCGACTGTTGAATGAGTCCGGCGTCAGAGCGGCGCTCGAACTTGCCGCAAGCAGCACACGCGTGCAGTGGGTCGAGGGCGGATCCAGCGGGTCCGCCTCGCGCTGGCGACTATTCGCGCTGCCACTGTCGCTTCCGCCGCAGGTGCTTTTGTTGGGCGCCGGACCCGACGCGGCACCCGTGGTCGAGTTGGGGGCACGACTGAGTTGGCGCATTACGGTCGTCGACCATCGGCCCGCTTACGCGGATGCCTCCCATTTTCCGGCCGCGCATCGAATCGTGCTGGCTCGACCCGAGGAGCTGCTCTGCGTCCTCGACCCGAGCCACTATTCGGCTGCCGTCGTGATGAGTCACCACCTGCATTCCGATCTGGCTTACCTGAAGGCACTGGCGGCCACGGAGATTCCCTACGTGGGTCTGCTGGGCCCGGCCATCCGGCGCGATCGTCTGTTGTCGGACCTGGGAAGCGACATACACAGGCTGCAACCGCGGCTGCATGCTCCGGTGGGCCTCGCGCTCGGGGGCCGTTCGCCCGAGTCGATTGCCCTCGCCATCGTGGCGGAGATTCACGCGTTCGTGCACCAGGCCGGCAGCCATTCTCAGGGCGCGCCCCTGCCGGTGCCCGCAATCGCGGAACGGGCGCGGGCGTGAACGAAACGCAGATCATCCTGGCTCAGCTCGACACGGAGCGACGGCACTTTGCCGCGGTGACCGCCGCCTGCGAGGCGCTACTGAAGGAAGCTGTCCTGGCGGCCCATCCCGATTTTTCCAGCGCCTGTCTCGACTACCTGCAGTTCGCGCTGCGCCGCGTCTCCGCCGACGGCACACGCGTTGCCGATTCCAGCGTCGCTGCGCTTCGGTCCGCTCCCCCTGACCGCGTCAATACACTCTGGCGGAGCGCTCTGAATGAGTTCAAGACGGCTTGCGGTGAGCGCTTCGATGAGATCGCGAGGCAAGCGAAGCGCCACCTTCCGGTCGCCGAATGGCGCGCCCTGTCGAGGATGACCGCCGACTCGATCGTGGAAGAGCGTTCGCGCTACGACAGAGTCAGGGCCGCGTTGCCTGCGGGAGTGGTCCTTGCCACTGCGGACGATGGAAGCGCTGCCCGGCACGCCTCATGAACGAGCTTGCCAACACGGTCGATGCGTTGCACGCCATCGTGCTGGCCGCCGGTGCATCGACGCGATTCGGCTCCGCGAAACAGCTTGTACGCATCGCCGGCCGGCCCCTGCTCCACACCGCCGTAGCCCGCGCCGTTGATGTGGTCGGCAGTGGAGTCATCGTGGTGCTTGGCGCACAGGCGGCGGAACTGGCTCCACTCCTGAAGCACTCGACCGCCTCCATCATCGTAAATCGGGACTGGCGTGAGGGACTGGCGAGCTCGATCCGCAGCGGAGTCTCCCGACTGCCATCCAGTTGCAGCGCCGTGCTGGTGATACTGGCAGACCAGGCGGCAGTGACCGCTGAGGATCTCAAGCGACTCGCTGGCGCATGGCGGCGTCAGCCGGACTACATCGCCGCCGCCCGCTATGGCACGACGACCGGAGTGCCGGCGATTTTCCCCCGCTCGACTTTCAGCGATTTGCTTACGCTTCGGGGCGACGTCGGTGCGCGCGCCGTGTTGCAGAGGAACCCCGATCGTGTGGTGCGCGTGCCCATGGCGAGCGCCGCGATCGACATCGACACACCCGAAGACCTGCTGGCCCTGGGGCCCCAGAGTTGACCCGCGGGCCCCGAGTCGAACCGGGGTACAGCCTGTGCGATCTAACAGGTCCTGCCGCCGGGCACGTCCGGGTGCGGAAAATGGTCGGACTCATCCTCATCCGGGCGGGGCGCCAGGCACGCCCAGTCTTTCTCGATCACCACGCGCAACTCACCTGGGGCGCTGCCTGAAACAGCTGTCACGGCCGTTATTGGCTGGTCGCGCGAGAGCGTGACCGCCTCACTCCGCGACCACTCGCGCGCCATGCTCTCAGGTATTCGAATATCGATGAGATTACCTGCGTAACTTGCTGTAATATCTTTATTATTCTTATCGATCAGGATCCGGTAGGTCAGCACCGTCCCGGGCGCGAAGTGCACCTGCTCGGCCACCTCGCCGTGCATGTCGAGCTGCTGGACTTCTCCCTGCGTCAGACGCAGACGCAGTGAACTGCCTTTGATCCTGAGTTTCACGAGGAGCCCTCGTGGCGCGATGCCAGCTGCAGGATCCGCTGGGCCTGCAGCAGATGCGGACGGTCGATCATCTGTCCATCCAGACTCAACACCCCGCTCCCCGGCGCCGCGGCGAAGGCCGCGACGACGCGCCGCGCCCAGCTGACCTCCGTACTCCCCGGCACGAACGCAGCGTTGATCGGCTCGATCTGGTCGGGGTGGATGGCCAGCTTGCCGGTGAAGCCATCACGCCGGGAACTCTCGATGTCCCGGATCAAACCTTCCGCATCACGGAAGTCGGCGTAGATCCCGTCGATGGCCTGAACACCTAGCGCCGAGGCGGACACCACGCACAGCGAGCGCGCCAGCTGGAATGTGAAAGTCAGCGAGCCCTGCCGATCCGTCTTGCGAGTCACCCCCAGGGCCGCTGAAAGATCTTCGCACCCCCAGGTGAGTCCCGCCAGGCGGGCATGTGCCTCGGAGTCGGCGCTGACCGCCTGGGCGTAGCTTCCCAGCGACAGCAGGGCCTGGGGGGTCTCCGTGGCGATGACAATGATCTGCGTGGAGCCGCAAGGCTTACCCTCCCTGACCTCCAATGCCGCCAGATAGTGCGCGATCTCCGACAGATCGCGGGCCGAGGCGGCCTTGGGTACGACGATGCCGTCGGGCGAGCCGGCGATGACGGCGACGAGGTCATCCAGCAGCATGCCGCTGGAGAGCGCATTCACGCGCACCCACAAGCGCTGCTTCGAGCGGTCCGCGCGCGCCTTCAGCAACTCGCACACGCGGCTGCGGGCCGCCGGCAGCTGGGCCGCGGCCACCGAATCCTCCAGATCCAGAATGAGCGCGTCGGCGCCACTGTCCACGGCCTTGGCCTGCTTGCGCTCGCTGTCACCCGGCACGAACAGGAGTGAGCGCAACACCGGTGGCAGCAGGGAAGCGGTTGAGCGGATCACGGCGAGGGCCTCTTCAGCATGAGGGCGGCACGCCGGCAGAATGCCACTTCCTCGTCGCGCTGGTTGAAGGCACGGTGCTCGAACGTGAGGATGCCGGAGTCGGTGCGGGACTGGCTCTCACGCTTGGCGACTACCGAGGTCTCGGCCCGCAGCGTGTCCCCGACCAGCACGGGCCGGGGGAACTTCACCTCATCCCATCCCAGGTTCCCCAGGGTGGTACCGAAGGTGGTGTCATAGACGGACAGCCCGACGAGCAGGCCCAGGGTGAAGATGCTGTTGACGATGGGCTGGCCGAAGGGTGTTCCCTTGCAGTATTCGGCATCCAGGTGCAGGGCCGCAGGATTCATGGTGAGCGTGCTGAACAGCACGTTGTCGGTCTCCGTCACGGTACGGTGCACAGCGTGGCGGAAATGCTGTCCCACCTCGAACTGCTCGAAATAAAGTCCCGGCACGAGGCCTCCTGTGGGGTGAGCGTAAACCCTTGTCGCACCATTGTAATCCGGCTCATAACCGGCGGCGCCGAACACCCAACCAAAGGGTATTAGGGGTGCTCCCGCCCGCCGCCTATAGTCCGCGGATGTATCAGTACGACCCGCTCGACCAGGCCTTCGTCGATCAGCGCGTGGCCGAGTTCCGCGACCAGACGCGGCGCTACCTCGCAGGCGAGCTTTCGGAAGACGAGTTCCGCGGTCTGCGGCTGCGCAACGGACTATACATCCAGCGCCATGCGCCCATGCTGCGCATCGCCATCCCCTACGGACTGCTGAGCTCCCGGCAACTGCGCAAGCTGGGGGCCATCGCGCGCGATTTCGACCGCGGCTTCGGTCACTTCACCACCCGCCAGAACCTGCAGCTGAACTGGCCCAGGCTGGAAGCCGTACCGGACATTCTCGAGCAGCTCGCCAGCGTGCAGATGCATGCCATCCAGACCAGCGGCAACTGCATCCGCAACGTCACCGCCGATCACATGGCGGGCATTGCCGTGGATGAGGTCGATGATCCGCGCCCCTACTGCGAGATCATCCGCCAGTGGGCCAACCTGCATCCGGAATTCACCTACCTGCCCCGCAAGTTCAAGATCGCGGTCACCGGCTCGCCCGAGGATCGCGCCGCCTCCGAGGTGCACGACGTGGGCCTGCATCTGCGGCGCGATGAGCGAGGCCAGATCGGTTTCCAGGTACTGGTGGGGGGTGGCCTGGGCCGCGCCCCGATGATCGGCCAGGTGATCCGCGAGTTCCTGCCGCTGCCGGACCTGCTGACCTACCTCGAGGCCATCCTGCGCGTCTACAACCGCCACGGACGTCGCGACAACATCCACAAGGCTCGCATCAAGATCCTCGTCAAGGCGCTGGGCATCGATCGGTTCCGCGAACAGGTGGATGCCGAGTGGGACGCTGCGCGCGCCACCGGTCCGGTGCTGCCCGGGACGGAAGTGGCGCGAATACGCGCCTTCTTCCAGCCGCCCGCTTACGCAACGCTCGAGAACATCGACGCCGCCGCCGGTCGCGAACCCGAGTTCCAGGCCTGGTACCGCTACAACACGCGGGCGCACAAGGTCCACGGCTACCGCGCCGTGTTTGTCTCCTTGAAGGCGCATGGCCGCAATCCCGGTGACATGACTTCGCAGCAGATGGAGGCGGTGGCGAACCTGGCCGAGCGCGTCTCCTTCGGCCAGGTCCGTGCCACGCACAACCAGAACCTGTTGCTCGCGGATGTGCGCCAGGATGTCCTGTACGAGGTGTGGCGTGAGCTGCGTGCGCTGGATCTGGCCATGCCCAACATCGGCACACTGACCGACATGATCGCCTGCCCGGGACTGGATTTCTGCAGCCTGGCCAACGCTGGCACGCTCAACGTGGCCCAGGCCATCCAGAAGCAGTTCGACGATCTGGATTACCTCTACGACCTGGGCGACATCGAAATCAAGATGTCCGGATGCATGAATGCCTGCGGCCATCACCACGTCGGGCACATTGGCATCCTGGGCGTGGATAAGCACGGCGAGGAGTGGTACCAGATCACTCTCGGCGGCTCGGTAAATGGCTTCACGGCGCTTGGGGACGTGATCGGACCCTCGGTCGCGCAGGCCGACGTCGCTCCAACCATCGAGCGCATCGTCGAGGTGTACCGCGCCCAGCGCGAGGACGGCGAGCGCTTCATCGAGACTTACCGCCGCATCGGTCTGAAGCCCTTCAAGGAGCGCGTCTATGCGGCGCATTCTGAAGCGGCGTGAAATAGTCACCGACGAGTGGTTGTATGCGGGCGAGGAAGGCGCCGATCCCGCAGGCCAAACGCCTCTCATCGTGCCATTTGCCCAGTTCCGCGCCCACGCGGATGTCTGGCGCGGGCGCCGCGCGCCCCTCGGTGTGCGTCTCTCGCCGGCGGACGCCGTCGAGGATCTGGCCGCCGATCTGTCGCTGTTCCAGGTCGTGGCCGCGGAATTTCCGGGGCCAGCCGATGGCCGCGCCTTTTCCCAGGCGAGATTGTTGAGGTCGCGCTTCCATTACGGCGGCGAACTGCGCGCGGTGGGCGCCGGTGTCAAACAGGATCTGATCTTCCTGATGGCACGCTGCGGGTTCGACTCTTTCGAGCTGGCCGCGGGGGAGACTTTCGAGGCCGCCATCGCCGCGCTGAGCCGCTATGACGTGGCGTATCAGCCGGCAGAACCGCTCGAGACCATTCGGCAGCAGCGCTTCCTCGCGGCCCAGTGAGCGCGACTTCAGCGCTGCGGAAGTTCGATTCCCTCGAACAGCTGCGCCACCTCCTCCGCGGATGCAGCCCGATGCGCCCGGTCCACCAGGCGCCGATCCAGGTGTGGTGCCAACAGCTGGGCGAACTCGTACATGTATCTGCGCAGCAGCGTCCCGCGTCGGAAGCCGATCCAGGTCGAATGCGCCGGAAACAAGTGTGAGGAATCGATCGCGCGCAGATCCGCATCCTCGGCGTCCACCGCCATGTTGGCGACGATTCCGACCCCCAGACCCAGCCGCACGTAAGTCTTGATCACATCCGCATCGCGCGCCGTGATGGCCACGTTGGGTGTCAAGCCGCTGCGCGCGAAGGCTTCCTGGAGGGAAGACGGCCCGGCGAAGCTGAACGTGTAGGTGATGATGGGATAGGACGCCAGGGCCTTCAAAGTCAGTTTGCCGGCACCGACCAGCGGGTGATCGGCTGGCACGACCACGGTGCGATGCCACAGGTAGCACGGCATCAGCGTCAGGTCTGCGAACAGGTGCTGCGATCCGGTGGCAATCGCGCAGTCGATGCGATCGTGCGCAACCATCTCGGCGATCTGCTCCGAGGTGCCCTGGTGAAGGTTGAGTCGCACGTTGGGATAACGCCCGCGGAACTGCCGGATCACATCCGGAAGCACGTAACGCGCCTGCGTGTGGGTGGTGCCGATCGACAGGCTCCCCCTGCCCTCGTCACGCAGTTCCGTGGACAGGTCGCGGATACTTTGCGCCTCCTGCAGGATGCGCAGGGCGCGCTCGATCACCTGCTGACCGGCAGGCGTGATCCGCGTGAGATTGCGGCCCTCGCGCACGAAGATCTGGAACCCCAGCTCATCCTCGAGCAGCTTGATCTGCTTGCTCACGCCCGGCTGGGAGGTGTGCAGTTTCTGGGCGGCCGCGGTGATGTTCAGGCCGCTCTGGGCCACCGCGGCCAGATAGCGCAACTGATGCAGTTTCATCCCGCAAGACTAGCGCAACCTTGCACGTTGCGGCGAACACGCTTCCCCCAGGCCGCGTGCCGCCGATGGTGCAGAAACCAGCGTGTTACCGCCCGGTCACCCGTTTATAACCACTGCGGAGTCCTTCAGAAGAAACCATTCGTTCCAGGGCTCCGCAATCGCTGGCTATAGTCGAACCCATCATGGGAGCCGTGCTGACACTGGAACTGGAACAGAGAGCCGCCGCGGTGCGTGAGCAGCTCAAGGCCGCCCTGCGCGAGCATGGCCGGGTGGTCTACTCGAACAGCCTGGGCGCCGAGGCGATGGTGCTCACGGACATCATCTGGACTGGCGTGCCAGGCATCGACATGTTCAGCATCGATACCGGCCGGCTCCATGAAGAGACCTACGAACTGCTGGAGAAGCTGGAACGCCGTTACAAGCGCTCCCTGCGGCTCGTGCACCCGGATGCCCGCGAGCTGGAAGGCCTGGTCTCGGCGCAGGGCGTCAACGGTTTCTACCACAGCCTGGACGCCCGGCTGTCCTGCTGCAGGATCCGCAAGGTAGAGCCCTTCAAGCGCGCCATAGCGGGCTATACGGCCTGGGTGACTGGCGTGCGCCGCGAACAGTCGGCATCGCGCGCGCAGGCCAGCCCGTCGGAGTGGGACAGCGAATACGGCCTGTACAAGGTCAGCCCACTGCTGGACTGGAGCGAGGAGCAGGTCTGGCAGTACATCCGGGCCCGCAAGCTGCCGTACAATCGGCTGCACGATCGCCAGTTCCCCAGCATCGGCTGCTCCCCTTGCACGCGCGCGATACAACCCGGCGAAAGTCGTCGCGCCGGCCGCTGGTGGTGGGAACAACCCGAGTCCCGTGAATGCGGCCTACATCCGAGAGTTCGCCAGGTGCCGGCGCAAGCCTGACCGACGCCCCCACGCGCATGGACTACCTGCCCCTTTTCCTCAAGCTGGACGGACGCCCTGCCCTGGTCGTCGGGGGCGGTCGTGTGGCCGCCCGCAAGGTCGAGCTGCTTCTGCGCGCCGGCTCCCGGGTCACGGTGGTGGCACCCGAGGTGAGCGAGGAGCTGCAGCAGCTTGCCGCACAGGGCGATCTGCGAATCATCCGTGAGCGCTTCGCACCGCCCCACGTGGAGGGTGCGGTAGTGGTCGTCGGAGCGACCGGGATCAGGGAGGTGAACGCCGCCGTCTCAGCAGCCGCCCAGGCGAAGCACATCCCCGTCAATGTCGTGGACGACCCGGCCGCCTCCACGTTCATCTTTCCGGCCATCATCGATCGTTCGCCCATCGTCGTCGCGATCAGCTCGGCGGGGCACGCACCCGTGCTTGCCCGCCACGTGCGCGAGAAACTCGAGGCGCTGCTGCCCGCGCGGCTCGGGGCACTGGCCCGATTCATGGGTGCCCGGCGCGAAGCCGTGAAACGCACTCTGCGCACCCCCGCGCGCCGCTCGTTCTGGGAGCGTATCGCCAGCGGTATCGTGGGCCAGCGCGTGCTCGCAGGCGATGAGAGCGGCGCCGGCGCATCCTTCGAGCGCGAGCTGCGCACCTCGAGCCTGACCCGCTCGGCCGCCACCGGTGGACGCGGACTGGGTGAGTGTTACCTGATCGGGGCTGGCCCGGGAGACCCGGACCTGCTGACGCTGCGGGCACTGCAACTATTACAGCAGGCCGATGTGATTCTTTACGATCGCCTCGTGCCGGAAGGCGTGCTCGAACGTGCGCGACGCGACGCCGAACGGGTGTTCGTGGGCAAGGAGGCGGGCAATCACACCGCTCAGGCGCGGATCAACGAGCTGCTGGTGCGGTATGCGCGCCAGGGCTTGCGCGTGGCCCGGCTCAAGGGTGGCGATCCGTTCGTCTTCGGACGCGGAGGCGAAGAGATCGAAGCACTTGCCGCCCACGGGATACCCTACATCGTGGTACCTGGCATCACCGCGGCCCTCGGTGCCGCCGCCAGTGCCGGCATACCGCTGACACACCGGAAGGTGGCTCAGAGTGTCACCTTCGTGACCGGTCACGCGCTCGATGATGACGCCTTGGATTGGGAGTCGTTGGCGCGAGCCCGGCAGACCGTCGTCTTCTACATGGGTGTGACGCACCTGCCGCGCATTGTTGAGAAGCTGCTGGCGGCCGGCGCGCCGGCTGAATATCCCGTGGCTGTGATCGAACGCGCGACGCTCCCGGAGCAGCGCATCCTGCGCGGTACGCTGACATCGATTTCGGCGACAGCGGCCGATGCGGGAGTCACTCCGCCGGCCCTGCTGGTGATTGGCGAAGTGACGGCATTGACGGCTGCCGATTCGTTCATCGGCGCCGAGTTCGAGAGTTTCTCCCGGGCTGCTCTCGCCACCACCACCACCACCGCCACCGCCGCTGTCACGTCCACCGCGACTGCGGCCGCCGCGGCTGCCACCGCTGTCAGCGTCGCTGCGCCCGAAGGCGCCGCCGCATGAGTATCTGCGACGGCTTCTCCGGGTCGGTGGGCAATACCCCGCTGATCCGCCTACGCGGCGTGAGTGAAGAGACCGGCTGCGAGATCCTCGGCAAGGCCGAGTTCATGAATCCCGGCGGTTCGGTCAAGGACCGGGCCGCCCGTGCGATCGTCGCGGCCGCGGAGCAACGTGGCGAGCTGGCTCCCGGTGGAACGGTTGTCGAGGGGACTGCGGGCAACACCGGCATCGGTCTGGCGCACGTCTGCAATGCGCGCGGCTACCGCTGTGTGATCGTGATGCCCGACAACCAGTCGCCGGAGAAATACCGCCTGCTGGAGACTCTGGGCGCCGAGGTTCACAAGGTACCGACGGTCCCCTACAGCAATCCGAATCAGTACCAGAAGGTGGCGCAACGCTTGGCCGCGACGCTTCCCAACGCCATCTGGGCGAACCAGTTCGACAATACGGTGAATCGCCAGGCGCACCTGGAGAGCACCGGCCCGGAGATCTGGTCGCAGACTCACGGGCGCATCGATGCTTTCGTGGCTGCTTGCGGCACCGGCGGCACCTTTGCGGGCGTGTCCGAATACCTGAAGTCACGGCGCCGTTCCATCCGCTGCGTTCTGGCTGATCCCCCGGGCAGCAGTCTTTTCGAGTTCGTACGCAGCGGAGCTCTGAAGGCAACAGGCTCGGGATCGATTACCGAAGGCATCGGGATCGGACGGATCACGGCAAACCTCAAGGACGCGCCCATCGACGAGGCGATTCACGTCGAGGACGGCGATACGGTCCGCTTCGTCTACCGCCTCCTCAATCAGGAAGGACTGTTCCTGGGCAGTACCAGCGGCATCAATGTCGCAGCCGCGGTTCGGGTGGCGCAGCAGCTCGGCCGGGGCCACACCATCGTCACGGTTCTGTGCGATGGCGGCGCGAAATACCAGTCGCGCCTCTTCAACCGCGAATGGCTCGAGCAGAAGGGCCTTGCGACCCATGCCCAGACGCGGGGGCCGGCGGCACCCATCCAGATTGACAAGGCCCTGGTAGCCTGATCCCGCGGCAGGCGAGGTCCTGCGCGTGACTTGCCGATGAGGTCAGCGGGTGGGCGGATCCGCCAACTGGGCGCGCCGGCACAGTGTGCCGGAATCGACGCAGTGCCTGTCAGTGATGCAGCACAAACTGTCTGCTGCCAACGACAGCGAAAGCCGCTATGATCGAGATACCCAGCGGTTCTCGGAACAAGAATGGCAAGCATCGACCTGCCACGCGCGCTCCAGGATTACTTCGCTTTTGCGGAAACCACCCCGACGCGCAACGGACGCCGCTTCTCGATCACTCTGCCCTACCGTGGGCCCGACGGTCGGTTGGAAAGACTCCAGTGGTGGTACCACCTGTCTCCCGCCAAAGAGAAAGCACTGGGTGAACTCGCTCTGACGGCCCTGCGTAACGAGGCCATTGAGCGTTTCCGGGTGCATATCGAACGCTGGCTGCAGAACACAGCTCAGGAGCTGCATGCCGACGGAGCGATCCCGCAAGTCAGTCCGGTCGGTGCGCGAGTATCCGCCACCTCTCCGGCTGAGTCTTTGGTTGCCCTGACGCCGCCTCCCGATGCCCAGATGGACGGGTCCGACGACGCTGGCGACGAGTCGATCAGACCCGCCGCGAGCAAGACCGCTTTCGGCTAATCGAACGGCGGGATTTGGCGAAGGCAAATCCCGCGGACGTCAGGCTGGACTGCCGGCAAAAAGAGCTGGTTTTTGCCGGCTGCGAAGTGCGAGGAGCTTCAGGCGAGCGAGACTGCGCGGGGCTCGCGACTGCCCGCGGCAGCCTTCTCGACGGCCTTCTCCACCAGCTCCTCCGCGTTCGGGGCACCCAGAGCGACCTCCAGCGCTTCGGAGACGTGCTCGACCCACACGAACTCCAGCAGTGCACGGGTGCTGGCCGGAATATCCTCCAGGTCGCGGCGGTTTCGGGCCGGCAGGATCACCTTGCGGATACCCGCGCGTGCCGCGGCGATGGTCTTCTCCTTGATGCCGCCCACGGGCAGGACCAGCCCGCGCAGACTGATTTCTCCGGTCATCGCCACGTCCGGCCGCACGACCTGATGCCTCAGCAGCGAGGCCAGCGAGACGAACATCGCCACACCTGCGCTAGGTCCATCCTTGGGAATCGCTCCCGCCGGAACGTGCACGTGGATATCGCTGTGCTCGAACTGCAGCGGGTCGATGCCGAACTCGGTGGCCTGCGCTTTGACCAGGCTCACGGCCGCCTGAGCGCTCTCCTTCATCACATCGCCCAGCTGGCCGGTGAGGATGAGCTTGCCGTTACCCGGCAGGCGAGCCGACTCGACGAACAGGATGTCTCCACCCACGGGCGTCCACGCGAGTCCGGTCGCCACACCTGGCACGGAGGTGCGCTGGGCCACATCGTTCTCGAAACGAGTCGGTCCGAGAATCTCCGGCACATCAGCTGCATCCAGCCTGACCTTCTCGACCTTGCCGGAGGCGATACGCACGGCCGCCTGGCGCAATAGCGCACCAATTTCGCGCTCGAGATTGCGGCAACCCGATTCCCGGGTGTACTCGTGGATGACCCGCCGCAGGGCCTCATCGGTCACTTCGGCTTGCGCCTCCGTGAGACCGTTGGCCTTGAGTTGACGCTGCACCAGGTAACGGCGCGCGATCTGCAGCTTCTCCTCTTCGGTATAACCGGTGAGGTGAATGACCTCCATGCGATCGCGCAACGGGCCGGGAATGGCCTCGAGCACATTCGCGGTCGCGATGAACAGCACGCGGCTCAGGTCGAACGGCTGCGCAATGTAGTTGTCGCGGAACGTGCCGTTCTGCTCCGGATCGAGCACCTCCAGCAGCGCCGAGGACGGATCGCCCTGGTGGCTGGCATTGAGCTTGTCGATCTCATCGAGCATGAAGACCGGATTGCGCGTGCCTGCCTTGCGCAGGGCCTGCACGATGTTGCCCGGCAGGGAGCCGATGTAGGTACGGCGATGGCCACGGATCTCGGCTTCATCGTGCACACCACCCAGGCTCACACGCACGAACTTCAGTCCCAGCGCGCGGGCGATGCTCTGACCGAGCGATGTCTTGCCGACACCCGGCGGGCCCACGAAGCACAGGATCGGACTGCGCCCCTGCGGATTGAGCTTGCGCACGGCCAGGTACTCCAGGATCCGGCGCTTGACCTTGTCCAGTCCGTAGTGGTCCTGGTCGAGGATCACCCGGGCGCGCTCGATATCGATGTCCTCGACGTCGGCCTTGCTCCAGGGGAGCGCGACCAGCCAGTCGAGATAGTTGCGCGTCATGCCATGCTCGGGGCTCGCCTCGTTCATGCGCTGCAGGCGCTTGAGCTCCTTGCGCGCGTGCTCGGCGACCTCGGTGGGCATGCCGGCGGCCTCGATGGCCTTCTCCAGCTCCGCCACATCGCTACCGGATTCGTCGGAGTCGCCCAGCTCCTTCTGCAGCTGGCGCAGCTGCTCGCGCAGCACCGCCTCGCGCTGGCGCTCACCGAGCGCGGTCTGGGTCTGTTCGCTGATGTCGCGCGTGATCTTGAGCACGGCCAGCCGGTCCGCCAGCAGCTTCAGCACCTGGTCCAGGCGCTCGCGCAGGTCGAGAGTCTCGAGCATCGCCTGCTTGTCCTGGATCTTGATGTCCATGAAGCTGACGATCAGATCGCTGAGCTGGCTGCCGGAATCGATGGACTGGATGGTGCGCGCCAGCTCCGCCGGCACCTGCGGCAGCAGCGACAGCGCCTCGATGGCGCGAGCCTTGAGCACTTCCACCCGCGCCTCGATTTCCGGCCCGCTGGTGTTGGTCTCCGGAAGCGTCTCGGGTCGCACGGCGATGTACGGTTTTTCGTGCAGGAACTCGGCCGCCCGGAAGCGGCTTTCGCCCTGGGCGACCAGATGGTGGGTGCCATCCGGCGCGGTCACGTAACGGACGACGGACGCCAGCAGTCCAACAGGATAGAGGTCATGTGAGGTGGGCTTCTCGACCGCGGCGTCCCGCTGCAACAGCAGGCCGATCTTGCGACCGCTGCGCACGGCTTCCTGAGCCGCGTTGACGCTCTCCTCGCGGCCGAGCGCGATGGGCAGCACCGCTCCCGGAAACATCAGCACGTTCCGCAAGGCAATGACGGGGACGGCCTCGGCAGGCGAGCCGTTCGCCGCGTGGCCCGCTGGTTCCGTCGGACGATCTGATTCGGCTTGATGGATGTCGGCCATGGTGTGCTCGTGTGTCCTTCAGGGTACGTTGGCTCGGACGAGCCGGATTTCAAGACAGCCGTTGACATAGCGGGTCTCGCCGATGCGCAGGCGCGCCCCGGAAAGGGCGACCCGGCGCACAAAGCGCCCGTGGGGAATCTCCAGCCGCCGGACGAGCGACTCCGCCCGACCCAGGCGCGGCGTGCGCACGGCGCTCACCGTCAGCGCATGGGCGTCCAGAGTCACTTCGGTCTGCTGCGGATCCACGCCCGGCAGGGCGAAGACGAACTGCAGGCCTTCGGCGCTCTCTTGAATATCCACCGGCGGCTCCCATACGGCCGCATCGGTGCCCGCTCCCACGTAGCGGACGAATTGCCGCTGCAGGCGGTCGGCGCGGTCCATCAGCTCGCAGGCCTGGGACCACATCCAGCCGAACTGACGATCGATGCTCATGAGACGCGTGCTACCTCCTTGAGAGTGGAACGTGAGGGCGAACGGCCCGGAGTCAAGACTCTGGCCCGGCGGCCGAGGGCATGCGAAAGTCCACCGGCCCACTTGCAGGCCAAGCCCGTGCCGATGTGCCTACCGAACTGCTGAGCCCCGCCGAACTGGATGCCCTGCGCCTGAGCCTGGAAGTGGCCGCGCGCAGTGTGCTGCTGAGTCTGCCTGCGGCGGTCGGGATCGCCTGGCTGCTGACGCGCGGGCGTTTTCCGGGCCGCTCTCTCCTGGATGCCCTCGTCCATCTGCCGCTGGTACTGCCTCCGGTTGCGGTCGGCTACGTCCTTCTGCTGCTGTTCGGTAATCGCGGGCCGGTGGGGCACTGGCTGCACGAGCAGTTCGGCATTCAGCTGGCGTTCACCACCGCCGGCGCGGCTCTCGCCACCGCGGTCATGGCCTTCCCGCTGATGGTGCGTGCCATCCGTCTGTCACTCGAACACCTGGACCCGGGACTGGAGGCGGCGGCCCGGACGCTGGGCGCGGGTCCGCTTGACAGGTTCTGCACGATCACACTGCCGCTCATGTTGCCGGGAGTGATCGCTGGCGCGGTCACCGCCTTCGCTGCCGGGTTGGGCGAGTTCGGCGCTGTCATCACCTTCGCCGCCAACGTCCCCGGGCAGACGCGCACGATTCCGCTCGCCCTGTACACGGCCATCCAGTCGCCAGATGGAGATGCCGCCGCCCTGCGTCTTGCCGTGTTGTCCTTCGTTCTCGGACTGAGCGGACTGCTGCTCGCCGAATGGCTTGCACGGCGCATACGCCGGCTGTTGGGTCGCTGAGCGCGTGTCAGGACGATGCTGAAAGTCTCCGTCATGAAGCGCTGGCAGGACTTCGAACTGCAGGTGCGGTTCCAGGTGCCCACGCCCGGGGTCGTTGCGCTGTTCGGTCGCTCCGGGTGCGGCAAGAGCACGACAGTCAACCTCGTTGCAGGACTGGCTCCTGTGGATGACGGCCGCATCGAGCTGGACGGGCAGGTGCTCGAAGATACGGACTATGGTATCTCGATCCCCACCGAGCAGCGCGGCATCGGCTATGTGTTCCAGGACTCGAGGCTGTTTCCGCACTTCACCGTCGCGGGAAATCTCCACTACGGACTCAAGCGTGCCGGGGCGCGCAACATCGCCACGCCGATCGAGTTCGAACCTGTGGTTAGCCTGCTGGGCCTGGGGGGACTGCTGCATCGGCGGCCCCACCAGCTATCCGGTGGTGAGCGCCAGAGAGTCTCCCTGGGCCGCGCCCTCCTCTCGCAGCCGCGATTATTGCTGCTCGATGAGCCGCTCGCGTCACTGGATGTCTCGCGACGGGAGGAAGTGCTCCCCTACCTCGAAGCGCTGCGCGATGCGCTGTCAATCCCGATGATGTATGTCAGTCATCAGTTCGAGGAAGTCCTGCGGCTCGCCACGCACATAGTGGTCATGGACGCGGGCAAGGTGTTGGCACAGGGGCCGGTGTCCGAGGTCAGCCTGCTGCCCGAGATGCGCGCGGTCATCGGACCCGATGCGATCGGCGCCGTGCTGGACGGCGTCATCGAAAGTACCGCCGACTCCCAGGGTATCTCGGGCGTACGGGTCGGTCGCGGCCTGCTCCAGGTCAGTCTGCGCGGGCTCGTGGTTGGCACACGGGTGCGCGTACAGCTGCTGGCCCGAGACATCATCCTCGCTACCGAACCGCCTCGCGGACTCAGCGTTCGCAACGCCCTCGAAGGCACGGTCACGGAGGTAACACCCGACGACCAGGTCGCCCGCCTGGTGAAAGTGGATATCGGCGGGGCGACCGTGCTGTCACGCGTGACGGGTGATGCTGCCGCGGAGCTGAGGCTGCGGCCAGGACTGCGGGTCTGGGTGCTGGTGAAGGCGGTATCGACGCGCGGCCACGCATTCCCGCTCGTTTG
This sequence comes from Steroidobacteraceae bacterium, assembly GCA_035542375.1. Taxonomy (GTDB): domain Bacteria; phylum Pseudomonadota; class Gammaproteobacteria; order Steroidobacterales; family Steroidobacteraceae; genus 13-2-20CM-66-19. The sequence goes on along the minus strand of DATKLO010000271.1, from coordinate 42 downwards.
ATGTCGCCGGAATCGTTGATCTGGCCGGAATGGCCTGCGGCA
>DATKLO010000270.1:0-5906 GCA_035542375.1 Steroidobacteraceae bacterium | reverse complement strand
TCTTCACTCACGCGGCATGGCTGGATCAGGGTTGCCCCCATTGTCCAAAATTCCCCACTGCTGCCTCCCGTAGGAGTCTGGGCCGTGTCTCAGTCCCAGTGTGGCTGATCATCCTCTCAGACCAGCTACCGATCGTCGCCTAGGTGGGCTCTTACCCCACCTACTAGCTAATCGGACATCGGCCGCTCCTGCAGCGCGAGGCCTTGCGGTCCCCCGCTTTGCTCTCCCGAGCTCATGCGGTATTAGCCTGGCTTTCGCCAGGTTATCCCCCACTTCAGGACACGTTCCGATGTATTACTCACCCGTTCGCCGCTCGCCGCCAGGGTTGCCCCCGCGCTGCCGCTCGACTTGCATGTGTAAGGCATGCCGCCAGCGTTCAATCTGAGCCAGGATCAAACTCTTCAGTTCAATCCTTACTTGCGCTCGCAAGAACTACTGACCCCGCCCCAATGCCCTTCCAGGCATCAGAACGGGCCAATTGACTGCGAGTACTTCCAGTTACCGTTAGCCCCCCCAGCCAGCTGTCCTCGCAGACCCCAGCCAGGGCGCCACCTCACCTTCAGCACCCACACCTATCGGTTGTTCGGTTTTTTAAAGAGCGTCCGCCGGCCTGGCCGACGGAAAGCCGCGCATTATACGGGCCCGAAGGGCCCGGTCAAGCGCTTTTTTCAGGAATCATGCGACCCGCCCCGCCCGCCGGAGGCTGCGGGTCAGGCGATGGTTACGCGAGCGAACTTGCGCTTGCCCACCTGGAGTACAACGGACCGGCCCGGCGCCAGGGTGAGAGCCTTGTCGGCGACCTTCTGAGAGTCGACGCGCACGCCGCCCTGCTCGATCATACGCATGGCTTCCGAAGTGCTCGAGGTGAGCCCGACCCGCTTGAGAACCTGCGTGAGCAGTAGTGGCTGCCCGTTGGCCTCCACGACGTGCTCAGGGATATCGGCCGGAATCTCGTGCTGCTTGAACCGCGCCTCGAAGTCGGCCTGCGCCTGCTGGGCCGCCGCGGCGCTGTGGAAGCGCGCGACGATCTCGCGGGCGAAGGTCACCTTGATCTCCTTCGGGTTGCGCCCTTCGGAAACATCTTGGCGCCAGCGCTCGATCGTCCCGAGCGACTCGAAGGACAACAGCGTGATGTAGCGCCACATCAGCTCATCCGAGATGGACATCAGCTTGCCGAAGATCTCGCCAGGCGGCTCGTTGATGCCGACGTAGTTGCCCAGCGACTTCGACATCTTGTTGGCGCCGTCGAGCCCTTCGAGCAGCGGCATGGTCAGGATGCACTGGGCTGGCTGGCCGTAGTCTTTTTGCAGCTCCCGCCCGACCAGCAGATTGAACTTCTGGTCAGTGCCGCCGAGTTCGACATCGGCGCGCAACGCCACCGAATCGTATCCCTGCACCAGCGGGTAGAGGAACTCGTGGATAGCGATCGGCTGCCCGTTCCGGTAGCGCTTGCCGAAGTCGTCGCGCTCGAGCATGCGCGCCACGGTGTGTCGCGCAGCCAGCTTGATCATGCCAGCCGCATCCATCTTGCTCATCCAATGGGAGTTGAACGCGACCTCGGTACGGTCCGGGTCCAGGATCTTGAACACCTGCTCCCGATAAGTCTTGGCGTTGTCCGCGATCTGCTCGGGGGACAGCGGGGGGCGCGTGGCGTTCTTGCCCGTGGGATCCCCGATCAACCCGGTGAAGTCCCCTATCAAGAAGATCACGTGGTGGCCGAGATCCTGGAACTGGCGCAGCTTGTTGAGCAGGACGGTATGACCGAGGTGCAGATCGGGCGCGGTCGGATCGAAGCCGGCCTTGATCCGCAGCGGGCGCCCGCTGGCGAGCTTGTCGGCCATCTCCTGTTCGACCAGCAGCTCTTCACAGCCGCGTTTGATGACTGCGAGGCTCTCTTGGATGGATTGCATGCTCGGCGGAATGAACGCGTGACCGGTATGAACGAGCCCAGCCGCCTGCGCCGCGCGACTGACAAGCCCCCGGCGAACTTGCGGCTTTTCTGCTACTCTTCGCAAAAATGCTGATACATCAACGAAGAAGCGAGATTCTAACGGAAAAGCCGCGCTCCCTGATGCTGCGCAAGCGACATGTCGCACTGGCTGCGGTCGGCTCGCTGCCCCTGTTGGGCGTAATCGCCGCGTTCGGCATCGCGCCCCAGACGGTCCCCGAGCCGGTGCCCGTGCAGCAAGTGGTGCGGGAGATCGCGCTTACCCCGGCCTTGGCGAAGCCAGACGTGACCGACGAAGTGTACTGGCGCGAGGAACGCGTCCAGCGCGGCGACACGATCGCCAGCCTGCTTGCGCGCCTGCAGGTCAGCGACCGCGCCGCCGTGGAGTACTTGCGCACTTCGCGCGATGTGCGCTTGCTGCGGCAGCTCGTCCCCGGCCGCACGGTGCGCGCCACGACCGGCGATGACGGCACCCTGATGTCGCTGCGCTACCTGGGCACCGACGGCATCGAGCTGCAAGTCGAGCGCAAGGGCGATAGGTTCACGACGCGCGAGCAGGCGCCGGATGGAGACGTGCAGTTGCTGATGACCTCGGGGGAAATCAGCTCCTCGCTCTTCGCAGCAACGGACGCCGCCGGGTTGAGCGATCCGGTCGCAGTCCAGCTCGCCGAGATCTTCTCCAGCGAGATCGACTTCCATCGCGATCTGCGGCCGGGAGACCGCTTTTCCGTCGTCTACGAAGGAGTGTTCAGCGCTGGGGAGTTGGTGCGCACCGGGCGCATCCTCGGCGCGGAATTCTCCAATCAGGGTCGCGTCCTGCGGGCGATCTATTTCCAGGCCCGCGACGGCCGGGGCGGTTACTACGCGCCCGATGGGCGCAGCATGCGCAAGGTGTTCCTGCGCTCGCCGCTGGAGATCTCGCGGGTGAGTTCCGGGTTTTCTTTGGCGCGCTTTCACCCGATCCTGCAGACATGGCGGGCACACAAGGGCGTCGATTACGCGGCGCCGGTGGGCGCCAGAGTTCGAGCCACCGGCGACGGGTACGTGCAGTTCCGGGGCCAGCAGGGCGGCTATGGAAACGTCATCATCCTGCGCCACGGCAATGGCTATAGCACGCTGTACGGCCACCTCTCCGGGTTCGCCCGCGGCGCGGGCGTGGGTCAGCGCGTTAACCAGGGAGATGTGATCGGCTTCGTGGGTATGAGCGGCCTGGCCACCGGACCGCACCTGCACTATGAGTTTCGGCTGCGCGACGTGCACCAGAATCCGTTGAAGCTCGCAGCGCCGGACGCACCGCCGCTCGCGGCGGAGGCTCGCGCCCGCTTTCAGCAGGTCGCCCGCCCTGTATTGGACCGTCTGGAACTGATGCGCGATACGCGCCTGACGCTGGCCAACTGAGCCTGGCGTATAAACGACAAGGGCGCCCGCAGGCGCCCCGTCACGCTGACAGCCTGCAGCTCAGGCCGAGAACGAGGAGCCGCAGCCGCAAGTCGAGGTGGCGTTCGGATTCTTGATCACGAACTGCGCGCCCTCGATGCTTTCCTGGTAGTCGATCTCTGCCCCGACCAGGTACTGGTAGCTCATCGGGTCGATGAGCAGCGTGACGCCGTCCTTGACCATGGACGTGTCGTCGTCATTCATCGCCTCGTCGAAGGTGAAGCCGTACTGGAAGCCGGAGCACCCGCCGCCGCTGACGAACACGCGCAGCTTCAGATCGGGATTGCCCTCCTCGACGATCAGCTCTTTCACCTTCCGCGCGGCGCTGTCGGTGAAGATCAGCGGGGCGGGCATGTCGGTTACGGCGTTCATCTGTCGGCTCCTGTCACGACTCAGAGTGCATTATCGACAGTGCTTTGTGTGGGGTCAACCGGCCTGCTTTTCAACCACGCTGGGCTTGAGGGCAATCAGCTTGGTTTCCTGCGCCTGATCCTGATGCACCAGCCGGCCCTGGACCACCGCGCCGAGCTGGATCTCGAGCGTGCGGTAGTGCACATCGCCGGTCACGTTGGACTTGGCTTGCAGCTCGACGTACTCGGTGCCGAACACCGGCCCGACCACGGTCCCGTTGATCACCGCGTGCGACACACGGATCTCGCCTTCCACGCGAGCGCGCTCGCTGAGCACCAGCGTGCTCGGCTGGCCGTCGGCGGCGACCACGCTGCCTTTGACCTTACCGTCGATGCGCAGCCCGCCGGTGAAGATGACGTCGCCCTCCACGGTCGTGCCCTCGCCGATCAGGCTGTCGATGCGGTTCTGAGGTTTGCTGGCCTTGCCACCGAACATACTGTCCTCCGCTCAGGATAGGTTGACGGTCTGGGTGGAGCGCGGCGCCTCGACGCCTTCCTCCAGCACCCGCACTTGCACACGCTTGACCTGCGCGTCGGGCGGGACCGTGAATACCCCCTCGACGCGCTGATAGAACTTGAAGGCCAGCGCGTACGCTCCGGCCTTGTCTCCGGTACGCGGCAACACCAGCACCTGAGCCTGGCCGTCCTTGAGAAGATCTACGACCAACTGAAGCTTGCCTTGAAACTCTTTTCCGCGCGTGCGGGATTGGACCACGAGCAGCTGGTAGCGGAACTCGCCTGGCAGCGCATCGGGCTGCACCCGGAACCGGTTCACGGTGACGCCTGTAGCCGACTCCGCGGCTCCCGAGGTCATCAGAGTCTGGAAGAACGCCAAGTCCTCCTTCAGCAGAGCGTTCTCGTCCGACAGGGCCTTGAGCTGGCCGGTAAGATTGCCCTGGGTGGACTGCTCGATCTGGCTGCGGCGCTCCGCAGCGGCCAGCTTGTCGCGCAGGTCTGCGTTCTCGTCGCGCAGGCGCGACACTTCCTGGCTCAGCCGGGCCTGCTCCTCGGCGGCGCGCCCGCTATGGTAGCCAGCCAGGCTCGAGCCTGACTCGTACGTCATCCACGCCAGCAGTACTACCAGCATGGCAGCCAGAGCGAACCCGAGCAAGCGCAAGTGCCAGGGGAGGTGCGTGTGTACGGCTACACGCGGCGCTGCAATCCCGAACCGGCGCTTGAGAGTCCGCAGCACGGTCATGGCAACAGGGCCACGTGCTGCAGGCCGGTCGGCTCGGGCAGACCGAACATGATGTTCATGTTCTGGACGGCCTGGCCGGCGGCGCCCTTGACCAAGTTGTCGATCACCGACAGCACCACCACCGTGTCGCCGCCGCCGGGTCGGTGCACGGCGATGCGGCAGTGGTTCGCGCCCCGAACCGAGCGCGTGTCCGGATGGCTTCCGGCGGGCAGCACATCGACGAACGGCTCGGATACGAAGCGCCGCTCGAACAAGTCCTGCAGGTCCACCTCTCGCTGCAGCGTGGCGTATAGCGTGGCATGGATCCCCCGGATCATGGGCGTGAGGTGCGGGACGAAAGTCAGCCCTACATCCTGGTGCGCTGCCCGCGACAACCCTTGCCGCATCTCCGGCAGATGCCGATGTCCCAGGGCACCGTAGGCCTTGAAGTTGTCCGCTGCCTCCGAAAACAGAATATGCCTTTCCGGTTTGACGCCCGCGCCGCTGACGCCGGACTTCGCATCCGCAATGAGATGTCCGGTATCGACGACACCGGAGTCGATCAGCGGCAGAAATCCCAGCTGCACCGCTGTCGGATAGCACCCGGGATTGGCCACCAGCCGCGCACCGCGAATCCGCTCCCGGTTGGTTTCCGGCAGGCCATACACTGCCTCGGACACCAGATCTGGGCACGCGTGCGTCATGCCATAGGTCTTTTCCCACAGCGCGACGTCCTGGATGCGGAAGTCGGCCGCCAGATCGATGACCCGTACCCCTGCGTCAAGCAGGGCACGTGCCTGCTGCATGGCTACACCGTTGGGGGTAGCGAAGAACACCACGTGGCAGCGCTGCAGTTGGGCGTCAGCAGGATCCGAGAAGCGCAGTTGGACCCGTCCGCGCAGACTGGGGAACAAGTCGGCGGCAGGCAGACCCG
>DATKLO010000269.1:0-2147 GCA_035542375.1 Steroidobacteraceae bacterium | reverse complement strand
TTGGTCCTCAGGGAAACGAGATTCTACGATCTCGATCAGGCGCTCGATCTTGGTTTCGATCACAACGGCCCTTGCCGCTTCGAGAAGCACTTCGAGATGCGCAATCTCGTTGCGCATCAGCGCAACGGCGAAATCGGGCACCGACGCCACCTGCTCGACTGCGGGCTGCTGCTCGTCCAGCAGCTCTGCATCCGTCACTTTGAGTGCATCGGTATCCGGCTTTTCCGCGGACGCCGCGCTGCCCTTTCGTAGCCTCTCCAGGCGCCGTTCAATCGCCCGCCTAATAGCGGCTACCGAACTCGACGCCAGCTTCTGCATGGCGATAAGCACAAGGATGACCTGTTGGCCGCTCTGCAACGAAAGCGATGAAGCGTAGGCCCGCCCTGTCTCGATAAATTCTGTGAGTGTGCGGTAGAAGTAATCCTCCTCGGAGTTATAGCTGTACGTCTCAGGGTGCTGCTCGACCGGCCGAAACAAATTCTTGCCGTGCATATCCGTGACACTCTGCTTGTTGTTGCGGATGAGCACCTCGCCGAGACGCTCGTACTGCTCGTGGTCCGGGCGTTCCGGATCGAACAGGTCCTCACGCAGCAGCCGAAGTAACGACCAGAAGCCGTACTGTTTGCCGCGGTGAGGCGTGCCTGTGAAGAACAGGCAAGAGACGACGCGGTCATTCTCCATGAGATGCTCCAGCAGCTCGTAGCCGAGCGTCTTTCCGCTCTTCTCGTCTGCGTTGAGGTGGTGGGCTTCGTCCACAATAACCAGGTCCCACGGTTCGGCGGAAAGCAGCCTGTCGTGCCTGCCGTTGCGGTCTGTTCGCAGAGTATGCAGCGAGGCGACCACCTGCTGGTGAGTGTTGAAGAAGTCCGAGCGCTGAGTGTCCAGCTCCGGGAGGTATCGGTAGAGTCGGATGTCGAACATCTCCCTCAACCGCTCCTGCCATTGCTCGACGAGTTTGGCAGGACAGAGCACGAGCAACCTTTCGACAATGCGCTTCGAGAGTAGGGGCCAAAGGATAAGGCCGGCTTCGATCGTTTTTCCGAGACCGACGTCGTCGGCGATGAGCCAACGGATGGGCCAGCGGCACAAGACACGGTGGCAGACCCACAACTGGTGCGGTAATAGCGCGATCCGTGATCGCGAGAAAATTCCCCAGGAATCATTCAAGGACGTAATGGCAGCAGCCTGTGCCTTAGTGATGACTTCAAGCGGCTCGCTCCAGGCCATCGTGGATATGGCCTCCCGCGGGCTCTGGCGCGGCTCGAGCGTCGAAGGTTCACAGCTTTGGTATTGCGTGCCAAAACGGACAAGAACCGTCGCCCCACGGTCGATCTCGACTTCGCCCAGACCGAATCGGGCATGATAAACATGCGTTCCCGCAGCCCATTCGGGCTTCCTTGGGTCCATCTCACGCTCCTGTTGCACTTGCGCGCTGCCAGACGAGCCTGTCTTCCAGATCCGGGTTCGCCGCGATGATTTGCAGAGGGATATCGAAAGCCAGGCCGAATGCGGCGCGGTCAGCACTCAGATATCGAGTGATTTCTTCGTGAATTTGGCTGGACACTGCGACATCGGGTATGTCTTGAATCTCGAGGCCCATACGGGTCAGCAACGCCCTCACGCCGCCCGTGGGCACGAAAGCGTGCCGGTGCGCGAATGAGCTTTCCAGGTAACCGAGACGCAAAAGCTCCCGGATCACGAAACAGGCGCCGATTCCGAGGCTTGGTGGCGGTACGTTGATCCCTCCCCCTTGTTGATTGCGGTCCGCTCTGGGAGTCAACACCTCGCTCAGCTCGTAGTCGCCGGTTTCTGCCGCGAGGTTCAGAAACAGCTCGGCGTACTCGTTCAGCCGACGCGACAGCTTATAGAGGTGGGGGAAAAAACGCATCCAGTGCTCCCAGGTATCGTCATCCACCTGGTCGTCACAAAAACGCTCCAACACTTCCATCCACTCGGCGGCCCGATCTGTCGGATCTTCGGCGGAGTATACCGCCCAAAACCCGTGCTGCTGGGACATTTCGATGAAACGCCGATGCTGGGCGTCCGTTGCTCTCCCCGCCCGGTAGAAAGCGGCGCGCGCGAAGAGTATGAGCCAGTCGCTACGATCGTTTCGGTTGAAATCTTCTGCCCACGGCACCTTGAGCTGC
>DATKLO010000268.1:0-34067 GCA_035542375.1 Steroidobacteraceae bacterium | reverse complement strand
CGCGGTCCAGGCGGGCCCGAACAGCCAGTCCGGTGGCTTCCAGGCGGGCAACCTCAGCTGGTAGTACCAAGGCCCGAGCGTCGTCAAGAGCGCGCCCAGTGCCGCTACGAGACTTGCGGCCAGTGCTGCTGTCAGCATGGCCCGCCAGCGGGCCGAGACCGTGGCGGAACTCATGGCGGCACGATTCCGCACAGGTGCAGCAGATCCTTGAAGAAGATCCGCCCATGGGCCAGGGGACGTGCGCGCACCAGGCGTTTGTGCAGATAGGCTTCCCAGGTGAGACGCTGCACGTCCCGGTCGCGGCAGATGCTGACGAAGCGCTCGCGCCGGCTATCGCTCGAATACCAGAATTTCTGCATGATCCCGAGCACCCAGAACACGCGACCATGCGCCGACATGAAACGCCGCCGCGCGCTTGCGAGACTCCGGACATTTCCCGTCTGCAGATATTCGTGCGCGGCTTGAGCGGCCAGACGGCCGCCGGTCATCGCGTAGTAGATCCCCTCCCCCGATGCCGGCGCCACGACCCCCGCAGCGTCCCCGGCCAGCACCACATCGCGGCCGTTGTCCCAGCGTCGCAGGGGTTTCAGGGGTATTGGCGCTCCCTCACGCCGGATCGTCGGACTCGCCTTCAGCCCCATGTCATGCCTCAGCAGTTGCACGGCCCGGCGCAGCGAAAACCCCTTGACCGCACTTCCCACGCCGACACTGGTTGTCTCGCCATGCGGGAAGATCCACGCATAGAAATCCGGCGACAGTCCTCCGCGGTAGACGATCTCGCAGCGTGCCGCATCAAACACGCCATTGGCTTGCGGTGAGCGTACGATCTCATGGTACGCGAATACGCACGGCGGCCCGGTTCCGCAGACTTCGCGTGCCACAGCGGAGCGCGCACCGTCGGCTCCGATCACCACGGCCGAGCGTGCTTGCGCCATCCGCACGGAATGGGAGTCACGGACGGCAAAATGAACAGTGGGTTGACCGCGCTCATCGCGTGTCAGTGCCGTGAACTCCCCCTCGCGCAGCGTCGCACCCTGCGCGACGGCACGTTGCCTCAACCAATCATCGAAATGCTCCCGGTCGACCATCCCGACAAATCCGCCGGCGATCGGCATGTCCACGATCCGACCCACCGGCGAAGTCATGCGCGCCGCGGTGATGCGTGCAACCAGCAGATGCCCGGGAATGGCAAACTCGTCCACGAGCTTCGGTGGAACTGCGCCACCGCAGGGTTTGATCCTGCCCGCCCTGTCCAGGAGCAGCACCCTGCGGCCCTGCGCCGCAAGGTCGGCCGCAGCGGTAGCTCCGGCCGGACCTCCTCCCACCACGATGACTTCATACTGTTCCACGTCTTCCATACGCTAGTGCCCCGGTCCCGCGAAGTGCGCCGGTGCGACTTCCAGGGGGACCCGCTCGGGCGCAACGACCGCGGAGGTGATGCGACCGAGTGAAGCCGAAATCGCGCCCGCCGTCAGGAACAGCACGGCCTGACCGGCGAAAACCCAGGCATACGCAAGCAACGGGGAGTGCGAGACGGCGCGCGACACGTCCACCGCCCCGCTGCTGATCATTCCGCCGAATGCGAAGGCGACCGCCTGTGCGGCGCCCCACAGTCCCATCCGGATACCGCGACGCTCCGGTCCACCAACGGCACACAGCGCCATCATGCAAGTAATGGCGGCAATCGTGAACAGTCCGTTGGCGAACCCAAGACACAGGACATTGAGCCGCAGTGGCCAGGCGGAGCCGACAAACACCGCGACGACCAGTCCACCGAGCGCCACCGCCGAGCCGATGCAACCTGCCGTCATCCAGTCTCGCGAGCCACCGGTGCGCGCCCGCGAAGCGAGCGGACCGAGAACGGCCATCAGGATCATTCCCGCTAGCGCGCCACCATGTTGCAGCGACGCCAGGCCCGCTGATTGCGCGGGCGTCAGGTGCAGAACCGCACCGGCGAACGGTTCGAAGATCAACTCCTGGCCGCTGTAAGCCAGCATCGAGATGAACACGAAAGTGGTGAACTGACGGGCGAGCGGCTCGTGCCAGACTTCACGCAAAGCGTCGCGGAATCCAGGGCGCGTGCCATTCGAGTCGCGGGAACGGCCGGTCTCGGGCATCTCGATGCCCCAGACCGCGAGCGCACTGATCACCCACGCCGCGACCGACACGGTCGTGGCCAGCTCCAGCAGGCGCATGTGCGAGTAAGGCTGCAGCAGCCGGGATGCAGCGGCCGTCGTGACCACGAACCCGGCGATCATCATGACCCATGTGACCGTGGCGGCCGCGGGGCGCCGCTCCGGCGCAACGCGTTTGGACAACAACACCAGCAGCGAAGTGCCAGCCGCGCCCACTCCGAGGCCGATCAGAGCGAAGGCCAACACGGCGGCCACGATCCCCGCAGTGAGCGTGACGGACATGAGGAGGACACTGCCGGCGGCAGCCACTCCACCGGTGGCGAGAATCCCCATCCCGCCGATCACCCAGCGCGTGAGCCGGCCGCCCACATCCGACCCATGACCGAACCTGGGTCGAACCATCTGCACCGCGTAGTGCAGCGCCACGAGCATTCCGGGCAGAACGGCCGGCAACGCCAGCTCGACCGCCATGATCCGGTTGATCGTCGAGGTCGTCAGCACGACGACCGCGCCGATGGCCATCTGTACCAGCCCGAGCCGCACGATCCCGGGCCAACCCAGGTGCTCCCCGTTCGCGCCATTCATAGGGAATCAACCGGCACGGCGCGCAGCGCCAGCGCAGCAACCAGCATCCCGAGCACGTACAGGCTGGTGCCCGTGGCGTTGTACCAGGGTGCGTAGTTCTTCGGGTTGCGCAGCAGTCGCGCCATGAGAAAGAGCTGCACAGTGAGCAAGGCCGCCACTGCGGCGGCGTGCCAGGGCTCTCCCCATAGCAGCAGCAGCGCGATCACGACCGCTTGAGCGATCGCCATGACGAAACAGGCGACTCGCCCCGCGTTGACGACGCCGAGGCGCACGGGCAGTGAGCGAATGCCGAGCTGCCGGTCGCCCTCGACCGATTTGAAATCGTTCAGTGTCATGATGCCGTGCGCCCCCAGGCTGTAGAGCGCCGCCAGCAGCAGCACACGCACATCGGGAATCGCCCCGGCCGCCATGACGGTCGCCCCGGTCACCCAAGGCACTCCCTCGTAACAGACGGCCACCGCGCTGTTGCCCCACCAGCCGTTCTTCTTCAGCCGCACCGGTGGAGCACTGTAGGCCCAGGCCAGTACGAGCCCGAACACGGCCGCGCAGAAGCCCCAGACGCCCAGGCGCGTCGCGACCGCAAGTGACAACAGTGTCCAGACAATCGCGATGAACAATCCCCACCGGCCGGGGACGCGTCCGGAGGGAATGGGTCGATCCGGTTCGTTGATGGCATCGACGTCCCGGTCGAACCAGTCGTTGACGGCCTGACTGGTGGCGCAGATCAGGGGACCGGCCAGCAGCAGCCCCGCCGCCATCATCAGCCAGGAGGCGGCATCGGCACGCGCATGCACGCCGGGACCGACCGAAACCAGTCCGCAGGCGAAAGCCCACATGGGCGCGAACCAGGTGATGGGTTTGAGCAGCTGCAGCACTGCTTGCGGCGCCGGGTGGGGCATGGCCGCACCCTACTCTTGACATGATTTAGTGTCCAGTCGTCTGGACACCGCGAGAGAGCGGCTCAGCCGTCCTCGTCACCGATGTCGCTGATGCCGTAACGTCGCAGCTTGGAATACAGGCTCTGGCGCGAAAGTCCAAGCATCTCCGCGGCGGTCGCGCGGTTGTCGCCGGTGATCTGCAGTGCCGCCTCGATGCACAGCCGCTCGATCACGTCCGTGGTCTCGCGCACCAGCTCCTTGAGCGAGATGCGGCCGATCAGTTCGGTGAGCTCCTCCGCGGTGCGCGGCAACTCCCGCACCTTGCGTCCCTCGCTGCTGCTGCGGGTGTCCACGTTGCGAACCGTGAATCCCAGGCAGGGCTGCTCGCCATTCGCCACGGAGACCGCGGAGATCTCCACCTCCGCGCCCGAGCCATACTCGCCCCGCAGGGTGGTCCTGAACAGGCGAATGGAGCCGTGTTGACGCAGATTGGACAGCATCACCCGGATATCCACTCCGGGGCGTCCCAGCCACCGGTCCAGCGGCTGGCCGCGCGCCTGCTCGGCCGTCGCCAGCTGTGCCAGATCCAGGAATGCCCGGTTGGCCGTGAGGATCTGACCCTCCGGCGTCGTGACCACCAGGCCATCCGGCGAGCTTTCCAGTACATCCAGCAGGCGCGACTGCGCATCGTCCGATTCGGGACGCGGCGCCTCGGCTGCCAGCGGGCGGATGCGCACCAGGAAGTGAGCTGATTCGTTCTGCCTGAACAGGGAGGCCGAAATCAGGAACACGCGCTCCGGGTCCGGCAACGTGGCCCGCACTTCGTCCCCGCGGCCCGTGGCCCGCACTGACCCGAGCAAAGTCTCGATGGCCTTCTGTCCGGCCGGATCGAAGCCTTCGGGAAACGGGCGTCCGACGAGTCGCCGCGAGGGCGAACCCACGATCTGCAAGGCGGCGGGATTCGCGTCCACCACCTTCTGCGTCTCCGCATCCACGATCAGCACGGCTTCCGAAGCGAGCTGGAACAGCAGCCGATAGCGCGTCTCGGCGTGGCGCACGCGCGAGTATTCCCGCTCCATGGTCTGCTCGGCCTCCATCAGGCGCTGCTGCAGAGTCTCGACGGCGCGCAGGTCCCGGCCCAATGCCACGATGCGCCCCTGGTCGCCGAGCGAGCGCGCCCGATAGAGGATCGGGACGTCGGGACCACTCTTGGCGGGATGATTCACCTGCCGCCAGCGTGCGTCGGATTCGAATGAGGCGTCCTGCAGCATCTCGGTGATCTTCGGGCGGCTCTCCACGGTGACGGTCTGGTCCCAACTCATGCCGACCCAGTCACCGCCGAGATCCTTCACCAGCTCGCCACTGCCGAAGGCCACGTCACGTACGGTTCCCTTGCGATCGATGATCAGCGCCACATCGGTCGCCGCCGTCAACAGATCAGCGGCGGCCTCCGCATCCAGGTTGCCGAGGGACTTTTTCGGAGCCTTGAATCTCTTCCTGACCACGCCTACCTCTTGCCCGATGCACCGACGCCGGTCGTCAGGCCCATGAGACTGAGTTCAATCATGCCACAAATATTGACACTCCGCAGCGTCAAGTGCCCCGTACGAAACGCCCATGCCCTCTGCCTTATGTCACGCGCTGCCTCGCGGCAGCAAGGCGAGTAGCCTCGGACGTGGCGCGGCGGCCGTCGGCCGCGGTGGCATCGGCGCCGGCCGCAACCACCCGCTCGGGATGGTTGATGAACGGCTGCCCTCCCACCATGACGGCGACCCCGGGATTGCGCGACTCGCGCCGCACCTGCATGACCAGCGGCGCCAGTTCCTCGAGGCGCGATTCGCAGCTCAGCGACACACCTATGACGTTGAACCAGTGCCGCCGCGCGATCTGCAGCACGTCCATGAGCGTGGAAGGATGCCGGTCCCAGACATCCCAGCCGCCCCGGCGGAAGAACTCCGCCACCATGATCAAGCCAAACGAGTGCTGTTCGCCCGGCATCGGCATCAGCAGCACCGAACGGTCCGGGCGAGTGGGCTGGGCATCCTGCTGGAAGGCCGAGCTGAATTCATGCAGCAGCTGGTGCATGCGGCACAGCCCGGTGGTGACTTCGGTGAAATCGCGCAGATCCTGCTTCCACCATTCGCCCAGCAGCCGGGCCGCGGGAGCCAGCAGTTCCAGGTACAGCTTCTCGAGCGACACCCCGCGGTTGAGCAACTCCCGCAAGTAGACACTGGCAACCGCCACATCGTGGGCCACCACGAGGCGCGCGAACTCGGTGACCTCTTCGGGGCCTGTCGCGCTGCGCGCCAGGCCATCGAGCGCGCCGGGGCCAGGCGCGGATTGCAGCGCCAGCACCAGCCGCGGAATGATTTCGGTCTCGATCGTCCTGAGCAGCCCGCCCATCCCCGTGCCGACCGGTTCGCGGCCGGATCGGGGCGCGCAGGCGCGCTCCATGGCAGAGCGCTCGGCGCCGTCCCACAACGTCGCATCGACCATTTAACTCCCCCTTCCGCCGCACTTGCGGCGGCCGCACCGGCCGGTACCCATCACGCCACACCGGGGCTCGCGCACTTAACGCCTGCGCCGAACGAGTGTCAAGTCCGCTTGACGTGAAGTTTCATTGACACTACATTCGGTCCGTCGCCCTGTCGAAGGCAACCATGAGCGAATCGCTGACAGCGGGCCATTGCGGGTCCGCGCTGTACACGGCCGAAGAACGCCGACGGCGCGATGCCTCGGGCTGGACCGTGGTGCAGGGAGTGCTGGCCCCCCTGCAATTCCTGGCCTTTGCGATCAGCCTGCTGCTGGTGTTGCGGTTCCTGCTCCACGGCACCGGCGCCGGGGCAGCGACGATTTCGATCGTCGTCAAAACCGCGTTTCTGTATCTGATCATGCTGACCGGCTGCCTGTGGGAACGCGCAGTCTTCGGACGCTACCTGTTCGCTCGGCCCTTCTTCTGGGAGGACGCCACCAGCATGCTGGTGCTCGCCCTGCACACCGCCTATCTGCTGGCGCTGCTGACACACTTCGTGTCCCTGCGCGCGCAGATGTTGATTGCGCTGGCAGCGTACGCGGCTTATCTGATCAACGCAACGCAGTTCCTGCTGAAGTTGCGCGCCGCGCGGCTGCAATCGCCATCCGGACCTGAACAGCCGGACGTGGCATTGGCCTTGCAAGAGTGAACGTCCCGGCACCACTGGCGTGTGCTCCTGATCCGGGTCCCCCGGCGGCCAGACCCGCGGGCCGGGAGCGCGGACAGCGCCAGGTCTTCTGCGGGCTTACGTCCATCATCTGGCTCCACCGCAAGATCCAGGACGCCTTCTTCCTGGTCATCGGCTCACGCACCTGTGCCCACCTGATCCAGTCGGCCGCCGGGGTGATGATCTTCGCCGAACCCCGCTTCGCCACCGCGATCATCGAGGACCGTGACCTGGCCGGGCTGGCCGACGCCCAGCAGGAACTGGATCGGGTCGTCACGCAGCTGCTGGAGCGGCGCCCGGACATCCGCCTGTTGTTCCTGGTGGGATCCTGCCCCTCCGAGGTCATCAAGCTCGACCTGGCCAGGGCCGCCGCCCGACTGTCCCAACACCACTTCCCGCGCGTGCGGATCCTGAGTTATTCGGGCAGCGGCATCGAAACCACCTTCACCGAGGGCGAGGACGCCTGTCTCGCGGCACTGGCGGCCTGCCTGCCCGATGCTGCGGCGCATGAGCGATCCCTGCTGGTGGTGGGCGCCCTGGCGGATGTCGTCGAGGACCAGCTGCGCCGACTGTTCGATGAGCTGGGCATCGGACCTGTGAACTTCCTCCCGTCGCGAGACGCTGGCCACCTGCCCGCGGCAGGCGCGGGCACGATGTTTCTTGCGGCGCAGCCCTACACCGCCGAGGTCTCCCGCGTTCTGAGGGATCGCGGTGCCAGGCAGCTGGCTGCGCCCTTTCCTCTCGGTGCGGAGGGCACGACTCTGTGGCTGCAAGCCGCCGCGAACGCCTTCGGGATCGATCCGCTGCATTTCGAGCGCGTGACCGCCGCGGCGCGAGCGCGTGCCACAGGGGCTCTGCAGGCACAACGCGAGCTCCTGGAGGGAAAGCGCATCTTCTTCTTTCCCGATTCGCATCTGGAGATTCCCCTCGCCCGCATGCTCGCCCGCGAGCTGCACATGATCCCCACGGAAGTGGGCACGCCGCTATTGCACCGACAGCACCTGGCCGCCGAACTGGCCTTGCTGCCGCCACACACAGCCGTTACCGAGGGCCAGCACGTCGAACAGCAGCTCGAGCGCTGCCGGGCAAGCCGCCCGGACATCACCGTCTGCGGGCTCGGACTGGCGAATCCCCTGGAGGCCGCCGGACTGACCACCAAGTGGTCCATCGAGTTGGTTTTCACGCCGATCCAGGGTTACGAGCAGGCCGCCGATCTGGCAGCGCTGTTCTCCAGACCGCTCGATCGCCGCACGCGGCTGCGGTGCTGACATGCAGCTGACGCTGTGGACATACGAGGGACCGCCGCACGTGGGAGCGATGCGCATCGCCACGGCCATGCGAGGAGTCCATTACGTACTGCACGCCCCCCAGGGAGACACCTATGCGGATCTGCTCTTCACGATGATCGAACGCCGTGATCAGCGCCCGCCGGTGACCTACACGACCTTCCAGGCGCGCGACCTCGGCACCGACACGGCCCAGCTGTTCAAACAGGCTGCCCGCGAGGCCTACGAGCGATTCCGTCCCGAGGCGCTTCTGGTGGGGGCTTCCTGCACCGCCGAGCTGCTACAGGATGATCCGGGAGGACTGGCCCGGGCACTCGAGCTGCCGGTGCCCGTGATCCCGCTCGAGCTGCCGGCTTATCAGCGCAAGGAGAACTGGGGGGCAGCCGAAACCTTCTACCGCCTCACCCGCACCCTGCTCGGCAATGCGACCGGCGAGCCGCGCCCCGCGTCCGGCAACCGGCCGCCCTGTTGCAACATCCTGGGACCCACGGCCCTGGGATTCCGTCACCGCGATGATCTGCGCGAAATCCGCTCGCTGTTGGTGCGCATGGGTGTAGGGATCAACGTCGTGGCACCGATGGATGCCACTCCCGCGGATCTGCGACGCATACCGGAAGCGGATTTCAACGTCGTGCTGTACCCGGAGATTGCCGGGTTGGCCGCGACTTACCTGGAACGAAGCCTGCACATGCCATTCACCCGTGCAATCCCGATCGGAGTGGGTGGGACAGACGATTTCGTGCGCGAAGTGGCGGGATTGGCGCGCCTCGAGAGCGCGGATCTGCCCTCGCGGAACGAATCGCGACTGCCCTGGTACTCACGCTCGGTGGACTCGACCTACCTGACTGGCAAGCGCGTGTTCATCTTCGGCGATGCAACGCACGCGGTGGCCGCGGCCCGCGTCGCCCGCGAAGAGCTTGGCCTGACTGTCGCAGGCCTGGGCACATACTGCCGCGAGCAGGCGCGCGAGATTCGCGCCGCCGCGGCGACCTACGCCGTAGAGCCTCTGATCACCGATGACTATCTGGAAGTCGAGCGGCAGATCAGCTCGCTGCAGCCCGAACTGGTGCTCGGCACACAGATGGAGCGGCACATCGCCAAGCGCCTTGGGATCCCCTGCGCGGTGATCTCTTCGCCCGTGCATGTGCAGGACTTCCCGGCTCGTCACTCGCCCCAGATGGGATATGAGGGGGCCAACGTCCTGTTCGATACGTGGGTCCATCCGCTCATGATGGGCCTCGAGGAACATCTGCTCGGGATGTTCAGCGATGACCGCGAGTTCTTCAACGGCGCAGCGCCCTCGCACCTGGGCACGGCGGCGCGGGCTCCGTGCCAGCCAGCGGTGTCGGTTCCGGCGCAGCCTGCGGATGTGCAGGCCGCCTGGTCGGATGAGGCCGAGCGTGAGCTGGCCAGGATCCCCTTCTTCGTGCGTGGCAAGGCACGACGCAACACGGAGCGCTTCGCTCGGGAGCGCGGTGTCGGTGTGATCACGCTGGAGACTCTATATGACGCCAAAGCACACTTCTCGCACTGATTGCACCCCGGTGCGGGTCGTCGTGGTCACGCTCGACACACACCTGGCGAGCGCCGCCGAGCGCGCGCGCAAGGTGCTGATGCACGACATTCCGGGCCTCCACCTGAGTGTTCACGCGGCCAGCGAGTGGGATGACGATCCGCAGGCTTTGACCCGCTGCAGAGCCGAGATCGAGCGCGGCGACATCATCTTCGCCTCGATGCTGTTCCTCGAAGATCACATCAACGCGGTCCTGCCGTGGCTCAAGGCCCGGCGGGACTCCTGCGATGCCCTCGTCGGCTGCATGTCGGCCGGCGAGGTCATCAAGCTGACGCGCGTGGGGCGCTTCAGCATGAATGGCAACGGCGGAGGCGCCATCGGCCTGCTGAAACGCCTGCGAGGCGCGAACAGGCACGGCGCCAGCGCCGGGGCGGCGCAGATGAAGATGCTCCGCCGGATCCCGCAGATCCTGCGCTTCATACCCGGACCGGCGCAGGACGTGCGCGCCTACTTCCTGACACTGCAGTACTGGCTGGCGGGCTCCGAAGAGAACGTGGTGAACATGGTCCGCTTCCTGGTGGACCGGTACGCGGATGGCCCGCGACGCGCGCTGCGGGGCACGCTCCATCCTTCTCTGCCGGCCGAATACCCTGAGGTCGGCCTGTTTCATCCGCGGCTGCGCAAACGCATCACCGACCGCCTGGACAAACTGCCGCAGCTGCAGAACAGCCGCGGAACGGTGGGGCTGCTGGTCATGCGCTCCTATGTGCTTGCCGGCAATACCGCCCACTATGAGGCCGTGATCACGGCACTCGAATCGAAGGGCCTGCGCGTCATTCCCGCCTTCGCCGCCGGACTCGACTCACGTCCCGCGGTCAGACGATTCTTCCAGATCGATGGCAGGCCGTGCATCGATGCGCTGGTGTCACTTACGGGTTTCTCGCTGGTGGGTGGCCCGGCGTACAACGATGCGCACGCTGCGGAAGAGATGCTGGCGGAACTGGACGTTCCATACATCGCCGCCCATCCATTGGAATTTCAGTCACTCACCCAGTGGCGAGCCGGCGACCGCGGGCTCACCCCGGTCGAGGCCACCATGATGGTTGCGATCCCGGAGCTGGACGGGGCCACCGGACCGATCGTCTACGCGGGGCGTACCGGGCAGTCCCAGGGCGATCAGTCCCGCGACATGCAAGCGGATGACGAGCGCGTTGCCACGCTGGCCGCTCGCGTGGCACGACTCGTCAGCCTGCGCACGACACCACCGGCTCAGCGCAAACTGGCTATCGTGCTGTTCAATTTCCCGCCCAACGCGGGCAACACCGGCACTGCCGCGCACCTGGCCGTCTTCCATTCACTCTTCAATACGCTGAAGGCGCTCGCACAGGCCGGTTACGCGGTCGAACCCCCGCGAGACGAAGAAACCCTGCGTCGAAGGATCATCGAGGGAAATGCGGCGCGATTTGGCACGCCTGCCAATGTGCATGCACGAATCAGTGCCGACGACCACGTGCGGCGCGAGAAGTGGCTCAAGGAGATCGAGAATCACTGGGGCACCGCTCCAGGTCGGCAGCAGAGCGACGGCAGCTCGCTGTTCGTGCTCGGCGCGAACTTCGGCAATGTGTTCGTTGGCGTGCAGCCCTCCTTCGGTTACGAAGGAGACCCGATGCGGCTGCTGTTCGAAAAGGGCTTCGCTCCGACGCACGCTTTTTCCGCCTTCTACCGCTATCTGCGCGAGGACTTCGGCGCGGATGCGGTTCTGCATTTCGGCACCCACGGCGCACTCGAGTTCATGCCCGGCAAGCAGGTGGGACTGTGCGGCAGCTGCTGGCCCGATCGCCTGATCGGCGATCTGCCCCATGTCTATCTCTACGCCGCCAACAATCCCTCTGAGGCGACGCTGGCCAAGCGGCGCGCAGCGGCGACCATGGTCAGCTACCTCACGCCTCACGTGGAGAAGGCCGGTCTGTATCGCGGCTTGCTGGAGCTCAGGAGCTCACTGGACAGATTCCGCAGCCTGTCCCCGACCGATACGGAGCGCGAGGCCCTGGCACAGATGATCCAGGCGCAGGCCGCGGGCCTGGACCTTGGCTCCGCGGAGCCGCCGTGGCCCGGGACAGGCCTCGATGAGCAGATCGCGAGAGTTCAGCTGAGCGTTCAGGAGCTCGAGCAGACGCTGATCCCGTGCGGCTTGCATGTGTTGGGCTCGGCTCCCAGCCCGGAGCGACGTGTGGAGCTGCTGCTCAGCGTGGCCGAGGCCGCCCACGGACTGGCGCTGCCACGCTGTGCAATCGAGGCCGTGGTGGCCGGCAGCACCCCGTCCCGGGCCCTGCTGGCCGCGGGTCTGCAAGCGCAGCCGCCGCTGCTGAGCGCACTGGAATCGCTCGCCAGGACGGATCGTCTGCTGCAGGAGAACCAGGAGATTCCGGCGCTGCTGCGTGCCCTGGAGGGGCGTTTCATCCGCCCGGCCCCGGGCGGTGATCTGCTGCGCTCCCCCGACATCCTGCCAACGGGACGCAATGTGCATGGCTTCGACCCTTTCCGCATCCCCAGCGCCTTCGCCGTTCAGGAGGGCAAACTCCAGGCTGAGACGCTGCTTGCCAAATTCGCCGCCGATGGCCATGCGCTGCCGGACACCATCGCCATGGTGCTCTGGGGTACCGACAACCTGAAGACGGAAGGAGGTCCGCTCGCGCAGGCGCTTGCGTTGATGGGGGCGTCACCGCGCTTCGACGCGTTCGGGCGGCTGGCGGGAGCCACCCTCATACCGCTCGAGCAGCTTGGCCGACCCCGGATCGACGTACTCGTCACCATATCGGGCATCTTCCGGGATCTGCTGCCGCTGCAGATCCGCCTGCTCGCCGAGGCTGCCCTGCTCGCCGCGCAGGCCGACGAACCGCCCGATCGCAACTACATTCGCCGGCACGCACTGGAATATCAACAGGCCCATGGCGGTGACCTGGAAAGTGCAGCGCTGCGAGTCTTCGGCAATGCGGACGGAGCGTACGGAGCCAACGTCGGCAACCTGGTCGACAGCGGACGTTGGAGCGAAAGCGGGGAAATCGCGGAAACGTACACACGCCGCAAATGTTTTGCCTACGGTCGCAGCGGTCGCCCCGTCAAACGCCCCGAACTGCTGCGCAGTATGCTCAAGGAGGTCAGCCTGACCTATCAGAACCTGGACTCCGTCGAGCTGGGCGTCACCACCGTGGATGTGTATTTCGACACGCTGGGAGGGATAGCCAGCGCGGCCAGCCAGGCTTCCGGGGCGGATATACCGGTCTATATCGGCGACCAGACTCGCGGCAATCCCGTCGTGCGCTCCATCGCGGAACAGGTTGCCATCGAAACCCGCACCCGCACGCTCAATCCCAAGTGGTATGAGGAGATGCTCCAGCACGGCTATGAAGGCGTGCGCCATATCGAGGAGCATGTCAGCAACACGCTGGGCTGGTCCGCCACGACGGGAAAGGTCGCTCCGTGGGTGTATCAGCGGATCTCCGAGACATTCGTTCTCGACCCCGACATGCGCAACCGCATGGCGACCCTGAACCCGACGGCCTGCGCCAAGCTCGCAGGCAAGCTCCTTGAGGCACACGCGCGTCATTACTGGACGCCGGATGAGGAGATGCTCGAAGCACTGAGGCACGCAGGCGAAGAGCTCGAGGATCGGATCGAAGGCGTCTACGAGCATCACGAGGTCGCAGCATGAATACCGCAACCGTTGCCGTACCCTCACCGAGTGCGCGCCGGTCGCGCACCGACGGTGAAGGCAGCGTGCAGGTCTCACTCGATCCTACCGTAAAGATCGGCAATGCCAAGGTGTTCGCCGTCTACGGCAAGGGGGGAATCGGCAAGAGCACCACCTCATCGAACCTGTCGGTCGCCTTTTCCAAGCTGGGTAAACGAGTCCTGCAGATCGGCTGCGATCCCAAGCACGATTCGACCTTCACGCTGACGAAGCGACTGGTGCCGACCGTCATCGACGTACTGGAGTCGGTGGACTTCCACCCGGAGGAGGTCCGCACCGAAGATTTCGTGTACCCCGGTTACAACGGGGTGCAGTGCATCGAGGCCGGCGGCCCGCCCGCCGGCACGGGTTGCGGCGGATATGTCGTCGGACAAACCGTCAAGTTGCTCAAGGAGCATCACCTGCTCGACGATGCCGACGTTGTCATCTTCGACGTTCTCGGTGACGTCGTGTGCGGCGGGTTCGCCGCGCCGCTGCAGCACGCAGATCGGGCTCTCATCATTACGGCGAATGACTTCGATTCCATCTTTGCCATGAACCGGATCGTCGCGGCCATTCTGGCCAAATCGCGTAACTATGCCGTACGCATCGGCGGCGTCATCGCCAACCGCAGCGCGGCCACCGACCAGATCGATCGTTTCAATCAGCGCGTCGGCTTGAAGACCATGGCGCGCTTCCCGGATCTGGATGTGATCCGCCGCAGCCGGCTGAAGAAATCCACGCTGTTCGAGATGGGTGATGAACCGGAAGTGCTTGCCGTGCAGGCTGAGTACCTGCAGCTGGCCCAGGCGCTCTGGGACGGAACCGAACCGCTCGTGGTGGAACCGTTGCGCGATCGCGAGATCTTCGACCTGCTGGGGTTCGACTGAAAGGAGGTACGACGCTCATGTCATCCACGACATACGACATCAGACGCAGCGAGCTGCGTGCCTACTTCGATTCAAGCGCCTACGAGGCGTGGGCCAGACTGACTTCCGACAGTCCCGTCAGCAGGATCAGGGCAACGGTGCGCGCAGGTCGCGCGCGCATGCGGCAACTGTTGCTGGACTGGCTGCCCGCCGACCTCAGCGGTGTTCGATTGCTGGATGCCGGATGCGGAACAGGAGCCCTCGCACTCGAGGCGGCGGCTCGTGGAGCGGAGGTCGTTGCGGTCGACGTATCACCCATGCTTGTGCGATTGGCAGTCGAGCGACACCCCTCGCAAGCATCACCCGGGCGCGTGACGTTCTGTGTCGGCGACATGCTGGATGACTCGCTGGGGTCATTCGACTACGTGGTGGCCATGGACTCCCTGATTCACTATGAGACGGCGGACGTCGTCGCTGCCGTGAGCCGCCTGGCGCGGCGGACACGCTGTGGAATCCTGTTCACCTTCGCGCCGCGCACACCTGCGCTGACCTTGATGCACGCAGTCGGCCGGATGTTTCCCCGCGGCAGCCGCGCACCCGCCATCGCGCCGATCAGCGAGACGTGCCTGAGCGATCGGCTGACGGGTGATGCCGCCCTCGTGGAGTGGGAATTGCAGCGCTCCATGCGGATTCACGAGGGTTTCTATACCTCCCAGGCACAGGAACTGGTTCACCGGTGAACACCCGAACCACACGAGTCGCTCGCGCCTGGATGCGGCTGGCTCCCGCATTCCTCCCGTTCGCCGATGCCGCGAGCGCCGGGTTGCCGCTCGCCAGGCTCCTGCGCCTGTCGCTGTTTCAGGTGTCGGTCGGGATGATGGCGGCGCTGCTGGTGGGAACCCTGAACCGTGTGATGATCGTCGAGCTGGGCGTGCCGACCTGGCTGGTCGCGGTGATGGTCGCCCTGCCACTGCTGTTCGCGCCCTTCCGCGCGCTGGTCGGATTCCGCTCCGACGTGTACCGCTCCGCACTGGGGTGGCGGCGCGTACCTTTCATCTGGATGGGCAGCCTTCTGCAATTCGGCGGACTGGCCATCATGCCGTTCGCTTTGCTGATCCTGTCCGGCGATACGCACGGTCCCATCGTGATCGGGCAGCTCGGCGCGGCCCTGGCATTCCTGCTGGTGGGGGCGGGATTTCACACCACACAGACCGCAGGCCTGGCGCTGGCCACGGATCTCGCGCCGGATGACACGCGGCCTCGCGTGGTGGCCCTGATGTACGTCATGCTTCTGGTCGGCGTGATGATCAGCTCGGTGGTCTTCGGTTGGCTGCTGACTCATTTCACCGAACTGCGTCTGATCCAGGTGGTTCAGGGTGCGGCGGTCCTCACGCTGGCATTGAACAGCATCGCGCTGTGGAAGCAGGAGCCACGCAGACCGCGCACGGGCGACTCCTCAGCCGATCGGGAGAAGTTCTCCGATACCTGGCGGCGCTATCTGCGCGGTAATCGTGCCAGCCGCTTCCTTCTGTCCGTCGGGCTGGGCAGTGCCGCCTTCAGCATGCAGGACATCCTGCTCGAACCCTACGGCGGTCAGATCCTGCATCTGAGCGTCAGTGCAACGACCTGGCTGACGGCCTTGATCGCCTCCTGCGCCCTGTGTGCCTTCGCGGCCGCGGAGAGACTGCTGACACGCGGTGTGGATCCCTACCGTCTCGCCGCTGCAGGCGTCACTCTGGCGCTGTTCGCCTTCGCCGCGGTCATTATTGCCGCTCCTCTGGAATCGGCGACCCTGTACCGCTGCGGCAGCGGACTGATCGGCTTCAGCGCCGGCCTCTTCGGCGTGGGCACCTTGAGCGCCGCAATGCAACTGGACCCGCGCATCGACAACGGACTCGCCCTGGGCGCCTGGGGAGCCGTTCAGGCTCTGGCTGGCGGCTCGGCGATCGCCGTCAGCGGTGGCCTGCGCGATGCATTCGGCGCGCTGGCCGAGCGCGGCGCCCTCGGTCCGGCTCTCACCGGGCCCGCGGTCGGCTATGGTTTTGTCTACCACATCGAGCTGTTGCTGTTGTTCGCAACACTCATTGCCATCGGTCCGCTGGTCGGCTCGACCCGCGGTTCCGGTGTGTTCCAACGCGCACGTCCCGAACGGGACGTCGCACTGACGGCGTGAAGGAGCTTCCATGGGAATCGGCGCGTTCACTCGTTACATCGATCTCGCCCAGGTCGTGCTGTACGCATTCTGGATATTCTTCGCCGGCCTCATTTATTACCTGCGGCGCGAGGACAAGCGGGAAGGCTATCCGCTCGAATCCGAACGTTCGGGCCGGATCCGGGTGCAAGGCTTTCCCGCAGTGCCGCCCCCCAAGACGTTCACGCTGGCGGACGGTACGACACGGCAGGTACCGGCCGCGTCGGCTGCACCTGCTGCCACTCCCGCCCGCGGCAGGGACGATCCGATTCCGCTTCCGATCGGGGTCAACGCCCTGCTGGCGGGAGTCGGGCCCGGCTCCTACACCGAGCGCGCCGACGAACCGGACCTGACACTCGAGGGGGAGCCCAAGATCGTGCCGCTGAGCGTGGCGGGCGGATTTTCCATCGCACCCCGCGATCCCGACCCCCGCGGCATGGCGGTCATAGGCGCGGATGGCGGGCACGCGGGAGTGGTGAAGGACGTGTGGATCGACCGGGCAGAACCACAGATCCGCTACTACGAGCTCACGCTGCCCGATCGCAGCGGCAATGTGCTGCTGCCCGCGGGCTTCGCCCGTATCGATCCGCGTGGGACTCAGAGCCGCATCCGGGTCCGCGCGCTGCTCGCGAATCAGTTCGCACAGGTGCCCACGACCTCGCATCCGGAGCAGATCACGCTGCGCGAGGAAGATCGCATCTGTGCCTACTACGCCGCCGGCACGCTGTACGCGGAGGCCTCGCGGGCGGAGCCGATCCTGTAGGCCACGGGCACGCGGCGCCTGAGGAAGAACGCTGCATCGGGAGCAAGAACATGAATGAGTTCGAACACGAACCGATTCCGGGGCTCCCTGCTCACCTGCCTCCTGGTGAGCGGCTGCTGTGGCAGGGCTCGCCGGACTGGTGGTCGGTGGCGCGCCGCGCACTGCACGTTCGGGCGATCACACTCTATTTCGGAGTGCTGCTCCTGTGGCGGGCGGCGAGCGGTTGGTACGACGGGCAGACGGCTCAGCAGATACTCAGTTCCTGCGCCTGGCTGCTCGTGCTGGGAATCGCGACCCTGCTGTTTCTACTCTGGGTCGCGCATCGGGTCGCGCGGAGCACGATCTACAGCATCAGCTCCAAGCGCGTCGTGATGCGGTACGGGGTCGCCCTGCCCGTCGCTCTGAACATACCGTTCGCGGCGGTTCGCAACGCCGCGTTACGTGAATACGCCGATGGAACTGGAGACATCCCGCTTGAACTGGCCACGCACCAGGCGCGTGTCGCGTACCTGCATCTATGGCCGCATGCCAGACCCTGGAAGCTGACTCCGGCCCAGCCCATGCTGCGCGGCGTGCCGCAGGCTTCCCAGGCGGCCCGGATTCTCGCCGAGGCTCTGGCGCCATGAGTCATGTACACACCGAAACCTTTCCGCGGGCGGCACTGGTGGGCGCCGGACTGCTGCTCGGCACGACGCTCTTCGTGGCGACACTGGTCCGCCTGAGCGGTGTCGATATCCGCTCGATGCCGGCGCCGGCACCATCGGTGAGCCGCGAGCTGCGCTTCGCGGACCAGCCGGATGGCAGCGTGCTGGTGACTGATGCCACGCACGGCACGACCGTCACCACCCTGCTCCCGGGAACGAACGGATTTCTCCGCGCCACGATGCGCAACCTCGCGCACGAGCGACGCCGCGAGGGTCTGGGACCGCAAGCGCCGTTCCGACTGTTCGCCAGCGCGGAGGGTCGGCTGATCCTGGAAGATCCCGCCACCGGCCGCCAGATCGAGCTCGAGGCCTTCGGCCCAACCAACGCCGGCGCATTCGCGCGCCTGCTGGGAGATTCCCCATGACTGATCCAGCGACTCTCCACGGGCCCAATGCCTCGACCCGGGCTGCCTCGCAGGACACGCTGCTCGCCCCCCGCTTCTACACCACCGATTTCGCCGCCCTGGACCGCATCGATGTGCGGCCGATGCAGCGCGAATGGGACCAGCTGCTCGCCGAGTTCCGCCAGGATGCCAACCGGGGATTCTTCGAGCGCACCGCGGAATTCGCCGCGCAGCTGCGCCAGCTGCCCGAAGCGCTGCACCGCGAGTTCGTCGAATTCCTGACGAGTTCCCTCACCGCCGAGTACTCCGGCTGCCTGCTCTACAGCGAGATCAAGCGCCAGGCCCGCAACCCGGCCATCCACGACCTGTTCGGTTACATGGCGCGCGATGAGGCCCGGCACGCGGGCTTCATCAACCAGTCGCTGAAGGATTTCGGCATCGCGGTGGACCTGAGCTTCCTCAAGCGCGCCAAGAAGTACACTTACTTCAAGCCGAAGTTCATCTTCTATGCCACCTATCTCTCGGAGAAGATCGGCTACGCGCGCTACATCACGATGTACCGGCAGCTGGAGCGCCATCCCGAGTACCGCTTCCACCCGATCTTCAACTGGTTCGAGAAGTGGTGCAACGATGAATTCCGCCATGGCGAGGCGTTCGCGCTGCTCATGCGTGGCAGCCCGCAACTGCTGCGCGGGCTCAACCTGCTCTGGATCCGATTCTTCTGCCTGGCTGTCTTCTGCACCATGTACGTGCGCGATCATGCCCGCCCCGCGCTGCACGGCGCCCTGGGCCTGGATGCGACCGAGTACGACCGCACGGTCTTCCAGATCACCTCCGACATCTCGCGGCAGGTATTTCCGCTCACACTCGACCTCGACCGGCCTGCGTTCCGCTCGGGCCTGGAACGTCTGCGCCATTGCGCCGAGCGGGCCGAGCGGGCACGCGAGCGCGGAGGCTTGTGGGGAGGACTGCAGAGGGGCCTGTGGATGGGGGCGGCGGGACTGACCTTCGCCCGGCTGTTCTGCCTGCCCGTCAAGCGGCACGAGCTGCCACAGAGCATCCGTACAGCGCCCGCCTGGTGATGCCGTGCTCGCCTGCCTCGGTGCGTGTGTGTTCGTCGTGCTCGTGTGGTACGCGGGCACCGGAGTCATCCTGTTGGCCGACAGACGGCCACGGAGCACGTATCTCGCGAGCATGATGGCAGCCACGGCGATCCTCGTCGCCGCGGTGTTCGGCATCGTACGATCGCGCACGGACACCTCCTGGACCGGGGCGGTTCTGGGCTTCGCCTGCGGTATCGCGGTTTGGGGCTGGCTGGAGATGACTTTCCTGCTGGGATACGTGACGGGTCCCCGGCCCCCGCCCTGTTCCCCCCGCTGCCACGGCTGGCGCCACTTCCTGCATGCGTTTCAGGCCATCCTCTATCACGAGCTGACACTGCTCGCCGTCATCGGCACGCTCACCGTCACCGAATGGCACAGCGCCAACCGGGTCGCCATGTGGACGCTTCTCATCCTGTGGGGGATGCGCACCAGCGCCAAGCTGAATCTGTTCCTGGGAGTGCGCAATACCGGCAGCGAGCTGCTGCCCGAGCCGCTGCGCTACCTGCGCGTGTATCTGCGGCGCCGGCCTCTGAACCTGCTGTTTCCCTTCTCCATCACCGCCGCCACGACTCTTCTGGCCCTCCTGGTGCGTCCGCTGCTGACGCCGGGGCTCGGCGAGTTCCCGCAGGCCGCGTGCGCTCTGCTGGCAAGCCTGACCGCGCTGGGATTGCTCGAGCATTGGATGCTGGTGGCGCCCTTCTCCGTGGCGCGGCTGTGGGTTGCGCGCCCGAGGCGCGCCGCCACCGCGCTGAAAGAGACTCCAGCCTGATCGAAGCGGCCTGAGCGGCACGCCGCCGCGGCGGCAAGTCGGCGGCTACGGGTGCGAGTCACCACGCAGTTCGGGGTAATCCGCCAGCATGCTCACGCCGTTGAGCGGTTTGTGCGCACCCTGGTGGCAGGTGGCGCAGTCCACTTTCGGCGAGTCACCGTGCGGCCCGAGCCGATTCGCCGGGAAGGTCGCGCGAAGTGGCGTCAGATACTGGCCATTCAGCTCGCGCACCAGGCGGATTCCATACCAGGCCGTGGCGCGCTGCGGGGTGCTCTGGTCCCAGTCGAAGAACGAGCGGCTGTTGTGACAGAAGGTGCAATTCACTCCGAGCGCGCCGGTGATGTGCATCATCAGGCCGTAAGTCTGCTCGGCCTTCTTGATCGAGGCGCCCTTGTCCTCGCCCTGACGCAGCGCCGTCGTGTCAATTACGGAGATCGGCGTATCGGCCGCGAGGTAAGGCGTGAATGGATCGTTGGGCAGCGAAGCCAGTCGCACCGAGCGCGCGGGCTGATTCTGGCCGGCCAGATTGCCCAGATACGCCGAGGCGTTCGCGGGCCCCGTATCCGTGAACCAGACATACTCCGGCACGTTGTGGCCCCGATGGCAGGAGTAACACGTCACTCCGGTATCACCCACGTGAGTGCGCCAGGAGGAATTGATGTGACGTGTCATCTGCAGCATTCGTCGTGCGACGACCTTGGTGTAGTGCTCGTCCGAAGCCAGATCGGTCGCCGCGTGGCAGTAGGTACATCCCTGCTGGGGTGCCACCCAGGTCGTCATCGCCACCATCAGGCGTGAGAATTCCGGTACGGGTACGTCCTTCAGTACCTGTACGTTCTTGAACGTGTCGCCGGCAAGTGGAGTACCACTGGCAATCTCTCCCCGGGGCAACGGTACGGGAATCGTGTTGTTGGAGACCGGCGCCAGACGCGGGTCGGTGACCTGCATCATGCCCGTACCCCGAAAGCCGCCCTGTACCGACTCGACCGGAGGATGTTCGCAGCCCGCGAGCAACAACGTGCTGACCATGGCCGCAACCAACCCGGTGCCGCCGCCGGCCAGCTGCCCGATCACGGATCGATCAACAGTGCTCATTGCGGTACTCCCGACATTGTTGGTTGCACCACTGCGGGCACCACATGCGGATACATCGGCGCCACGCCATGCTTCACCGCCCACAGGTACCAGTTGTCCACCACGGTGCCGGTCAGGAGGATGCCGATGCCACCGACCAGCGGGCACAGCACCGCGAACCACCAGGCCCAGCGGTGAATCGATTCCACCGTCGCGTTGAAGCCCATCGTCCAGCGCCAGAAGAGCGCTGCACGCTCCGCACCCGTACCCCGATCCACTATCTGCTCTATCTCGCGATCGGTGCCGAAGCGGCTGACGGCGAGGATGGTGGCGCCGTGCATCGCGAACAGCAGCGTCGAGCCGTACAGAAACGCGATCGAGAGCATGTGGAAGGGGCAGTAGAACAGGTTGCCGTAGCGGATGGAGAAGGCAGCGGTCCAGTCCAGGTGCGGGAAGATGCCGAACGGCACGGCCTCGCTCCAGTGGCCCATCAGCAGCGGCCGGATGAATCCGAGCACCAGGTACAGCCAGATGGCCGCCGCGAAGGCCCAGGCCACGTGCGTGCCCATGCCGAGAGCGCGCGCGCGCCGGTACATGCGCAACCACCACAGGATGACCGAGCTGGTCAGGAAGAACCCGGCCATCAGCCACCAGCCACCCTCGTTCATCGCGGGGATGTGCAATCCGGTGGCGGGCGCCGGCGGCTCGAGCGCCAGCCAGGGCAGCTGGCGTACGAACTCGATGGGGCTCCAGTTCACCGAGGCCCACATGTTGAGCCCGATGATCTCCAGCGCCACGAAGCCGCAGATGAGCGAGGCCACGCCGGTCCAGCCCAGGTAGATCGGCCCGATCTGCGCATCGCCGATCCGCCCCAGCCAGTGAACGAAGCGGATCCGGCCCTGGCGCACCCAGCTCCCGCCGGTGAGGGGCACGCCCGCGTAGGCCGGCCCACGAATCTGCACCCGAGTGAAGATGTTCTGATATTCCGCCACGACTGCTACCTCAGTTTTTCCGTCCACCGCGTGCGTCACGCGGCACCCGCCGTGCGCTTCCCCGCCCGACTGCGCTCGTCCGCGTCATTCAATGCCGCCAGATGGGCAGGTTCAGCCACCAGCTCCACCATTCCGGCCAGCCGCGCGTCCAGAAAGGCCCGCTGATCAGGATGCATACCGCGCTCCAGAAGCCGGCCGACAGCGCGAGGAAGAGTCCCAGCCGGTGGATGCCCAGCGTGCCGATCGAATAGCCGATGGTGTCGCGGAAATAGGTGTTTTCGTGCTCGGCGGTCTTCACCGGCTCGCCGCGCGCGGGATTGGTCGCCGACAGGACCAGCGAGCCGTGCAGCGCCAGCGCGAGAGTCGTCGTGAAGAAGAACGACACCGCCAGCATGTGCGCCGGGTTGTAGTGGAAATGCAGGTACTGGTAGCCGGTGTTGGACACCCAGTCGAGGTGGCTCATGATGCCGTAGGGAAAGCCGTGTCCCCAGGCGCCCAGCAGCACCGGGCGGATCACCACCAGCGTGATGTAGGCGAAGATCGCGAAGCTGAAGGCGAAGGGCACGTGCAGCCCCATGCCGAGCTTGCGGCAGATCTCCACCTCGCGCAGCGCCCAGGAGACGAATGCGCCGATGGCGCACACCGTCACGATCTGCCACAGCCCGCCCGCACGCAGCGGCGCGAGCGCCAGACCGTAGCTCAGATCCGGTGGCGCGATGTTGATCTGCCAGAGATTCCAGGTATGGCCGAGCGCGGCTCCCCAGGCGAGCATGGCGGTGCCGACCAACGCGAAGAACACGGTCGTGACCCCGAAGAATCCCACGTAGAAGGGCCCGACCCAGAAATCGAACAGGTTGCCGCCGACCAGCGTGCCGCCGGCCACGCGGTACTTGCGCTCGAAGCTCAGCATCGCCATCGCAGTATCCCCCGCCTTCAGTGAGCCACAGGCGCAGCCGGAGTTGCCGCCGGCTGCGCCCGAAGCCCGAACGACATGCCTACTGACTCGTCGACGGGGTCGCCGCCGGAGCCGAGGAAGTCGCCGTGACAGCCGCCGGGCGCGGCCCATCCAGCCAGTTGAACCGGTTGGTGCTGAGCAGGATGAAATGAATCACCAGTGCCAGCACGAACAGGAACGTGAACAGTCCGATCAGCGCCCGGCGCGGATCGAACAACAACCAGAGTCTCCACATGGTCAGTCTCCCCGCTAAGCCCGATACTGGGCACTGATGGTCGTGCCCGACGTGTCGCTCATGCTGGTGTAGCCCTGCGGCCCCGGCAGCCAGGGTCGCCATTGCCATACCAGGATATGGGCGACGATCGCGATCAGCAGAAAGACAATGAAGCTCGCCATGAAGATTCTGTGGAACTCCTTTGCCTCCTGCTCACTCAAGCCCGATAACGACATACTTCACCTCCAAGGGCCTTGCGGCCGTTTCCGCGCAATACCCGGCGCGGCCGGGACTCCACGCGACGGGTTCGCCGTCACGCTGAATCTCATTTCAGGCTGCCCGTCCCGCGGCGAGCGCCTCACGCACACTGTTCACTCTCGAGGCAGTGACCCTGGGTTCACCGGCGGCCCGCGCCTCCCTTTCGACGCGGTCGCGCAACTGCTTCGCGGCCGAGATCCTCACCAGCACCGGTTGCGTCTGCAGGTACTCATCCAGCGCGAGTTGCGCATCGTCGTCCCAGGGACTCACGTCCAGCCGGCTGAGCCTGGCGGGTGTCGCCTCGACGCGATCCAGTTCGGTTCCGAGTGGCAGGATGTGGAAGAGCGCATCGAACAGCCCGTTGCAGACCTCCTGCACCAGATAGGTGGCTCCCGCGTAGCCCATGAACGGAGTGCCGGTATGCCTGCGGATCAGCGCACCGGGAAAAGACACCGGAATGTAGGCAGCGCGCCCCCCACACTCGGCCAGATACATGCGCTCGTTGTAGCTGCCGAGCAAGATCAGAGGCGGGCGTTCGCGTATGGCGCGGCGTACCGCTGCGTTGTCGGGCTTTACTCCGGCCTTGCGCGCGAAACTGAACGTACAGGGCAGCCCCAGTTCGTTCTCCAGGAAGTTGCGGATGCCGCGCGCATGGGTCTCGTTGGCGACAATGCCGAAACTCGCGGTGCCGAAGAAGTCCTGGGTCACCGAGCGCCACAGGTCCCACAAGGGCTTGACCGTCGTATGTTTCTCCTTCTCGATGAACGGCTCCGGATCCAGACCGAGCAGTTCCCCGAGCGCGCGCAGGAACGCGGTCGTGCTGTGCAGACCCACCGGTGCCTGCAGATAGGGCCGCTCGAGCGTCTCGCACAACAGCCGACCGAACTCGCGATACATGCAGACGTTCACCTGCGCGTCGGCCAGCTTCGGCACATCGGCCAGGTGACTGCCCAGCGGAAAGGTCAGATTGACCTCGGCGCCCACGCCCTCGATGAGACGGCGGATCTCGGCGAGATCCGACCACGTGTTGAAGTATCCGTAGATCGGTCCGATGATGTTGACACGCGGCCTGGCCCCGGCCGCCGGCGGTTTGCGCGCCGGCACCCGCCGTGGTCCGTATTCGGTCCACAGCCAGTTCATCGCACGATTGGCGCTCTGCCACTGGTCCTCGTCGATGGTGCGCGGCAGGAAGCGCTTGATGTTGGTGCCTTCCGGCGTCACACCGCCCCCGATCATCTCGGCGATCGAACCCGTCACCACGACGCTGGGAAGCCCGGGGTCCAGCGTCCCGTGTGCGCGTCGCATGGCGCCCTCGGTGCCGTGCTGACCCAACTCTTCCTCGGCCAGGCCCGTGACGACGATCGGCAATTCGTGGGGTGGCAGTGCGTCCGTGTAGTGAAGAACCGAAGTGACCGGCAGGTTCTCGCATCCCACCGGTCCGTCGATGATCACCTGCAGGCCCTTGATCGCGGTGAATACGTACACGGAACCCCAGTACCCACCGGCACGATCGTGGTCGAGCACGAGCATCAGACCGCTTCCTCGGTTTTGCGCTCCCGACTCGCCTTGGCCAGCTGTGCCTGATAGCGCTCACGAAACTCCGGGCGCTCGCGTGGAAGCTCGGTCCAGATTCCACTGGTCGCGCCCTCACCCACATCCGCGAAGAACGCCCGCATCCGGTCGAAACGCTGCTGATTGCCAAGCGCGGCATTGACGATTGCCGCCAGGGCCGCCGGACCGGCTGGCCCCATCAGGGGCCGCGCGGAAATCAGATTGGTGAAGTACATGGCCGGCACGGCAGCTTCCTTGGCCTTCTGCACGACGGGTGTCGTGCCGATGGCCAGTTGCGGCTGATACTCCTGCAGCGCCGCGAGATCCTGTTGCAGCGAAGCCCGGAACTGCACCTGCACCCCGTGCGCGACCAGCCAGTCGAAGTCGGCTTCCAGCCAGGGTGTTCGCGGGCAAGCGGTGCCCACATAACGCAGATCTGCTCCACACTCGAGCAGCAGGCGGCCGACCAGCAGTTCGGACCCTTCGTAGCCGGAGAGAGTGACACGGCCCCGGATCGGACTGGCTGCCACGGCCGCCTCGATCGCGGGAATGAAGCGCTGCTTCGCCTGGCTCAGCCTCGCATCCGGGACGTTGCACACGCGCGCGATCGTCTCGAGCCACGCTGCCGTACCCTCCCGGCCAACGGGAGCGGAGCCCACCACCCGGCGGCCGGCAGATTCGAACTCGCGTACGCTTGCGGTGTAGAAGGGATGCAGCGCGGCCACGGCGACACAATCGAGCGCCGCGTAGAGTTCGCGCCATTCACGGGTCGGTACCACCGGACCAGCGCCCAGACCCAGGGGCTCCAGCAGTGCGCCGATGGTCACAGGATCAGCCGGGAAGACCTCCCCGAGCAGGGTCACCGTCGGGCACCCACTGCGTCCGGTTCGCGGCGCCTGCACGGGACCGGCCTCGGCCTCAGCCCGGGCGTACCGGAGCATGGCTGCCGCCAGTACATCCTTGGCCTCGGCGTGGGTCGGCACGCCGAAGCCCGGGACATCTATACCGATGACGCGCACACCGTTCACCGTCTTCGGCAACATCTGCAGCGGCACACCCGAAGCGGTTGGAACGCAGAGATTGATTACAACCACGACGTCGTATGCCTGAGGATCGGCCAGCTGATTGACGGCCTCGCGAATGTCCTCGTACAGCTTGCCCGTCACGAGCGTTTCGGAGTTGAACGGTACGTAGCCCACTGGACGGCGTGCGCCGTAGAAATGCGATGTGAAGGTCAACCCATACACGCAGCACGCCGAACCGCTGAGCACGCTCGCGGTCCTTCTCATTCGCAAACCAACCCGCAGCGCTCCGAATGCGGGGCACATGCTCTGCGGCTGATCGTGGGGCGCGGCCGGATAATCCCGCGCGTATTGCTCCAGCGTCGCGCTCTTGCCCGACGCCTGCGCTGCGGCGCGCAGCTGATCGCGACCCCCGTGGCATCCCGCGCCGGACCGCGCGGGCGCGGCATCGACCCCAACCGCTGCCTGGTTCGGCGTCATCAGATCCGCTCACACGGTTTCATAGATGACCTCCAGGGACGCCTTCTCCAGTACCGACCCGCCGCACATGTCTTCAGGTGTCGCCGGCTGGAGCTGATAACCGCGACCGACGGCCTCGCCCTTGAACAGGCCGAGCAATGCCTCCTGTGACAGTGGGCGCGGATGATTGGGCACCGAATCCGCGACCCCTTGCGCGAGTCCGGTAAACAGCCCGCTCCAGGCGCCGCCTGGGGAACCGATGATTTCGTAGTTGGCGCTCTTGCGTCGGATGTCCTCGTGGGCCGGAATGGCCGCCAGCACGGGTATGCCGACCGCCGCTGCGAAAGCCTGCGCCTCGCCGGTCCCGTCATCCTTGTTGATCACCAGTCCCGCGACGCCGACATTGCCGCCGAGTTTGCGGAAATACTCGACCGCCGAGCACACGTTGTTGGCGACATAGAGCGACTGCAGGTCGTTGGAGCCCACGACGATGACCTTCTGGCACATGTCGCGCGCGATCGGCAGGCCGAATCCCCCGCATACCACATCGCCGAGGAAATCCAGCAGCACGTAGTCGAATCCCCAGTCGTGGAAGCCGAGCTTCTCCAGCAGCTCGAAGCCGTGGATGATGCCGCGCCCGCCGCAACCGCGACCTACCTCCGGGCCGCCCAGCTCCATGGCGAACACGCCATCGCGCTTGAAGCACACATCGCCGATGCGCACCTGCTCGCCGGCAAGCTTCTTGCGGGCGGAGGTCTCGATGATGGTCGGGCAGGCGCGACCACCGAACAGCAGCGAGGTCGTGTCGCTCTTGGGATCGCAGCCGATCAGCAGGACTCTCTTGCCCTGCTGCGCCATCATGTAAGAGAGGTTCGCGAGGGTGAAGCTCTTGCCGATACCACCCTTGCCGTAGATCGCGATGATCTGCGTCTGCTTGCGCGGCGCCCCGGTGGCAACCGGATCAGGCTCGAGGGCTGCCTCGGCGCGCAGGCGCGCCTGCATCTCGCTCACCGCTACGGTGCTCTCACGCACCTGCATCGCTGGACTGCTCATGCACAGGCTCTCCAGTCAAGAATCATCTTCAGGCAAGCCGAATCCTCGAAGGCGGTTCGGTACGCATCGGCCGCCGCCGTGGCCTCGCAACGGTGGGTGATGAGTCCCGACAGCGAGAGTTGTCCGCTCTGTGTCAGGGAGGTGACTGCCGCGAGATCGGCCGGCTCCCATTCAGCGGAGATCCGCAGCCGGGCTTCGCGCATGAACGCGGGGGAAAACTGGAACGACAGGGGTTTGTCGTAGAAACCCGCCAGTACGAGCTCCCCGCCCCGCTTCAAGCGCAGTATCAGTGCATCAAGCAGCGACGAGTCACCGCTGACGTCATGGATCGACTCATAGTCGTGGCGCGGATCCTGATCGGGATCGAGCACGCGATACGCATCAGCGGAGCCTCCCTGGCGCTGCGGATTGCGTTCCCAGACGACCGGAGTACCGCCCCGCAGTACGCAGATCCGCGCCAGCAGCCGCCCCAGCACCCCATGACCTACGATGAGATCGGGTGTTCTGGCGCCGGGAGCCGCAAGCGCATGAAATGCAGTGGCCGCGAGCGCCAGCAGTACCCCCTGCTCCTCCAGACCGGCATTCAGTGGCGTGACGCGTCTTGCCGGTACGACCAGTCGCGAGGCCGCGCCGCCGAAGAGTCCGCGCACTTCGCCAAAACAGCGTGCGCCCGGCACGAACACCCAGTCGCCTGCGCGCAGGCCCGATCTGCTGCCCGCCTCGCTCACACGTCCGACCGATTCATAGCCTGGCACCAGCGGATAGCCCATGCCCGGAAACGGCGGCATGCGACCCGACCACAGCAGCCTCTCGGTACCTGTGCTGATGCCGCTGAACTGCACATCGACGACCACGTCCTCGTCGCCGGGGACCGGCAGGTCGAGCCGGCTTAGCGTGAGCCGTTCTGGAGCCTCGAGAACGACGGCCAGGGTGTGCATGTTGGAATTTGCCCGTGCCCGGTGATGCTTCCGGTTCCCCTGACTGTCAGTCTACTCGTACATTCAACTGTGTCAATTTATATTTACACTTGATCCGTCATGCGGGCTTGCGAGCCAGCAGCACACGCACGTTCATCGGCAGGCGCATCCGTGGCGAGCGCACCGAGCGCAAGCCTGCTTCCCGCATCAGATTGCCCAGCTGCGCGGCTGAGCGCGGCTCACCCTGACCCAGTGCCCGCAGGTAGAAGGCGAAATACGCGTCCGCCACGCGCCGCCCCGCCCTCTCCCCCGCCATGGGTTCAGCGATCAGCAGCGTGCCCCCGGGCGCGAGCGCTGCGCATGCGGCGTGCAGGAGGTGTCGCACCGTGTCGGTGTCGTGATCGTGCAGCACGCGCACCAAGGTGATCAGATCGGCGCCGGCAGGCAGCGGGTCGCGCCGGAAATCGCCACCGATTGCCCTGGCGCGTGGCCCCAGGTGCTGCAGGCGCCGCGCCGCCCGGGCCGCCACCGGCGGCAAATCGAAACAGAGCA
Source organism: Steroidobacteraceae bacterium (assembly GCA_035542375.1). GTDB lineage: Bacteria > Pseudomonadota > Gammaproteobacteria > Steroidobacterales > Steroidobacteraceae > 13-2-20CM-66-19. The sequence continues at coordinate 4,950 of DATKLO010000268.1, read as the reverse complement.
CCCGCAGATCGGGTGCCAACAAGGCCGCGCGCTCTGCAAATGCGCCTTCTCCCGCGCCGATGTCCAGCAGGCACCGGTGCGCTGCGAGAGGACAGACCCGGAACACTTCGGAGGCGATCCACTCCTGGGACGCGGACATCAGGGCGCTGTACTCGCGCACCGACTCTTCCGCCAGGGCGCCGGCACCGGCGGGCCGCGCGTAGGCCCAGAACTCCTGCAAGTGCGTCCGGCCCGCGCCACGCAAGACCGCCAGCGGCTCAGCCAGATCGACGTAGAGGAGCCGCTGATGCGCGATCATCTTCTGCAGGCCCGGATGAGCGAGCAGAGCTGCGCCGAGGGGCCCCAGGCTGCACAGCCGCCGAGCCGCATCCCAGTGCACCAGATCGAGCGATGCCGCCGCGACCAGCAGCACCCGCAGGCAATCCTGCGAAATCGGCGTATCCAGGGCGAGCTCCTCGAGCCGGCACGCCCGCGCGCGCAGCCGCTCGAACAGCCGCAGTTCCACGCAGGCCATGAGCACCTGGGAGTAGACAAATCCCGCACACAGGTCGAACAGCGCCAGCGCCCGCCGCCGGGCGAGCGGTCGCGTCGGCAGAAACGCGCAGGCCCAGTCCTGGAAGCCGCGTGCGGCGAGAATCCGGTTGCGCCACGCGCGCCATCGGTCCAGCCAGTGTTCCGCCCGGCGCTGCAGGAGTTCGGACACCGCCACGTTCACCGACCTGACCTGCAGGATGACACGGCCGGCAATCAGGCCGCGCGGCGCGCCAGCTCCTTCGGCAACAGGCGTTGGGTCTCGCTGGCGATGAGCCGGCACAGTAGTTCCCCGCCTTCACAGGCGGGAATCAGTTCCCGGGTCTCGCGCAGCAGCTCGTTGAGGCGCCGCATGGCGCCGTGCAGCCCCAGGTCGCGCACCGCGCTCGGCCGGTCGAGCGCCGCGTCCTTGCCTGGCGGCTTGCCCAACTCGTCAACACCGGCGATCACATCCCGCAGGTCATCAGCCACCTGAAAGGCCTCGCCGAGCCGCTCGCCGCACGCGCGCCACGCTTCGGGCTCGCGCCCGGCGGAGATGGCCCCGGCCATCGTCGCCGCGGCGAACAGCGCGCCGGTCTTGGCCCGGTGGTAGTGCCCAAGGTCCAGCGCCGGCTCGCACTCCCATGCCTGACCGGCAACGATGCCGTTGACGGCACTCACGGATGCTCCGATGACGTGCAGAAGCGGCGCGAGCCGTTGCATCGAATTCGATCCGACCCGCAGGAGATTCTGAAAGGCGAGCACGATGAGCCCATCCCCGGCCAGGATGGCGAGTCGTTCCCCGAACGCCTTGTGGACCGAGGGCTTGCCGCGACGCAGCTCCGCATCGTCGAAACAAGGCAGGTCATCGTGCACCAGCGAGGCACAGTGCAGCAGCTCGATCGAAGTGGCTGCCGCCAGGGCAGTCTGCATTTCGGCGCCGGCACAGGCCTGTGCCACCGCAAGGCACAACCGGGGTCGCACACGTGCGCCACCAGGGAAGACCGCATGACGCAACGCCTGTCCCAGCAGCGGCGGCACTCCGGGTGCCTCGTGTGCGGCCAGAACGATTCCCAGCTCCTGCTCGATGCGCGTCCGGATGTTCATGCCGCCCCCAGAAAGTGTACTGTCATCTTGTCACTTCTAAGTGTAATGTACCATAGACACTTGAACCGGGATCCGTCAAACCCGGTCGGGCGCGAGGGTTATGCCTACGGCGCATGTGGCAGTCATCGGCGCGGGGATGGCGGGCCTGGCGGCCGCGCTCGAACTGGCGGTGCGCGGAGCGCGCACGACGGTCATCGAGCAGGCCAGCCATGCCGGCGGCAAACTCCGTCAGGTACAAGTGGCCGGTCACGCCATCGATTCGGGACCGACTGTCTTCACCATGCGCGGGATCTTCGAGGAGTTGTTCGCGCTGGCCGGTCGATCCCTCGAGAGCAGTCTGCCGCTGCAACGAGCGCAGATCCTTGCGCGACACGCGTGGAGCGACAGCGAACGGCTGGATCTCTTTGCCGAGCCCACGCGCACGGCTGAAGCCATCGGGACTTTTGCCGGCGCGCGCGAAGCGCGCCGCTATCTGGAGTTTACGCGCGACGCCCGGCGAATCTTCCAGACGCTCGAGAGGCCCTATCTGCGCGCCGAGCGCTGCGGGCCGCTGCGGCTGGCGCGCCGGATCGGACTGCGGCATCTCACTCAGCTACTGCGGATCCGGCCCTTCGATACGCTGTGGCATGCGCTGGGCAGCTACTTCCACGACCCGCGCCTGCGCCAGTTGTTCGCGCGTTATTCGACTTACTGCGGTTCCTCCCCCTTCGAGGCTCCGGCCACCTTGATGCTCATCGCGCATGCCGAACAGGATGGAGTGTGGCTCGTGGAGGGAGGTATGCAACGCCTGGCCGATACGGTGACGCAGCTTGCGCGTGCCCACGGAGTCGAATTCCGGTTCGACACCGAAGTGACGGCCGTCCCGCTGCGTTCGGGAAGAGTCACGGGCCTGAGCCTGGCCTCCGGTGAATTCATTCCGGCGCACGCTGTGATAGTCAACGCGGACGTGGATGCCGTCGCCGCCGGGAGGTTCGGTCAGGACCTCAGCAGCGCGGTCACCCGCAGGCCCCCGAACCTGCGCTCCCTCTCGGCCGTCACCTGGTCGCTCCTGGCGGAAACCAGCGGGTTTCCATTGCTGCGCCACACGGTGTTCTTCTCCCCCGACTATGCGGCGGAGTTCCAACAGATCTTCCGGCAGCGGCAGCTGCCGGCGTGGCCGACAGTCTATGTCTGTGCCCAGGATCGACCGGCTCACGAGACTGCGGCACCCGGCGGTCCGGAGCGATTGCTGTGCCTCATCAACGCTCCAGCGGATGGAGATGCCCGAACCTACGACCCAGCCGAGATCGACGTATGCGCAAGCAGGACCTTCACTTTCCTGGAACGCTGCGGGCTGACGGTGCACCGCCAGCCGCAGCGGACGGTCACCACCACGCCGCCGCAATTCGAGCGCCTGTTTCCGGCGACCGGGGGCTGCCTGTATGGACAGAGCACCCACGGCTGGCGGGCCTCCTTCAGCCGACCGGGCTCGCGCACGAGGATTCCGGGACTGTATCTGGCGGGTGGGAGTGTACACCCCGGTCCCGGCCTGCCCCTGGCTGTACTGTCGGGACGGCTTGCAGCCCAGAGCGTGCTGGACGACCTGGATTCGCTGCTCCACCCACACCCGGTGGCTACGCGTGGTGGTATCTCGACGCTTTGAGCGACGACGGGCTGCAGGCGCTGGTCATCATCGCCTTCATCGGTACTGCCTTCTCTCCATCCTACTTCCGCGCCCGGCGCCGGGAACCGTGCGAACCGCGCCGATTCTGCGCAATCAACGCGGCCCTCTATACTCCGGAGCATCATCGATGGGCCTTTACCGAATATCGCGACGGCGGACTCGATCTGTCATCGCATCGCTTCGGGCTGGGAGGCAACAGCCTGTCATGGGAAGACGGGCGTCTGCGCGTGCAGGTTGCGGAGCGCGGGGCCCCGGTTCCGCGTGCCCTCGCGGCGGACGTTACGCTACAACCGGAAATGGCGAGTTCACTGGTCTGGCCGCTGCACCGGAACGGGCGGCACTACTGGAGTCCCATCGTGCCGCGCGCACGCGTGAGCGTTCGGCTGACGCAGCCTGCCATGTCCTGGCAGGGGAACGGATACCTCGACAGCAACTGGGGAGAGGGGGCACTGGAGGATGACTTCCGCGAATGGACCTGGCTGCGCGGTCATGGTCAGCGCTCCACGCAGATCGTGTTTGCCCCCACTCCCACCACTGCGCAGCACCGAGATGAGGCCGAGCGGGACCGTGATCACGCCAGGTTGTTCCGGTTCGAGCGCGATTCAGCACGCCTCTCGATCCTGGACCCTCCCCCCGCCGCCGAGCTGCCACGCACCTCATGGCGCATAGCGAGATCCGTTGCGTCGGACATGAATCACATGCCGCGACTGCGGCGTACGCTCGAGAACACGCCCTTCTACGCCCGCTCGCTGGTTCACACGCGGCTGTCAGGTGAGCCTCTCCTGGTCATGCACGAGAGTCTGTCGCTGGAGAGGTTTCAATCGGCGTGGGTACGCTCGCTGCTGCCCTTTCGCATGCGCTCGTCGCGCCGGAGCTGGCGCGACACCGCGATCAGCTCGTAGAGCGCCAGTGTCAGCACTGCGCCGATCACCAACAGATACTCGAGCAAACCTGCCGCGTCGCGTTGCATCGCAGCCGCTAAGCGCCTGCCCGGGGCTGTCGCAGAAATCCACGATCGCGTTGCTCGAGCCTCTCGTACAGTCCGTGCAGCCACTCCATCCGCGCATCCCAGGCCGACGCGCGCGGGACCGGATGACTTGCGGGCTGCCCGAGAACCGCGGCCACCAGGAAGCGGGCGGAGGCATGTGGCTCCAGTTGCTCCCCGCCCCCATCGAGCTGTGCCGAGAGCGACCTGGCGATCAGCGCAAGCTTGCGCCGCAGGGGAACCACGGCGCGGCGACTCACGGAATCCAGCCCCTGGCGGCGCAGGCTGCCGCCGATCTCGGCGTAAATCAGCCGGGCCGCGCGGATCCCGCAGCGACAGTCCCGGGGCAGCAGGGGAATGCCCGCGGTGGCGCGCTCGTACAACACATCCGCCGCCTCCAGAAGCCGCCCCACGATCGATCCGACCGCCGGGTTGAAAGCCGGTCGTGCGAGCCAGACTTCCGGATCGATCCCAGCCTCCCGCAGCCATTGCAGCGGGATATAGAGCCTGCCGGCGCGCGCGTCCGTACCTACATCCCGGGCGATGTTGGTCAGCTGCATGGCGATGCCCAACTCGCTGGCGCGCGCCACGGCCGCCGGTTCGCGCACCCCCATGATGCAGGCCATCATCGCTCCGACCGTGCCCGCCACCCTCGCGGCGTAATCCGTGAGTCCATCGAGGTCGC
>DATKLO010000267.1:0-6168 GCA_035542375.1 Steroidobacteraceae bacterium | reverse complement strand
CCCAGAGTGAGGCCACCGCGTTCACCAGGGCTACCGCGTTCGCCAGGGCTACCGTGTTCACGGTGAGCTCACCGCGCTCATAGAGGAAACTGCCGCAACAGACCGACCAGGGCGCGGGTGCCGACCCCGAAATCCTCCAGTGTCATCGCTTCATCCGGGTTGTGGCTGCCATGGTCGTTGCGTACGAAAATCATGGCCGAGGGAATTCCCGCCTTGGCGAATACGGCGGCATCGTGCCCTGCCCCGCTCGGCATCTCCAGGGGCTGATCGAGCAATCCCATCAGGCTGCTCCTCAGGCGTGGATCCATCAGGGCGGGCGGCGAGTCGGTTGCCGCACCCAGGTCGAACGTGACCCGGTACCTGCTGCCGATCTCACGTGCAGCGCGCCGCGCCTCATCGGCGATCCGCTCCATCACCTGTTCGGACAGGCTGCGCAGATCGAGCACGAAGCGGGTCTCACCGGAAACCTTGCTGGGCGCATGTGCCGCCGCGTCGGTGTAGAGCTCTCCGGTGGTCATCAGCAGGTCGGCCCCCTGCTCCTCCTCGCGCAGCCAGACTTCCTCCATCTGATGCAGGAAGGCAACCGTTGCAGCTACAGCGTCATGCCTCAGCGGGCGAGGTTGCGCACCCGAGTGTCCGTATTGCCCCAGACAACGTGCGTTGCGGAAGCGCTTACAGCCTCTGATTCCGGTCACGACCGCCGCGGGCAGACCCTCGGCCACGAGTCGCGGGCCCTGCTCGATATGCAGCTCCAGATACGCCCGCACCTGGCCGGGCTCGATGAGCCGGCGTCGCTGCCGGATGGCCGCAGGATCGAACCCGCGTTCCAGCAGTGTCTCCTCGAGCGTCCTGCCGTTATCGGATCGCCGAACGCTCAGGCAGTGCGGATCGAGCAGGCCGAGAGCACCGCCGCTGCCCAGGTAGGAGACATCGAACCAGGAAGACTCCTCCGCGCGGATCGCCATGACTGCGATATCGCTCGCGGGTACGAAACCCGTCCCGCGCAGCGAATCCAGCGCACACACTCCGGCAACCACCCCGGCGGCGCCATCGAAGTTTCCGCCCTGGGGCACGCTGTCGAGGTGCGAGCCGATGAGAATGCGTGGTGCGCGTCGGTCCCGGCCGGGCAGCGTCAGCGTGAGATTGCCGATCGCATCGATTGAGGCCTCGAGGCCCAGCTGCTCACCGGCGGCCCGAACGATGTCGTGCGCGGCCTGTTCGCCAGAACCGTAACTGTCGCGCACGATACCTCGGCCCTGCCGGGTCGCGCGGTCGAGTTGTCCGAAGAGGGTCTCGGCCAGATGCAGGTCGACGTGTTGCGCGTTGGAGTGAGTGGCCTTCACGGAAGATCTGCTTTAAGGTCTGGAAACGAGTAGCGGAGCCGGTTGCGGACTGTCAGGCGCGCCCTCGGAATCCATAGCGGAGTTCATCATGTCCCAGATGCTTGCGGGTAATGTCGCCGTCGTCACCGGAGCGAGTTCCGGAATCGGTCGCGCCATCGCCCTGACCTTCGCCCAGGAAGGCGCCCGCGTTGGGCTCGCCGACGTCACCGAAACAGCCCTCGAAGGCGGCGAGAAGACCCTCGATCTCATCCTTCGTGCGGGCGGTGAGGCCTTCTTCGAGCGGGTCGATGTGGGCCAGTGGCAGCAGGTCGACAGGCTCATCGGCGCCACCGTCGAGCGGTACGGCCGACTGGATGTCATGGTGAACAACGCCGCGATCTCCTCCGCAACGGGGCTTCTGGAGACGACTGAGGCGCAGTGGGAAGACGTCATGCGCGTGAACCTCACGGGCATGTTCCACGGGTGCAAGCGCGCAGTCCAGCAGATGATCCGTCAGGAGCCCCGGGACGAGGTCAGGGGCCGAATCATCAACCTCGGCTCGCAACAGGGAATCGTGACCTGTCCTGGCGAGACCCCCTATGGCGTCAGCAAGGCGGGTGCAATCTACATAACGCGGCAGATCGCGGTCGATTACGCCAGGCACTGGATCGTGTGCAACAGCATCTCCCCCGGCAAGATCGTGACGGGGCGCCCCGGCGTGGGACAGGATCCCGTGCTCGTGGAGAATGCGCGTCGCCGCACGCCCTGGCCACGGCTCGGCCGTCCGCAGGACATCGCCAACGCGGCCGTATTCCTTGCCAGCAATCGCGCCACCTACATCACTGGCGCGAATCTCGTCGTGGACGGAGGCTGGCTGGCCGGCTGAGCGCATCACTCGTTGGGGACGGCGTAGATCTTGCCCTTGTAGGGCGACTTGTCGAGCTGATCCAGGGCCGTGACGTAGAGGGTCTTCTCATCCGGACTGAACGTCAGGTTGGGAACCCCCGGCGAGGGCAGGCTGATGGATCGCAGCAGGTGACCCGCCTCGTCCACCACGAAGATGGTACCGGCCAACGGTGCTTTCGGGTCCCTGGGGTTCTGTCCAATGTAGAGATACCCGTGGGAATCCATCTTCACCCCATCCGGAAAGATGTTCGTGACGTGATGGGTGAGCTCATCCAGGTTCAGGAAGACGCGCCGCCCGGTGAGGTGTCCGGCCGGACCGATCGTGAAGCGCAGCAGGCGATGCTCTTCGGTCTCGATGACATACAGAGTCTTGCCGTCGTGGGACACCACCAGTCCGTTGGCGGCGTTCAGACCGGAAGCGGCAAGCGTGATGACTCCGTCGGCGGCGATGTAGAAAACCTGCCCATCGACGGCCGTTCCGGGATGGCCGGAACCGGTGAAGTAGATGCCCCCGAGCGGGTCGGGTGCGAAGTCATTCGGGCCGAGGAACTTGACGCCGTTGCGATCGTGATCGTAGGCAGGCAGCTCCTTGCCGTCGGATGACCAGCGACCGATGGTACCGCTGTCGTAACACGTGGCGATGAACTCGCCCGCGCGCGTGACGAACACGGCGGACGGCCCGCAACCCTTCTGCGAAGCGAAGATCCGGTTGGTCTTGCCGTCCCAGACGGTGATGGTGTTTCGATCGTACTCGACGTAGTACAGCTTGCCGGCGTGCCAGATCGGACCCTCGGCAAAATGCACGTCATCGTTCAGCACTCGCACGCCTGCGGCCTGCAGCGGCAAAGCGCCAGAGGCGGCCAGGAGGCAGATCGCAGCACGGAGCATGTTCATGTGGCCAGCCTCCCCACGTAGGCTTTCGCGGTGTGTTCGTCCCGGATGATGGTCCGACTCGCGAGGTACAGATGATACGCGGCCCAGAACCCCGTCGGAGCCAGCACCAGCAGTCCGAAACGCAGCGATGCCGCATCGGTGGCATGCCCGCCGGCATACCAGTCGCTCAGCAGCCCGACCAACTGCGGCGCCACAATGAGGTTGAAGACGTTGCCGCAGAGACCGGACCACGCCGCGAATACCGAGCGCATGTGCGGCGCGGCAAGATTCTGGACCAGCGCCATGCAAGGTCCGATGTAGAAGTAGATAGCCGGGATGAACAGCCAGAACATGACCCGGGCCACGGCGAGTGAGTGAGTCCAGTAGGCGATGATCGAGGGGATGGTCGCCAGTGCCACACCTGCCGTGAGCACCCAGCAGACCCTGCGCTGATCGAGCATCGACGGCCGGGCAAACAGCCACGCCGTGCCGATGCTCGCCAGCACGCCGGCGACCAGATGGATGTGTCCGGTCACGGCACCTGCCTCACCCACGTCGAGAGCGTAAGTGCGCATCAGGAACGTCGGTGTCCACCAGATGAGTCCCCACCCCCAGAGGGAGCAGACTCCTGCACCCATGATCACGTGGAAAGCCGCCCGCTGGCGCCACAGGAACACCAGCGACTCCATGAACGAGGCGTGCTGCGGCGAGGAGCCGCCATCCAGGCGGCCACGCGCTGGTTCGCGCACCGTCAACAGCACAAGCAGGCCGATGAGGACGCCGGGCACGCCCAGGGCCAGGAACGCTTCGCGCCAGGTGTAGGTATTGGCAACGGCTCCGGCCACATCCGCCCCCAGCCAGGCGCCGATGGGCGCTCCCAGGGCGAATATCGTGAAAGCCATGGGTCTTCGACCGGCAGGAAAATAGTCAGCCAGCAACGCATTGGAGGTCGGCGTGCCACCGGCTTCTCCGGTGCCCACTCCGACGCGCGCAAACAGGAACTGCAGATAGCTGCGCGACAGCCCGCAGGCAGCGGTGAAGCCCGACCAGATCAACACGCAGATGCCGAGGATGTTGCGGCGGTTCGAACGATCCGCCAGCCACGAGATCGGAATGCTCAGGGCGACGTAGAACAGACCCAGGGGAACGCCGCTCAGGAAGGCCACGCCCTTGTCACTGAGATGCAGCTCGAGCCGGATCGGCTCGAGCACCGTGGACACCACATACCGATCGGCGATGTTGATCGTGTAGATCAGGCACGTGAGGATGAGCACGTACCAGCGCTCAACGAGCGACACCGAGTCCGGTCTCACGAGGTCGACCGTCGCGCGCGCCACCCTCGGCAACGCCTACTGGAACTTGTAGCGCACATTCACGCCGAGCACGCGCGGCCGGGTGATGGTCTCCGCCAGAACGAACTGGTTCGTCGAAGTGAAAGTGCTCTTGATGACGTTGGTGATGTTCTGCGCGAAGAACTCCGCCGACCAGGCATCCTTCGACACCCCGATGGATGCGTCATACTGCGTGATGGGAGGATTCTCGAACCGCAGCAACGTCGTGCTCACGTTGTCGCCGGCCGACAGGACCGGATTGGCGCTTGACTGCGTGAAGGAATGGGCCGTATGCGTCACCCCCGCCATCATGTAGGCGTTGTACGCATTGGCCGTAGTCCATTCGTAGCGCAGCCGCATGTTGAACTGCATCGGTGGGGAGTTCGCACTCGGTCCGCCGGCCGGACCGTAGGGGTTCTGCACGCTCAGGATGGGTTGGCCGTATTCGCCCTTGCTGGCCGGATTGTTCAGCAGGTCCGGATTGTTCGCGATCAGGTACGGCGAGTTGGTCTGCACGCTGCTGTTCCAGGAGGCCGCGCCCTGGGCCGTCAGACCGGTCGTCAACACGGCGATGACCGAGGTCTCCACGCCGCGGATGCGGTAATTCGGCCCGTTGGTTCCGAATCCGACGTTTCCCAGCACGCCCGGATCGAAGAACGAGACCTGCACGTTGTCCCAGTTTTCCTGGTAGACCGCGCCGTTCCACTGGAACCGGCGTCCGAACCACTCCGACTTCCAGCCAATCTCGTTGTTGGTGAGATTGTCCGAGGTGTAGGCAAGCGGCGAGCAGTACAGCTTGATGCCCTGCGGATCGTCGATGTAGCAGCCGAAGTTGCGGTTGAAAGCACCGGGACGGAAACCCTGCGACCAGGTGTAATAGGCCAGCACGTCCGGGAAGATGTGCCAGGTCAGGTTCACGCGGCTCTTGAAACCCTTGTATGTCGTCTTCAGATGCTCATCGTCGATGTTCGTGGCCGAAGCCAGGCACGGCGGCAGGCCCGCCTCATAGCAACCGAAGCTGCCCGTGACCGCGCCCTTCTCGAAATTGTCGAACTTGTAATAACGTGTACCACCCGTCAGCGTCAGCACCTTGGGTATCAGGTCGAAGTCCGCCGATGCGAAGAACGCCAGCTGCTTGTAGCCGCGCGTGACGTCGTTGAAGAACGCCACGTGGTCGTTGCGAATGGTCGGGTCCGTGGCGCTGGAGCGAGGAGCCGGTCCCACGTTCGTCAGACAACCCACCGTGACGGTCTCCGTGCAGGGCGGCAGGTTCTTGTACTGCCAGTTGAGCTGATCCTCGATCTGCAGCTTCTCCCAGAAGGCGCCCACGATACCGCGCAGCCGCCAGTCGTCCGGCGTGCTCAGGCGCAGTTCGTGGCTCTGGTGTGTGTTGCGCTCGACCTCGGTCCACACGCTGCTCGGGGAGTAGCAGGTTGATGCCAGGCCGTTGGCCGGCTCCGCGCCATGGCACTGGTAATAATCGGCGTACAGGCCACGCGCGTAATTCGTGTAGTCCTGGATCTCGCTGATGTTGCGGACGAGATAGGAGCCCGTGTACACGGCCTTGAGCGCACCGATCCTGCCGTTGAGCGTCCAGGCGGTGTTCTCGAACTTGTCCTTGCTCCAGGAGTCGTTGAACAGCGTGACCGACTGCGGTGGCAGCGGATCGCCGTCCGAGCTCTTCGGCATCTGGTAGAACACCCCTTGCGCATCGATGTTCTGATAGCTCTGGGTGA
>DATKLO010000266.1:0-38405 GCA_035542375.1 Steroidobacteraceae bacterium | reverse complement strand
CGTCACCGCCTCGGTCGCGGATATCGAATCCCTGGCCACCTCGCTGGTGCGCGTGCTCGATGACCGGCATGCCGCCGTCGGCCCCTGGAATCCGCACCTCGAATCGCCTGACCTGCAGGTCGGGCTGCGCCACATGCTGCTGACGCGACTGTTCGACGACCGGATGCAGCGCATGCAGCGCCAGGGCCGGATCTCCTTCTACATGAAGTCTACCGGCGAGGAGGCCGTGTCGGTGGCGCAGGGCATGGCGCTGCGCCCGGGCGACATGTTGTTTCCGGCGTACCGCAACCAGGGACTGTATGTGGTCCGCGGCCGCAGTCTCACCGACCTGATGTGCCAGTGCCTTTCCAACACCCATGACATGTGCAAGGGCCGGCAGATGCCCGTCATGTACCACTGGGCCGGCGGCAACATCTTCTCCATCTCGGGCAATCTCGCCACGCAGTTTCCCCAGGCGGCGGGCTGGGCGATGGCCGCCGCCATCCGCGGCGAGGACCGGATCGCAGCCAGCTGGATCGGCGAGGGCTCCACCGCCGAGGCTGACTTCCATCACGCGCTCACGTTCGCCTCGGTCTATCGCGCGCCGGTCATTCTCAACGTCGTCAACAATCAGTGGGCCATCTCCACCTTCCAGGGCTTCGCCGGCGGCGAGCGTGGCACGTTCGCGGCGCGCGGCCCCGGTTACGGCATTCCTGGAATCCGGGTCGACGGGAACGATTTCCTGGCGGTCTACGCGGTCACTCAATGGGCTGCGGAGCGAGCGCGCATGAGCGGCGGACCGACACTCATCGAGCACGTGACGTACCGCGCTTCGGCCCATTCGACGAGTGACGACCCCTCGCGCTACAGACCCAGGGACGAATGGCAGGCGTGGCCACTCGGGGATCCGGTGCAGCGCCTGAAGAACCACCTCATCGCGCTTGGTGAGTGGTCCGAGCAGCGCCACACCGCTTTGGAGAAGGAACTGGAGGCCCACGTGGCGGCTTGTTGGAAAGAAGCGATGTCGTACGGCACGCTGACCGACGGACCTGCGCTCGACCCGGCGACGATGTTCGAGGACGTGTTCAAACAGATGCCGCAGCATCTTGCGCGACAGCGCGAACAGCTCAGGGCGCTGCAGGCCCTGAGAAAGAGATCACCGCAGGCCTCATCGGCGCCGGGGCCAACCGCTGCGGGCGGACGCGCGGAAAGCGACGCGGCGCAATCCGACAATGTCCCCGGAGAGGGTTGACGGCATGGCACACATGAACATGGTCCAGGCTCTCAACTCCGCCATGGACATCATGCTGCAGCGGGACCCGCGCGTCGTGATCCTGGGTGAGGACGTCGGGTATTTCGGCGGCGTGTTCCGCGTGACGGACGGTTTGCAGAGAAAGTACGGCGAGCACCGGGTGCTGGATACGCCGATTGCCGAGGGTGGCATCATCGGTGCTGCGATCGGCATGGGTGTGAATGGCCTGAAGCCGGTCGCCGAGATCCAGTTCGCGGACTACATCTACCCGGGATTCGATCAGGTGGTGAGTGAGCTCGCCCGCCTGCGATACCGCAGCGCCGGCGAGTTTTCGGCGCCTGTCACCATCCGTACGCCCTGCGGAGGCGGCATTCGCGGCGGTCAGACCCACTCGCAGAGCCCCGAGGCCATCTTCACCCACGTCAGTGGGATCAAGGTGGTAATGCCCTCGAACCCGTACGATGCCAAGGGACTGCTGATCAGCTCGATCGAGGACGACGATCCGGTGGTGTTCTTCGAGCCCAAGCGGATCTACAACGGCCCGTTCGACGGTGATCCCAACAAGCCGGCGATACCCTGGACTTCACATCCGCGCGGAGAGGTGCCGGAGGATTACTACACCGTGCCCATCAGCCGCGCGGCCATCGCGAGACCGGGCAACGATGTGACCGTGTTGACCTACGGAACCATGGTCCATGTAGTGGAGGCTGCCGTGCGCCTCGCGGGCGTCGACGCGGAAATCATCGACATCCGCACGCTCGCGCCGCTCGATGTAGACACGCTGTGCAGTTCGGTCTGCAGGACTGGCCGCTGCGTGGTGGTTCACGAGGCCACGCTGTTCGGTGGCTTCGGCGCCGAGCTGGTCGCCACCGTGCAGGAAGCCTGTTTCTGGAATCTGCAGGCACCGATCCTGCGCGTGGCGGGCTGGGACACTCCCTACCCGCATGCCTTCGAATGGGAGTACTTTCCCGGCCAGGAACGCGTCGCGCAAGCGCTCAAGAGCGTGATGGAGGCCGCGTGAGTCGTTATGTATTCAAGCTGCCCGACCTGGGCGAAGGTACGGTAGAGGCGGAGATCGTTGGCTGGCGGGTCAAGCCAGGGGATGTCGTGGCCGAAGACGATGTCATCGTCGAGGTCATGACGGAAAAGGCCGCAGTCGAGGTTCCGGCACCAGTGAGCGGGCGCGTGATCTCGACGACCGGGTCGCCCGGCGACATGGTGCCCGTCGGGGCCGATCTGATCGTGTTCGAGACTGCGGGATCGGCGCAGGCGTCGGCATCACCGCCAGCGCCGGGATCACCGCCAGCGTCAGCATCACCGCCGGCGTCGGCGCCGAACACCTCGCCACCTCGTATGTCGGCTGCGGCCGCGCCACCGCCGCCGGCGGCAGCCGCGACCGCCCGAGGCGCGACCGCCACAGCCGCGACCGCCCCACCCGCGGGGCGTACCAACGGGGCGGCCCATGGCTCGGCCATGTCGGCCAGCCGGCCGTCGGCCGACAGCGGGCCTCCGGCTGGCAGCGGTGGCTCAGCCGAGGAGCGCCGCGTGGCGACCTCCCCGGCAATTCGTCGGCGCGCTCGTGAGGCCGGTGTTGATCTCGCGCAACTGTCCGGCTCGGGTCCCAACGGCCGCATCCTGCGTGAAGACTTCGAGGCCTTCGTTTCCAGTCGTGCCGGAGCCAGGACAGCCCGGCCGGCAGGCCCGGTCCATGGGCTGCCTCCAGCCACGCCCGCCACCGAGGAAATCAGGATCATCGGGCTGCGCCGCGTGATAGCGCAGCGCATGAGCGATGCGAAACGCAACATTCCGCATTTCGCCTATGTGGAGGAAGTGGACATCACCGAGCTCGAGCGGCTGCGGCGGCACCTGAGCTCACAGCTCGAGTCCGGTGCGCCTGCGCTGACCTACCTGCCGTTCATCGTCGCCGGTCTCATTCGCGTGCTGCGCGATTTCCCTCAATGTAACGCCGTGTACGATGCGGATCGCGCTGTCATCGTGCGTCACCGGGCGGTGCATGTTGGAGTGGCCACCCAGACACCGGATGGCCTGAAGGTTCCGGTGGTTCACGATGCGCAGAATCTGACGCTCTGGGAACTGGCCACGCAGATCCGGCGCCTCAGCGAGGCGGCGCGCACCAACAAGGCGACGCGCGCCGAGCTGAGCGGCTCCACGATCACCGTCACGAGCCTCGGCAGGCTCGGGGGCATCGTCAGCACGCCCATCATCAACGCGCCGGAAGTTGCCATCATCGGAATCAATCGCGCAGTCGAGCGGCCGATGGTGGTTGACGGCGCGATCGTCGTGCGGCGAATGATGAACGTGTCCTCATCCTTCGATCACCGGTTCGTAGACGGCTACGACGCCGCCGCGATGATCCAGGCCCTGAAGGAACGACTGGAACAACCCGCCACCCTGTTCATCGGCTGAGCGTAAGAAAATCTAAATCGGCCTCAAGCACTTCCGTTTGTTGCCCGGCGCGCCCGGGCGCATCGTGGTCGCTGTCCGGAGAGTCAACCGCCCGCGGCGGGACCGGACGCGGAGAGTGTCATGAGCCACAGCAAACAGACGTTATTCCAGGCCGTGCTGGCGCGCATCAGCCTGGGCGCGGTGCCGGTGGACGGTGCCTACTGGTTCGAGCCCCGTGATGTGGAACGCATCCTGACCCGCAAACCCCGGCGGCCCGATGCGGACTGGTCGCCCATGGGCATTTCCATGTCCCGTCCCATCGGCCGGAGGCAGCCGTGAACGCCGTCGTTGCTGAGGCCCTGCCGTGGGTTCGGGCACCATTGCGCTATCTGGAGCCGGCAGCGGCCAAGCCCTATTCATACGAATACGATCCGCCCGCCGGGGTGACGCGCACCACCGCGGTCTACCGGGAGCACATTGCCACGATCCACGATCTGCGGCCGCTGG
This sequence comes from Steroidobacteraceae bacterium, assembly GCA_035542375.1. GTDB lineage: Bacteria > Pseudomonadota > Gammaproteobacteria > Steroidobacterales > Steroidobacteraceae > 13-2-20CM-66-19. The sequence continues at coordinate 34,261 of DATKLO010000266.1, read as the reverse complement.
CGGCCGATCTGTCGCTCGATCGGGAGGGATTCCGGCTGGTGACCGCACCGACCGCGGTGGCGGATCTCTACGACGAAGAAGTCCTGCGTAACCACTATTACCCGGAGGCCGTGGATCTGCTGCGCAATCTCACCGGCGCAGCGCGGGTGGTCGTGTTCGATCACACGATCCGGCGGCGCATTGTCGGTGCGGAGGACCGCACCACGGGCCTCCCGCGCCAGCCCGTTCCACGCATACACAACGACTATACGGTGAAGTCAGGCCCGCAACGTGTGCGTGATCTGCTTGGCGATGAGGCCGACGGTCTGTTGCGCGGCCGGTTCGCGGTGATCAATGTCTGGCGGCCCATACGTGGCCCGCTGCAAGATGCACCCCTCGCCGTCTGCGATGCTCGCAGTGTCGAGCGGAGTGATCTGGTGGCAACCGACCTGATCTATCGCGACCGCGTGGGTGAGATCTACTACGTGAAATACAACCCGGCGCACCGTTGGCTCTATGCTCCGGACATGGGCAGGGATGAGGCCCTGCTCATCAAGTGCTTCGACTCGGCAGAGGACGGGCGCGCGCGCTTCGTGCCTCATTCCGCCTTCAACGATCCGGCCGCGCCAGCCAATGTGTTGCCGCGGGAGAGCATCGAGTTGCGCACGCTGGTGTTCTACCCGGACACCTGACGGAAGCCGGCGCGGGAACGGCAGGGACATGCGCCCGGCCGGGGGGCGGCGAGGATGCCCGGCGCACGCGGGAACGGCAGGGAGTTCAGCCGCGCACGATCGCGCCGAGCGAGCGGATCGCACGCTCGCTGGCCGGGGTCCAGTCGTGACCATAGTTCAGGCGCAGGCAGTGCCGGTACTCGCGGCGCGCCGAGAAGATGGGACCGGGTGCAACACTCAGTCCCGCCTCGAGGGCGCGCCGGTGCACGTCGATGGCGTCAACATGACCGGGAAACTCCAGCCAGAGGAAGTAGCCACCGTGGGGCTGCGTTACCGAGTAGCCGCCCGGCAGGTGCGCGCGCAGCGCCGCGAGCGCCAGGTTGCGGTTGGCCGCCAGGCGGCGGCGCAGTTCGCGCAGATGGCGATCGAAGCCGCCGCCCCGCAGATAACGGGCGATACCCTGCTGCACCGGGAGGCTCGTCGCGAGTGAACTCATGAGCTTGCGCCGGCCGACCGCCTGCGCGTACCGGCCCGCCGCGACCCATCCGAGGCGATAGCCGGGAGCAAGGCTCTTGGAGAAGGAGCCGCAGTTGAGGACGAGACCCTTGCGGTCGAACGTCTTCGTGGCAACCGGCCGGCGATTACCGAAGTAAAGTTCGCTGTATACATCGTCCTCGATCAGTGGCACGTCGTGCTTCTCCAGCAGGCGCAGCAGTTCCGCACGTCCCTCCGTCGGCAATAGTGCCCCGAGCGGATTCTGGAACGTGGTCATGAACCAGCAGGCGCGCACGGGATGGCGCTCGAGAGCCCGCGCCAGCGCCGGCAGATCCACTCCGTGCACGGGGTGCGTCGGTATCTCGATGGCTTTCAGTCCGAGTGCCTCCACCGCCTGCAGGCAGCCATAGAACGCCGGCGACTCGATGGCGACCAGGTCGGAGGGGCGGGTGAGTGTCTGGAGCGCCAGATTGAGCGCTTCGAGCGCACCGGAGGTGACGATGATTTCATCCGGTGACACGGTCGCGCCCGATCGCAGGTAGCGTCTGGCGATCTGGCGGCGCAGCTCGGCGCTGCCGTTGGGCAGGTCCTCCACCGTGCTCCAGGGATCGAGTTGCCGGGCCGCGCTCCCGAGCAGGCCCGCGAGCCGCGGCAATGGATACAGCATGGGACTGGGAAAGGCCGAACCCAACGGCACGACCGCCCGGTCGCGCAGCGATTCCAACACCTCGAACACGAGCTCGCTCACATCCAGCCGCGTCGACCGCGATGAGGGTCGGGAAGTGCGCGGCTGCGGCGCCCGGGTCTGCCAATGAGTTGCGACGTAGTAGCCGGAGCGCGGTCGTGTCTCGATGAATCCTTCGCCTTCGAGCAGCTCGTAGGCGTGGACGACGGTGGCGGGGCTGAAGCCGCGCTCGCGGCAGGTCTGCCGCACGGACGGAATACGTTCGCCGGGCTGGAGCGTGCCCTGGCGGATCAGTGTGCGGAGATCATCTGCGAGCTGCTGATAGAGCTTCATGCGCGGCCGTCGGTGGCCGGCGCATGATAGCGCGCGCCTGGCGCGGGCCGCGCCGTCATGGAGTGTCCCGCGCAGTCCGCGCGGCTGCAGCGTGTCTAGCGCAGGCCGTGCGGCTGCAGGGCGCCGAAGTACCAGGCCAGCATCAACAGCGCGAACAGGGCGATCGACAGGCCGATGCGCACCGTCAGCGCGCGCGCCATCTGGGCCGAATGTTCGGGCCCCGAGGCGCCCGAGGACATGTGGAACAGCGCCTTGCCGAGGCTGGTTACGATGGCCGCCAGCACGAGCATGATCAGGATCTTGATTGCGTCCATTTGGCCTCCCGCCGGATGGTCATGATGACCGACCCCGCCGCCGCGGCCAGCACTCCCATCATGGCGAACATGACCAGGGCCAGACCCCCTACCAGCCGGTAGGCCTCGATCAGGCCCGTGACCATCCCCAAGGGCGTGCTGACCAGCAGGAGGGGCTTGGCGATTCTCATGGATGGCAGTGTAGGGACCCCGGCCGGTGGGTCACAGAGGCAGTTCCCGGCCTCGAAATGCGGTACAGAGCGAACTGCAAAATGCGTAAAGTGGGAGTGTCCCGCCCCTGGAGGTACCCATGCCACGTCCGCCCCTTCCGCCGTTCACGGCCGAAACCGCCGCCAGGAAGGCTCGTCTGGCCGAGGATGCGTGGAATTCACGCGATCCGCAGGCGGTATCGCTGGCCTATACGGAGGACAGCCGCTGGCGCAACCGCGCGGAGTTCCTGCATGGGCGGGCGGAGATCGTTTCCTTCCTGCAGCGCAAGTGGGCGCGTGAGCTGGACTACCGGCTCATCAAGGAGTTGTGGGCCTTCGCCGGCAATCGCATCGCCGTGCGTTTCGCCTATGAATGGCATAACGACAGCGGTCAGCACTTCCGCTCCTATGGCAACGAGAACTGGGAGTTCGACGAGGAAGGCCTGATGCGCGTGCGCATCGCCAGCATCAACGATCTGCCCATCAGGGAAAGCGAGCGCCAGTTTCACTGGCCGCTGGGGCGGCGACCCGACGATCATCCAGGACTCAGTTCACTCGGCCTTTGACGCGCGTGGCGCACGCCGTCGATCCCTTTCCCGGGGCCGCGTCCTGAGGCCGATGAGGGTGAAGAATGCAACATTGCGTGTGCTCGGGATGCTCCTGTGGCTGACCTCGGGAGTGTGGTGTCGCGAAGCTCGCGCCACGGAAACGGATGGGTTCTGTTCCACATGCGAACTGCAGTTGGGGATCGGCGGGACGTTCCACTACTGGGCGATGACTCACGGCATCGTCGTGCCCGTGACATTCAACTTCGACGACAACCGCTACGAGCTGGGCGCGTTCCGCATGGCCACGGCACAGAGTTTCTACAGCGAGCGCTTCCAGGGCACGGAGCACAACGCCAACCCCTATTGGGGCTTTTCCGCTTCGCGGCGCTGGGAGCTGTTCAAGCGCTACCACTGGCGCCTGGTGCTGGGACTGGGCGCTTCCTACAAGACGGAGGAGGATGCGCTCTCGGCCTCGCACTGGAATTTCGCCGAGCAGGTGGGGGTACGCTTCGTGCCACGGCGCGGATTCGCCGTCGAACTGACCGGACGCCACTGGTCCAACGGCGGGCTGAAGCTGCCCAATCATGGGCAGGACTTCGTGACGCTCACCGTCAGCGTATGGCCCGGGGCGTGGCGCCACTGAACGGCCCGCCCGCGATCGGGAGGATGTGATGCTCGAACTCGTCATCGATCAGCGCCGCCGCGACCTGGGTGGTTTCGAGGTGGGGCGCGTGCTGCCCTCCGCGGGCCAGCGCATGGTGGGCCCTTTCATTTTCTTCGATCACATGGGACCTGCGCAGTTTCCGCCCGGCATCCCACGCAGCACGGACGTGCGCCCGCATCCTCACATTGGCCTGTCCACGGTCACGTACCTGTTCGCCGGCGAGATCATGCACCGTGACAGTGTCGGCTCGCATCAGGCCATCCAGCCGGGTGAAGTCAACTGGATGACGGCGGGTCGCGGCATCACACACTCGGAGCGCTTCGAGAAGATCCGCGCGCAGGGCGGTCCGCTGCACGGCATCCAGTCCTGGGTAGCGTTGCCGGAGACGGATGAGGAGGCTGACCCGGCATTTACCCACTACGGTCACGCGGATCTGCCGGTAGTTCAGGATCGCGGCCTGTGGGCGCGGGTCATCGCGGGAGAGGCCTTCGGAGCGAGGTCGCCCGTCACGGTCCACTCGCCACTGTTCTATGCACACTGCGAGCTGGGACGGGGCAGGAGTCTGGAGATGCCCTCAGGCTACACGGAACGGGCGGCCTACGTGGCATCGGGGACCCTCCTGGCGGCAGGGAGGCGGTTCGGGACGGGGCAGATGCTGGTGTTCTCGGCCGGAGCGACTGCCGTGGTGCAGGCCGAGTCGGCCGCCATCGTCATGATCCTGGGGGGCGAGCCCGTGGGCCGGCGCTTCATCGAATGGAATTTCGTGTCCTCCTCGCAGGAGCGCATCGAGCAGGCCAAGGCGGACTGGCGCGCCGGACGGCTGCGTCTGCCCGACGGCGATGACCAGGAGTTCATCCCCCTGCCACCATAGATACTGGAAGTTGCCGGCGCGGCACCGCAAAATCGTCCGCCCCGTGCGTGCCGCCGTTGCGCGGCAGAGGAATCCGACAGTGAGTGCGCGAGCCGCCGATCTGGCCATACCGGTGCAGGCCTCCGACCATGTGCTCGGCGCCGCGCACGCCCCCGTGACCGTCGTCGAGTACGGTGACTTCGAGTGTCCCAACTGCAAGCAGGCTGCGCCGGCCGTTAAGTTGCTGCTGGAGCGCTTCGCCAACCGGGTCCGGGTGGTGTTCCGGCAGTTTCCACTCGAGGAGGTGCACCCGCACGCGCTCGCCGCCGCCGAAGCGGCCGAGTGCGCAGGGGGCCAGGGGAAGTTCTGGGAGATGCATGACCTGTTGTTCGCCAACCAGGAACATCTGAAGCTGAACCAGCTGCAGGGCTACGCTGCGCGGCTGCAGCTGGACATGGCACGTTTCACCGCCGAGGTTGACGACCACGTGTATCTGCAGCGCATCCGCGAGCATATGGAGGGCGCGCGTCGCAGTGGAGTACGGGGTACGCCCGCATTCTTCGTGAACGGCCGGATCCAGGATGTGTCGTTCGGCATCCGCGCGCTGTTCGATGCGGTCGAGGCCGCGCTCCATCACCACAAGTAGACGTTGATGGCCACTCTGATGGAATCGCGACGGCCGCAGATGTTTCCGCGGCTGAGCGCCGGGCAGATCGCGCGCATCGAGCCGCATGGCCGGCGTGTGCGCACCACCGCCGGACAGATCCTGTCGGAGGCCGGGCAGGTGCACCGTGACCTGCTGGTCATCCTGTCCGGTTCGCTCGAGATCCTCAGTCCCACACTGAACGGCGAGGAACTCATCACTGTGCAGACCGCCGGGGAGTTCTCCGGCGAACTCAGCACGTTGCGCGGACTCGGCAGCTTCGTGCGCGTGCGGGTGCGCGAAGCGGGCGAAGTCATCGTCGTCTCGGATGCCGAGCTGCGCAATCTCGTGCAGACCGATTCGCAGCTCAGCGAGCTGTTCATGCGGGCCTTCATCCTGCGCCGCATGGGACTGATCGCCGCCGAGCGCGGCAATGTGCTGCTCATCGGCTCGGGGCGTTCCGCCGCGATGCTGCGCCTCCAGCAGTTCCTCAAGCGCAATAATCATCCGTTTCATCCGACTGACACCGACGTCGAGCCGGAGGCGCAGGCGCTGCTGGAGCGTTTCGATGTCGCGAGCGCCGACCTGCCGGTGGTGCTGTGCGGGGGCGAGCTGGTGCTGCGCAATCCGAGCAATGCCGAAGTGGCCGCCTGCCTGGGCATGAATCCGCCGCTGGACTGCGAGAAAGTGCGCGACGTGCTGGTGATCGGGGCGGGTCCCGCGGGGCTGGCGGCCGCGGTCTATGCGGCCTCGGAGGGACTCGCTGCGCTGGTGATCGAAACCACCGCTCCGGGCGGGCAGGCGGGTTCGAGCTCGAAGATCGAGAACTACCTGGGCTTTCCCACCGGCGTCTCGGGTCTGGCGCTCGCGGGCCGTGCGCTGGTGCAGGCGCAGAAGTTCGGTGCCGAGGTGATCATCGCCAGCAGCGCGTTGCGCCTGAATTGCGACCGGCGCCCCTTCGAGATCGAGCTGTCGGGCGGCCGCACGGTGCGCGGGCGTTCGGTGGTGATCGCCTCCGGTGCCGAATACCGGCGCCTGGAGCTGCCCAACCTCAATGACTTCCTCGGCGCCGGTGTCTATTTCGCCGCAACCAACATCGAGGCACGCCTGTGCGCGGATCAGGAAGCCATCGTCGTGGGGGGTGGCAACTCGGCCGGCCAGGCGGCCGTGTTCCTTGCCGAGACGCTGCGACACGTGCACGTGGCCATCCGCCGTCCCAGTCTCGCGGAGACCATGTCTCACTATCTGATCCGTCGCATCGAGGAGCATCCGCGCATCAGTGTACACACGCGCACCGAGATCACCGCTCTCGCCGGCAATGGCCGCCTGCAGCGGATCACCTGGTGCAGGCATCCGCAGGATGAACTGGAAACCCGCGACATCGAGCACCTGTTTCTCATGACCGGCGCGATTCCCAACACGCGCTGGCTGCAGGGCTGTGTCGCCATGGATCCCAACGGCTTCGTGCGGACCGGCCCGGACCTGCAGTCCACCGGCGGCCTGCCGGAGGGCTGGCCGCTGAAGCGGCCGCCGCTTCACCTGGAGACTTCGATTCCCGGTATCTTCGCCGTGGGCGATGTGCGCTGTGGCAACTCCAAGCGGGTGGCGGCAGCCGTCGGCGAAGGCTCGGTGTGTGTGCAGCTCATCCACCGCATCCTGAATGAGTGAGCCGGCACGCGCGTGAGCGCGCTGATGATCCAGGGATGCGGCTCCGATGTGGGCAAGTCGGTGCTCGTCGCCGGCCTGTGCCGTCTGTTCGCGAACCGCGGCCGGGCGGTCCGCCCGTTCAAGTCGCAGAACATGTCCAACAATGCGGCCGTCACCGCCGAGGGTGGCGAGATCGGCCGGGCACAGGCGCTGCAGGCACGAGCCTGCCGGGTCGTTCCCACGGTGGACATGAATCCCGTGCTGTTGAAGCCACAAACCGATGTGGGCGCGCAGCTCATCGTACGGGGCCGGATGTCGGGCACTCTCGAGGCGAGCGCATTCCGTACCGACAAGCGCGACCTGCTTGCGGTGGCGATGGACAGCTTCCGGCGGCTGCAGCGCGCGGCGGATCTGGTGATCGTGGAAGGGGCGGGCAGTCCCGCGGAAACCAACCTGCGCGCCTGGGACATCGCCAACATGGGACTGGCGCAGGCGCTCGAGCTGCCAGTGGTGCTCGTTGGCGACATCAACAGGGGCCACGTGATCGCATCGCTGGTGGGTGCCCATACGGTGCTGGACAGTGCCGATCGCGAGCGGATACGCGGCTTCATCATCAACAAGTTCCGGGGTGACGCGACGTTGTTCGAGGAAGGCGTGCAGCGGATCGTTGCGCATACCGGCTGGACACCACTCGGCATCGTTCCATGGCTGCAGGCGGCAGGTCGCCTGCCTTCCGAGGACGGCGTGCGGCTCGAGGATCCACAGGAGCGGCGCGGCTGCGCCCGCGTGCGGATCGCGGTGCCCATGCTGTCGCGGATCTCGAACTTCGACGAGTTCGATGCCTTGCGCGCGGAGCCGGACGTGGAGCTGAGTTTCATTGCTCCGGGACGGCCGCTGCCGGCGGATGCGACACTCGTGATCCTTCCCGGTACCAAATCGACGCTCGGCGATCTGGAATGCGTGCGTGCGCAGGGTTGGGACATCGATCTGCTGGCCCACCTGCGCCGCGGTGGACGGGTTCTGGGCATCTGCGGGGGTTATCAGATGCTGGGAGCGCGGGTCAGCGACCCGGCGGGAATCGAAGGGCCGGCGGGCTCGGCGCCCGGACTCGGACTGCTCGACGTCGAGACGGTCATGACGCCCGGGAAGCGGCTGCGCGATGTCTCGGGAGCCCTCATCGGGGCGCCATTCGGCTGTGGCAGGGCGCCCTTCAGCGGGTACGAGATGCACATCGGTGTGACATCAGGTCCTGGTACAGAGCGTCCCCTGGTGGAACTCGACGACGGCACGACCGATGGCGCCGTTTCAGCGGATCAGCAAGTAGCGGGTTGCTCCATCCACGGTCTCTTCGGTATGACTGCGGCCCGTTCCGCACTGGTGGCGGCCCTCGGGGCCGTGCCGGGCGGTCAGGATCACCCGGCGGGAGTGGATGCGGCACTGGATGAGATCGCCGCCGCGCTGGAGCGCCATCTGGATATCAACCGGCTCGAGGCAATCGCACATGGCAGAGTCTGATTCGCAGGGTCTTTCCCCGACCACGGTCATCGAGCTGCTGTTCCTGGGGGCCGTGTGGGGCGCGTCCTTCCTGTTCATGCGCGTGGCCGCCGGGCACTTCGGTGCGTTTCCGCTCGTCGAGGTGCGACTGGCGCTGGGAGCCCTCGTGCTGCTGCCCTTCCTGTGGGCGGCCCGCGCGCGTTTCACTCACGGGATCTGGCTGAAGCTGGCGGGTATAGCGGCTCTCAACTCCGGAGTGCCATTCGTGCTGTTCGCCTGGGCCGCGCAGCGGGCGCCAGCGGGGATCGGCGCCATCGCCAACGCCACCACCGTGATGTTCACGGCGCTGGTGGCGCTGATCTTCTTCGGAGAATCCATCAGCGCGCGGCGCACCGTGGGACTGGTCGCGGGATTCGTCGGCGTCGTCGTGCTGGCCAGCGGCAAGACCGGCGGCGTACGAGTCTGGCCGGCGGCTCTCGCCGGCACGGTCGGCTCCATGATGTACGGTTGCGGCGCCAACCTGGTGCGCCGCCATCTGGCGGGTCTGCCCGCCGGAGCCCTCGCGGCGGGGACGCTGGTTTGCTCAGCCACGCTGATTGCGCCGCTGGCGGTGGTGACCTGGCCGGCGACGCCCATACCCTGGACTTCCTGGGCCAGTGCAATACTGCTGGGGGTGCTGTGCACGGGTGTTGCGTTCGTTTTCTACTATCGGCTCATCCACCGTATCGGGGCGCCGCGCGCTTCGACGGTGACGTATCTGATTCCGCTCTTCGGTGTGTTGTGGGCATGGCTCGCGCTGGGGGAGGCCCTGACGGGAACCATGGCCATCGCCGGCGTGTTGATTCTCGGTGGAGTGGCGCTGAACCAGCAGTGGGGAAGGGCGGGCTGACATGAAACTCGCGTGGTTGTCGATACCCCTGATCGTGCTGATGCTGGGTGGATGCCGGCCGCATCAGGACGCCGACGCAAGGCTTCGAGCCCTCTACACCGCCGAATGGAAATGGCGCATCGAGCAGCTCGCTGACGACGAGGACGCGCAGAAGCCGGTGGTGGATCATCTGCCACGAGTCGATCCGGCCAGCCAGGAACAGCGCCGGCGGTACTGGCAGGATGTGCTCACGCGCCTGCAGTCCATTCCGCGCGGGCAGTTGTCGCCGGCGGAGCGGCTCAACTACGACATCTACCGGCCGCAGATCGAGGTTCTCATCGCGAACCAGCGCTTTCGCGAGTTCGAGATGCCGGCCAATTCCGACACCACGTTCTGGACCGACATCGGCTACACCGCGCGCAGGCCGTTTCGCACCTTGCAGGAGTACCGCAACTGGCTGGCGCAGATGCGCGATGTACCACGCTACTTCCATGAGCAGATCGAGGAGATGCGAGCCGGCCTCAGGCGTGGCTTCACGCCTCCGCGCGTGACCATGGAGGGCCGGGATGCGTCGATCACCGCTGTCACGCAAGCCACGCCCGAAGGCAGCCTGTTCTACACGCCGTTCAGGGAGATGCCCGGGATCGCGGCGGCGGATCAGGCCAGTCTGCGCGCGTCCGCGTTGCAGGTGATCCGCGATGTCGTGCAGCCCGCGTACGTGGAACTGCTGAAGTTCATGCGCGAGGAGTATGTGCCCGGCTGCCGGACGACACTGGCCGCCGCCGATCTTCCGGACGGTCCGGCGTACTACCGGGCGAAGATCCGCGAGTACACCACCGTGGATCTGGCGCCCGCCGAAATCCATGCGCTGGGCGAATCCGAGGTGCAGCAGTTGCACGCGCAGATGCTCGGCGTGATGCAGGAAAGCGGATTCAAGGGCGACTTCGCCGCGTTCCTCCAGTTCCTGCGCAGTGACCCGCGCTTCTACGCCCGTACGCCGGAGGAGTTGTTGATGCGCGGGGCGTGGATCGCCAAGCTGTTCGACGGCAAGGCGGCGCAGTTCTTCGGTTATCTGCCGCGCGCCCGTTTCACCATCAAGCCCGTGCCCGGGGATCTCGCGCCGTTCTACACCGCCGGGCGCGGCGGGCCGGGTGTGTTTCTGCTCAATACGTACGATCTTCCGAGCCGACCGCTATACAACCTCACGGCCCTGACGCTGCACGAGTCGGCGCCCGGGCATGCCTTCCAGATGCCGATTGCGCTCGAGCACGCCAGTCAGCCTGAGTTCCGCCAGCATGCCTACCTGTCCGCCTACGGCGAGGGTTGGGCGCTGTACTGCGAACGACTGGGTGCGGAGATGAATCTGTACGCCACGCCTTACGACCGGTTCGGCATGCTGGGGTACCAGATCTGGCGCGCTGCGCGGCTGGTAGTGGACACCGGAGTGCACTCCCAGGGCTGGTCGCGCGAACAGGCGCAGGCCTATCTGCGGGAGTACACGGCGCTGTCCCGGCACGAGATCGAGACCGAGGTGGACCGTTACATCGCCTGGCCTGGCCAGGCCTTGTCGTACTACCTGGGTGAGCGTGCGATCCTGGAGGCGCGCGCGAAGGCCGAGAAGGCCCTCGGGCCGCGTTTCAATGTCCGCGCGTTCCATGACGCCGTGCTGGAGTTGGGCTCGGTACCGTTGCCGGTGCTCACGGAGCGCATCGACCGCTTCATCGCCGAGGGCGGCAAGGGTCCCTATCCCGCGATGGAATAGCCGCGCCCGTCCCGGTACGGTGGCTTACACTCGCGCATCGATCCACGGCGCGGGTTCATGCATGTCGGCATCTGACGTCTCGAGCGGGTCACGGTCATCCTCCGGCGCGGAACTGACGCGCAGTCTGCAGAGCCGGCACATCCAGCTCATCGCCATCGGCGGCACCATCGGGGTCGGGCTGTTCCTGGGATCGGCCGGCGCCATCCATCGTGCCGGGCCCGGACTGCTGCTGAGTTACCTGATCGGCGGTACTGCGATCTTCTTCATCATGCGGGCCCTGGGCGAGCTGCTCACGTACCGCCCGGTGGCCGGATCGTTCGCGACCTACGCCGAGGAATTCGTCGGGCCCTGGGCAGGCTTCGTGACCGGTTGGTCCTACTGGTTCATGTGGATCGTGACCGCGATGGCCGAACTGACGGCCATCGGCATCTATGTGCATTTCTGGCTGCCGCACGTGCCCCAGTGGTTGCCGGGCCTGATCGCCCTCGTGCTCCTCTACGGCACCAACCTGCTCGCGGTCCGGGTCTATGGCGAGCTGGAATTCTGGTTCGCGCTGCTGAAAGTAATCACCATCGTGCTGCTGATCGTGGTGGGACTGGTGGTCATCGTCTTCAAGGTGGGCGCTCTCGGTCCGAGCGCCAGCTTCGCGAATCTCTGGTCACATGGCGGCTTCATGCCGTTTGGCCCGCTCGGTGTGCTGTTGACGCTGCAGATCGTCATGTTCGCGTATTCGGGCGTGGAGCTGATCGGCGTCACCGCCGGCGAGGCCCGCAACCCGGGCGTGGTGCTGCCCCGAGCCACCAACAGCATCATCTTCCGCATCCTGCTGTTCTACATCGGCGCGCTCGTGGTCATCATGTCGCTCGTGCCCTGGAACGAGCTCAGTCCGGAGATGAGCCCGTTCGTGATGATGTTCGACAAGGTGGGTATCCCGGGGGCGGCCAACATCATCAACCTGGTGGTCATCACCGCGGCCGCCTCCTCATGCAACGGCGGTCTGTTCAGTACCGGCCGCATGCTGTATTCACTGGCCCTGCGCGGCCACGCGCCCAGCTCCTTCGGCAAACTGAATTCCCATCATGTCCCTGCGACGGGCATCCACGCGTCCGCGGCCGTGATGTTGATAGGAATCGTCCTCAACTACATCGTGCCCAAGGAAGTGTTCACGTGGGTCACCAGCGTGGCGCTGATCGGCACCCTGTGGACCTGGATCATCATCATGGTCTCCCATGCGCGGTATCGCGACGCCGTGGCGCAGGGAAGGGCGCCGGCCGTTGCCTATCGGATGCCCGGCGCGCCGGCGGCCAATTGGCTGGTCGTGGCCTTCCTGCTCATCGTCGTGGCGATGTTGAGTCTCGATACGGACACACGCGTGGCCCTGTACGTGGCGCCGGTCTGGTTCGGCCTGCTCGGCATCGGCTACCTGCGCGTGCGCCGATAGTTCACCGGGCCTGAGGCGGGCTGCCGGGCTGCGCGGGTCCGCCGGGCTGCGCGGGTCCGCCGGACTGCGCAAGTCCACCGGACTGCGTGGATCCGCTGAGCAGCTGCACCGCATACTGATACAGCCTGGCGCGCAGCTGGAAGCGCTCGCTCGCGCGGGTGATGTAGCGCACCGCGACCTCGACTCCCCCGACCGCCGGTTTGACACTGATGCCCGGTGTCGCCGAGAACACGCTGCTGCGCCGGGATGGCGCCGAGCGGCGCCACTCTTCTTCGGCCTGAGTGGCGCTGGCCGCGGTCGCCGTCGTGACTTCCCGACTGAGGGCCGCTGCCACCACGTTGGGGTCCTTGTCGAAGGGCACCAGTACCAGCAGCTCGTCCCACAGCCACTGGCCGGAGGTCGAGAAATTGAAGTAGTGCTTCTCGATCGCGAAACTGTTCGTGAAGGTGACGCGGCGGCCGGTCGGATGACCGGCGTCCGTCCAGTTGCCGGTCTCCAGCAGCACGGTGTGGAACATGCCGAGCTCGACGACCTCGCCGCTGACGCCGTTGATCTCCACCCAGTCTCCGAGCCGCACGCCGTTGCGTCCCATCAGCACCAGCCAGCCGATGAAGGCCACGATGAAGTCCTTCAGCGCCACGGTGAGACCGGCACCCGCCAGTCCGATGATGGTGCCGAGCTGCCCCGGAACGCCGATCACGATGAACAGGATGATGAGGATACCCAGAACCTGCAGCGCGACACGCGTCACGCTGCGCAGCGTCTCCACCTGCCGGCGGTCCAGCCTGGTGCGCCCCAACAGGTGTTCGAGCCAACGGTCCACGAACACAAGCAGCAGGACGATCATCCACACGATCGCGGCGCTCACGAGGATCTCGTGCAGCTCCGACATCGCCTTTGCAGCGGATACGGTGCGCCACTTGGTATAGATGCCGTCGAGCTGCTTGAGGTCGGCGATGCGCTGGTCGAGCAGGGTCAGGATCTTCTGGTCGGCGCCGATCTGTCGCGTCGTCGTCAGCAGGCCCGCCGAGGCGGCAGGCGGCACCCCGGGTGGGGTTGCGGGAGACGTTGCGGGTGGAGTTGCGGGAGACGTTGCGGGAGACGCTGCGGGTGCGTGGGCAGCACCGGGAGCGTCAGACGACCGGGCGCTCTTCGTGTGATGCGCAAGCTCGGGGACGACGGCCTTGCTCGATTCGAGCTGTGAGGCCAGCTCCTGTCGCGCGCTGCTCAGATGCGCAGCGTCCGCTTCAGCCAGTGCGGCGCCGTAGGCCAGCCATTCATCCTTGTGGCGCAGCCGCAGCCACTCGCGGAATTTCCTCACCAGACCCTGGGCGCCCGATGGCCTGGCGTCCACGGGCGGAGCGGGATGAATCTTCTCCGCCGCCGAGTGCTCCTGCATCATGATCTGCACGCGCTGGTGCTGATTGCCGCCAGCCTCCAGCAGGTCCTGGTTGGCCTCCTCGACCTCGTCCTTGTCCAGTTCGACCTGCGAACTGGCCAGGTCGAGCTGATCCTGCAGGGCGCTCTTCTGCGCCGCAGTGACCTGATTCACCGCGGCGGTCAGTTGCTTCGCGCTGGCCTGGTCTGCCTCCAGCAGCCGCTGCGACTTCTGCAGGCGATCCTGGATGCGCTGCGCCTCGGGGCTCAGAACGGGCGGATGCGCTTCGATGCGACGCAGCTCGGCTGTGAATGCCAGATCCAGTTCGTGATCCGCGAGACGCTGCGCGTTCTCGGCGAGAGGCTGCTCGTCGGCGCCGTCGGCCAAGGCGGCCAGCCGCTGGGAGAGTGCGAACGTATGTTCGTCTATTCCCGTTGAAGTGTCGGCTACGGGCCGCGGCCGTCCGGGCTTCTCGGTCGAGGCCGCCGACGGGTTCGTATGCCACCAGCCATAGCCCGTGGCACCCAGCAACAGCAGGAGGACGATCGCGGTGATTTTCTGCAACGGACTCATGGGGGCAGCGCGGGGCCGATCCTGGTACGCATGCTAAATTATGGGACGGGCAGCCGCACGTGGCGCGCTCCATGTGAGGGGAATTGGGCCGAATGCCACGCAGGAAGGCTGCCCGAAACAATCGACGCAAGAGCGCGCGCGGCCGCAAGCGCCGCCCGACACTGACGGCTTTCTGGCCCCGTGCCAGCCGCCGGCGCCGATGGCGCAGCGCCTTCCGTCGCGCGCCGCCCGGACTGCAGGTCGTGATCTGCCTGCTGGTCATCGCGGCCGTGGCGCTGGCGGTCAACGGGATCTACCAGGTGATCCGCAAGCCCACGGAGCTGTTCTTTCCGGTCAGTGGCACTCTCAACAAGATGCCCGCGGCGACCTGGCATCAGTACCATGCCGCGTTCGAGGCCTATTCCACGCGCAACATCAGCCCCGAGCTGCTGGCTGCGCTGGCGCAGGTGGAGGCCTCGGGCAATCCCATCGCCCGCACATACTGGCGCTGGTCCTGGTCACTGCATCCGTTCAGCGTCTATCGCCCCGCATCCAGCGCCGTGGGCATGTACCAGCTCACCGACGGCACGTTCGCGGAGGCGAAGCGCTACTGCATCCGCGATCACCAGGTCATCGAGGACGGACCCTGGAAGGACTGGCATTCCTGCTGGTTCAACAGCCTGTATTTCCGTGTGCTGCCGGCTCACTCCATCGAGCTGACAGCGGCCTACCTCGATCGGGCGGTTGCCGCCACGCTGGATCGGCACGGGCTTGCCGGTGCTACACCACGTCAGCGACAGGAACTTGCGGCGGTCATTCACCTGTGCGGCGCGGGTGCCGGCGATGTATTCGCGCGGCGGCGATTCAGACTGACCGATGGACAGATGTGCGGCGACCACGAGGTCCGCGTGTACGTAGGCCGGGTCAACACCCTGGCGGGCGAGTTCACGCGGCTGGCCGCCGCGACGACTCAGTGAGCCTTTCAGTCAGCGATCGTTCCCTGCGCTACGGCGCTGGCAAGCCGGTCGCTGAGCTGTCCAAGCGCCTCGTTCATGGCCGGCGGTATGGAAACCGCTCCGGCGCAGGAGGGCGGCGCGATGCGGATCTGTTCGCCGCCACGCGTACTGGCGGTGTCGGGCTGTTTCAAGACCCACGCCGCACGCAGGGTCACTGCGCATCCCGCATCGCCGTACAGCTCGACGATGTCCACCGCGAGTGACTGTCGCTTCTCTCCCAGAGCCGGTTCGTTGGGATCCGCCACCGTGCCCGCCGGCAGACGCGCGGCGAGATCCTCGGACAGCACGCGATGGATCATGTCATCCAGTGGCGCCGCCCAGCGGTCTTCATCCATGATCTGCACGCGCGTCGCATCGAGACGGCGCACGAGTTGGGAACGATCGAGCTCTGCCGGTATCGTGACACGATCCACGCGCACGGGAATCATGCCGGCTGAAGCCGCAGGCCGGGAGGCGGGCGTGGTGGGGCTCAGCGTGTAGTAACGCAAGGGCGCGCTCGAAGCGCAGCCGCCGATGACGCCGGCAGCAGCCATGCAGAGGATGGTGGCACGGCTCAGCGACCGCAGGCTCATTTGTCGTCTCCCTTGCGCCCGCGCAGCAGCGCTTCCGGATGTCTGTCGAGATAGTCCGCCAGACCGCGCACCGAGCGCGCAGCTTCGGTGAGTTCCCGCATCAGGCGCGGCAGATCCGTGCCGGTGGGCGCCGTGTTCCCCATCAGGCTCTGCACGGTGTTCAGAGTGGCCTGGGCCGAATCGGCCGTATCCCGCAGGCTCTTGATCAACGACTTGATGTCAGGTTCGATGTCGCGCGTGACCTTGTCGAGACGAGTGAGCGTCTCGTCCAGCGATTGGAGCGCGTGGCCCAGTTCGGGCCCGGACGTGGCGCGGTCGATGTTCGTCAGCACTTTCTGCAGGCTCGCCAGCACCGCGGTGAGATCGCCCGCGGTCGTGCTCGGCATCTTCACCAACTCGCCTATGTGTTCCAGGTGTGCGCGCGGTGCATCGGGAATCATTTCCAGGCCGACGATCTTCATGCCGGTCAGGAAGCTGGCCGACGACACCTGGGCACGCAGACCGTCCCGCACCAGAGTGTCGATCCACTGGGCCACGATCTTCTGTCGGCTGGCGCCGTCGGGTTGCGGAAGGTTCGCGATCCTGACGCGCTCCGGATCGACATAGAAACTGACACGCGTCACCAGGGTGTGTGCCTGCGAGTCGTAGGACAGATGAGCATCGCGAACCTCGCCCACCTGGATGCCCTGCAGTTCGACGGCAGTACCCGCGGACAGATCACGCTGGTTGCCGGAGAAGTCGGCGATGTAGTCCAGCGTCGGGCCCTGCGGCGCGCGCTCGGCGGCCTGGCGGTTATCGTATAGCCCGAACACGCTGGCAGCGGGACTCGATGCCTGCGAGAGCACCTCGGGCGGGGTCTCGAAGGCGACGCCGCCGGCCAGCAGCTGCTGCCAGGAGTTGGCACGGATCCGCAGTCCGTCGGCGCCGAGTGTCAGATCGACCCCGCCGGCATTCCAGAAGCGCGTCTGCGGATGCACCAGCTCATCGTAGGGGGCGCGGACGAAGGCAGTGACCTTGATACCCCTGCTGCCGGGCATCAGCTCATAGCTTTCCACCTCGCCGACCGAGACTCCGCGGTAGGAAATAGGCGATCCGCGTGTCAGAGAGCCAAGGTCCGACGACATGAGGATGAACGAGCGTCCAGGCGTGTCGGGAGAAAGAATCGGCGGCTCGTCCAGGCCGACGAAGTCGCGCCGTGGCGCTCCCGGCTTGCCCGGATACATCTCGATGTACGAGCCCGACACGATAGTGGACAGCCCCGAGATGCCGCCGACCCCCACGCGAGGCGCGATGATGGCGAAGCGCGTGTTCTCGGTCAGATGTCCGGCCGCGTTGCGCGTCATCCGCGCATGCACGATGACACCCGACATGTCCGGTGTGAGCTCGACCGATTCGACCGTACCCAGATCCACGTTGCGATGCTGGATCTTCGTCTGGCCCGCCTGCAGACCGTCCACGGATTTGAAGGCGATGGTAATGGCCGGGCCGCGATCAGCCAGCGAGCGCCATGCCAGCCACATGACGATGGCGGCCGCGCCGATCGGCACGAACCACACCCATGCCAGCCCGCGTTGCGCGCGCACCCGCGCCCGCGGAGTCGTATCCGCGACAGGTTCTTCCCGCGGAGCCTCTCCGGGATCAGCCATGGACGCTCCTGCCGGCATCCCACATCAGCCGGGGATCGAACATCAGCGTGGCGAACATCGTAACGATCACGACTGCGCCGAATGCAACCAGGCCGTCACCCGCGTGCACGGCCGTGAGCGAACCGAACTGCAGGATCGCGACCAGTACGGCGACGGAGAAGATGTCGATGTTGGACCAGCGTCCGACGGTGTCGATGCTTCGATACAGGCGCGTGCGCGCAACGAGGAGCCTGCCGGAGCCACGTCGGGTGGCTAGCAGCATCCAGGTCAGTCCCGCCAGCTTGACGAGCGGCAGGATGATGCTGGCCGTGAACACGATCACCGCCAGCGGCCACAAGTCGTTGCGTGCAAGCTCGATCACTCCGCTGAGGATGGTGTTGGTTTCCTCACGTCCGAAGCGTACGGTCGTGAGCACAGGGAGCGTGTTCGCGGGAATGTAGAGGAGGTAGCCGGTCGCCGCCAGTGCCGCGGTACGCCGCAGCGAGTCCGGCTTGCGCCGGTAGACGCCTGCGCCGCAGCGGGGGCATTCCCCGCCCGCTGCCGCGGCGGGCACGATGAAATCGCACACGGTACAGGCGATCGTGCTGCCGCCGTCCGGCGTCGTTTCCTGTGGCCGCAGCTTTTCCCACACCGTGCGCTCATCGAGCTGGGTCACGGCGAGCATCACCAGCAGCGCCGCGGCCAGCAGGCACCAGCCGCCAATCCCCACATCGACGCTTGAAACCACCTTGATGCGGCTGTAGGCCACGAAACCGCCCACCAGGAATACTTCGATCATCACCCACGGACGCAGGTGCTGTGCCCAGCGGAAGACGGCCCCTACCGGCGCCGTGCGCTGCCAGCGGAGGCTCGCCAGCACCCAGATGATCAGCAGCAGGAACACCGCTGGCAGGACGATGCTGAACAGGCCCACCAGGGCGCCGAGCGATTCGAATCCATCGCGCCACAGAGCCGTGACATTGGTCGACAGCCAGCCGGCACGCCGGGCGCCGAACGTGTAGACCACCAGCAGCGGGGCGGCGATGGCCGGAATGAGCAGGACCAGGGCGGACACAAACAGCGCCAGGGGCGTGCCGATCCGGCCCGTGGCCGTGCCGGCGAGTATCCGTGAACAGCGCGGACATTCGGCGATCTCGCCGCGTCCGGGAGGCACCAGGGCCTGTACCAGGCCGCAGTCCGGGCATCCGACCCGCTCGGTGCCGGGAAGCCCGTGGGAATGAGTGGTGGGGCCGGCCTGCCGGGTATCTTCCTGGGTCATCATCAGCAGTATAGAACGCCTGTATACTGCACTGTATCCCTCAAGGAAGACTTGGCGTGTCAACCCCGGACCTGTCCGCCGGCCAGAAGATCGCACGTTACACGCTGATCAGCGCGCTGCTGCTGCTGGGCGCGTGGATGTTGCAGCACTTTCTGGCTGCGTTGTGCTGGGCGGTCGTGCTCGCGATCGGCACGTCCTCCCTGTATGACCGTTGGCTGGCGAAGTTTGGCGGCAAGCACCGCCATGTCTGGGCGGCGCTGACCTTCACGACTCTCGTCGGACTGGTCCTCATCGTTCCGCTGGTATACGGCGGTATCGTCGCCGTGCGCGAGGCGTTGAGCCTGGCGCGGACCTTCTTCGATCCGGCCCGCGGCGGGCCGCCGGATCTGCCGCAATGGCTGGTGCAGCTGCCCCTGATCGGGGACTGGGCCAATGGGCAGTGGATGGAGAAGTTCCATCACACGGGCGCCGCGGCCGCCACTGTCCAGACCAAGCCCGCCGTGTATGAATGGACCCGTCTGGTCGGAGTCCAGTTGCTGCGGCGGCTGAGCACGCTGGTGTTCACACTGCTCACGCTCTACTTCGTGTATCTGAACCGCGACTCGCTGCGCACCGACGTACGCCGTGTTGCCCGCAGCCTGTTTGGTCCGACCGTGGAAGGATTGATGAACCGCGCCGCCGCCGCTGTTCGAGCCACCGTGGACGGCATCGTGCTCGTCGCTGTTGCGGAAGGCGCGATCATGTGCGGTGTGTACGCCGTCGCCGGTGCGCCGCACCCCATCCTGATCGGCGCGGTGACGGGAGTGTTTGCCATGATTCCCTTTGCAGCGCCGGTGGTGTTTGGCGCGGTGGCGTTGGTGATGGGGAGCGATGGAGCGGTGGGCGCGGCCGTGGGTGTGTTCGTGGCTGGCAGCGTCGTCCTGTTCGTAGCCGATCACTTCGTTCGTCCGGTGATCATCGGGGAGGGCGCGAAGTTGCCCTTCCTGTGGGTACTGCTGGGTATCCTGGGCGGCGTGGAGTCATTCGGTCTGGTCGGACTGTTTCTCGGCCCCGCCCTCATGGCCGCGCTGGTCTCGGTCTGGCGCGGCTGGGTGGGCGAGGCCCGCGATACCCCTGCGCAGTGACTCAGGGATCAGGAAGTCGCGGTACTCGCCGCTCCGGGTCGATCACGCGGCTGATTGCGCCGCTCCTGTTCCTGCAGCACCCGCCAGAGAATCTTGCCGGTGGCTGACTTCGGCAGTGTCTCGACGAATTCCCACAGACGCGGAACCTTGTAGGACGCCATGTGCTGGCGCGCCCACTCGCGCAGTTGCTCAGCCGTGACCTGCCCCCTGGCATCCGGGCGCAGGATGGCCACGGCCTTGACGGTCTCCCCGCGACGCTCGTCGGGACTGGCGATGATCACGATTTCCTGGATGGCCGGATGCGCGTAGAGCTGCGCTTCCACTTCCGCCGGCCACACCTTGAACCCGGCCAGATTGATCATCCGCTTGAGGCGGTCGACGAAGAAGAAGTAACCCTCCGCGTCCACGTAGCCGAGATCGCCCGTGCGGAAGAACGTCTCGCCGTCCAGGTCGATGAAGCACTCGCGGTTGGCCTCGGGCTGATTCCAGTAACCGGCGAATACCTGAGGTCCGCGCGTGATGATCTCGCCCACCTCCCCGACGGGCAGCTCGGCGAGAGTCTGTGGATCCACCACGCGCGAGTCCGTGTCGAAGATGGGAATGCCCAGGCACTGCGGCTTGGGGCGGGCGGGCGGATTGATGTGGCTCGGTGCCATGGTTTCGGACAGCCCGTAACCCTCCACATAGGTAAGGGAGCACTTTTCCTGGAGTCTCGCGGCGACCGCGCGCGGCATGGCGGCCCCGCCGCCGCCGATGCTGCGCAAGCTGGACAGATCGTATCGGTCCAGGTCCGGGCTGGACAGCAGATCGACGATGACCGTGGGAACCGTCGTCCAGGAGTTGACGCGGTACCTCTGGATCAGTTTGGCCGCAACCTCCCGGTCCCATCGCGACATCAGGACCATCGTGATGCCCAGGAACAGCGGCGTGTTCATCGAGCCCTGCATGCCCGTGACATGGAACATCGGCAGCAGCGTCAGCACGCATTCAATGGACTTTCCCTCGTGCCAGCGCGCGATTCCCACCGCCGTGTGCATAACACTACGGTGACTGTGGATGCAGCCTTTGGGTTTGCCGGTGGTGCCAGAGGTGTACGGCATCACGCAAAGATCGTCCGGTCCGGCGACGTGCGGTTGTGGCGCGAAGTTGGCATCCAGCGCTTCGCCCCACGCGATTTGCCCGTCGTGCAGCGGGCTCCGCGGCACGGCAATGAAGTCAGGTGGAGTGAGGTCTGACGTATCGGGAAGGTAGTCCGAGTAACACGCGACGATCGTATGGCGCAGGACGTCGCCGAGGGATTGTGCGTGAGGTACGAGCTGCTGCGAGGCGATGAGTGTGCGCGCGCCGCAGTCGCGAACAATGTGCGTCAGTTCGGACGCGGTGCTCATGCAATTGATCGGGACCACCATCCCCTCGGCGCGCAGAATGGCGTAGTACGCGATGATGAACTGCGGACAGTTGTGCATGAACAGCGCGACACGCTCGCCGCGCTGCACACCACAGTGTCGCTGCAGATATCCCGCCAGTCGTTCCGCGCTCCAGCGCAATTCGGCGTATGACAGGATCCGGTCGTAGTACACGACGGCAGCCCTGTCGGGATAGCGCGTCGCGGAAACTTCCAGGTTGTACCAAAGAGAGGTGGCCGGCAGCTCCAGATGGCGCGACAGGTGTTGCGGCCAGAATGCGAGATTCATGCCACCCATGCGCTTTGCTCCGCTGCCGCCTGTTGCCGCCGCACGATGCCCGGTCTTAGAGGGAGGGACTCACTGCGCTTCATCCAGCAGGAGATCGCCGACGATGCCGGTGTGGTGATCGGTGTCTCCCCAGGTCGCGTTGATGAGCGTCAGCCGCTTGAAGTAATGACTGACCGACAACTCCGCGGTCATACCCATGCCGCCGTGCAGTTGCACCGCCTGCTGGCCGACGAAGCGTGCAGCCCTGCCGATATAGGCCTTCGCGGCCGACAGTGCGCGTCGTCGCTGCCTGCCATCCGTCTCCCGACAGCGTCCCGTGGCCAGGAAGCTCATCGAGCGCGCCTGCGTGCTCATGAGGAACAGGTCGGCCATCCGATGCTGCAGCACCTGGAAGCGACCGATGGGCTGGCCGAACTGACGGCGTGTCTTGAGATACTGCAGCGTCGCTTCCTGGAGGGCCTCCATCGCACCGACGGCTTCGGCGCATAGTGCGGCGATGGCGAGGTCTGCGGCCTGTTCCACTGCCTGCAGGCCTGTGCCCGGCGCACCCAGGCGGTCTGACTCCGCGATCCTGGCATCGACGAACGTGACATCGGCCGCGCTGCGTCCATCATGAGTGCGATAGCGCGTCCAGCGCAGCCCGGCAGTGTCCGCTCCAACCAGGAACAGCGACAGCCCGCCCGTCTCTTCGCCCCGGGCTGAGACCACCAGCCAGTCTGCAACGGCGCCATCCTGTACGACTGTCTTGCTGCCGTTCAGCACATAACTGCCCTGGGCTCGGCGTGCCGTACACCCGACATGACCGAGATCGTAGCGCGCCCCCGCTTCATGGTGAGCGAGCGCACCACGGCATTCGCCACGAATGATCGCGGGCAGCAGTGTCGCCCGCTGAGCCTCGCTTCCATGGTCCCGCAGCAATCCACCGAACGTGACGACGGTGCTCATGTAAGGTTCGAGCACGAGGCTGCGGCCTATTTCCTCCATCACGATCATCGTCTCGGTGGGCCCGCCGAGGCCGCCGTGCTCCTCTGGCAGCCCCGCACCGAGCACCCCCTGTCCGGCGAGCAGTTTCCAGAACTCCGCGTCGTGACCGTGGGGTGTGTCCAGAAAGCGGCGTCGCCGTTCGAACGAGTACTCGTGCGCCAGAAGCCGCTGCAACGAGTCGCGCAGCACGGTCTGGTCTTCGGTCAGTTCGAAATCCATCAGGGCACTCCGCCGCTCACAGCTCGAGAATGCGCTGCGCGATGATGTTGCGCTGGATCTCGTTCGAGCCGCCGTAGATCGAGGTCTTGCGCTGGTTGAAATAACGCCCCGTGAGTGCGCCCCAGTCGGCCGCACCCGCCGGCTCGCCCTGCCAGCCCGCCTCGAGCGATTCGGGCACCCAGGGCAGGGCGTAGTGTCCCAGGGCCTGCATGCTCAGCTCCGCGAGCGCCTGCTGCAGCTCCGAGCCGCGGATCTTGAGCACCGAGGATTCCGGTCCCGGATCGCTGCGGCGGGCTTGCGCCGACAGCACGCGCATGACGGTGAACTCCAGCGCCAGCAGGTCGATTTCCAGTTCGGCGATGCGGTGGCGGAAGCGGCTGTCATCCAGCAGCCGCCCCGCGCCGCTGGGCTCCCTGGCGGCGAGCTGTTTGAGGCGGTTGAGCTCGCGGCGCGATTGCCCGATCTGGGCGATGTTCACGCGTTCGTGCCCGAGAAGGTATTTCGCGTACGTCCAGCCCTTGTTCTCCTCACCGACGCGGTTGGCCACCGGCACTTCGACGTCCTGGAAGAAGATGTCGTTGACCTCATGCTCGCCGTCGAGCAGCTTGATGGGCCGCACGCTGATACCAGGCGACTTCATGTCGATGAGCAGGAAGGAGATGCCGGCCTGTGGCCGTGCCTGCGTGTCGGTTCGCACCAGGCAGAAGATCCAGTCGGCGAAGTGGCCAAGTGTATTCCAGGTCTTCTGGCCGTTGACGATGTAGCGATCGCCGTTGCGCACGGCGCGCGTGGTGAGCGAGGCGAGGTCCGACCCCGCGCCCGGCTCCGAGTAGCCCTGACACCACCAATGCTCGCCCGAGAGGATGCGCGGCAGGAAATGCTCCTGCTGGCTGCGATTGCCGAAGGCCATGATGACCGGACCCACCATACGCACTCCGAAGGGCAGGATGGCAGGGGCACCGGCGAGACTGCACTCCTCGTCGAACAGGTGTTGCTCGACCGCCGACCAGCCCGGCCCACCCTGTTCCCGCGGCCAGGAGGGGGCGGACCAGCCCACCGAGTGCAACGTGCGGTGCCAGCCAATCAGATCCGCGCGTGTCAATCGCTTCAGACCCAACACCCTGGCGCGCAGTTCCGGCGCCAGGCTGCGTCGCAGGAAGGCTCGCACCGAATCGCGGAACTGCAGTTCCGCGGCGGAGTATTCCAGATTCATCAATCCCCCTTCGCATGCCTCGGTCGCCACACGACGGCCTCGGTCGCCGCATGCCAGCACGGGTTGCGCCGGCCCGCCGTTCCGGCAGGCTGGCAGTGAGCGTAATGGGCCGCCGTGCCGGCCGCAAATCCCCGGCGTTTCAGGTTGCCCGCGGGGCGGGTGCAGATGGCTTCGGTGGGAAGGGCGCAGGTTGCCTCCATGGGAGTGGCGCACGAGAATCGCACACCCGGCACCGCCGGTCACAGGCAGGGGTTTATCGTGTACGCAATTCTCGACGAGGCCACGCGTCGCGCGCGGAAGTATCTGGCGGGACTCGGCGATCGAGGCGTCATGCCGCCGCTGCCAGCGGTCAATGCATTGCGCAAGCTGGAAGAAGCACTGCCGGCGGATGGTGCGGACCCAGCCGCGACCCTGGCGTTGCTGGATGATGTGGTGTCACCCGCCACCATGGCGATGGCCGGACCCCGCTTCTTTGGGTTCGTGTGCGGCGGTTCCGTGCCGGTCAGTCTCGCGGCCAACTGGCTGGCGGGAGCGTGGGATCAGAACGCCGCCTTGCATCTGGTGACGCCCGGCGTCTCGAGCGTCGAGCGGGTCGCGTTGCGTTGGCTCGTCGAACTTCTGGAGTTGCCTGCTGGAAGCGGAGGTGCCTTCGTGACCGGCGCCACGGTCGCCAACTTTACGGCGCTGGCCGCGGCTCGCAACGCTCTGCTCAGGCGTGTCGGCTGGAACGTGGAGGCTGAAGGATTGTTCGGTGCTCCGGTGATCACCGTCATCAGCGGAGAGGAAGCGCATCCGAGCATGCTCAAGTCACTGGGCATGTTGGGTCTGGGAAGATCGCGCATCGTGCGTGTGCCCGCGGACGGTCAGGGTCGCATGCGCCCCGAGGCGCTGCCTGAGATTCGCGGGCCCAGCATCCTGTGTCTGCAGGCCGGCAACGTCAACACCGGCGCCTTCGATGATTTCGAAGCCCTCATTCCTCGTGCGCGCGCGGCGGGAGCCTGGGTTCATGTGGACGGCGCGTTCGGATTGTGGGCGAAGGCCGCGCCATCGCTTCGTCCACTGGCTCGTGGCCTGGAGCAGGCGGACTCGTGGGCGACCGATGCTCATAAATGGCTCAACGTACCTTACGACAGCGGCCTGGCGTTCGTGCGCGATGCCAACACGTTGAAGGCAGCGATGGCGATTACCGCGGAGTATCTGCCGACTGATACTGACGAACGCAATCCCTGCGACTTCACTCCCGAGCTGTCGCGACGCGCGCGTGGAGTTGAGGTGTGGGCCGTGCTGCGGACGCTGGGCCGGTCGGGTCTGGCCGAACTGTTCGAGAGGAACTGTCGTCAGGCACGCCGCTTCGCGGACGGGTTGCGCGCCGCCGGCTACGAAGTACCCAACGATGTCGTGCTCAACCAGGTGCTGGTGATTTTCGGCGATCCGCAACGGACACGCAGCGTAATCGAGGCCCTGCAGAAAGAGGGAACATGCTGGTGCGGCGGCACCGTGTGGCAGGGCAGAACTGCCATGCGCATCAGCGTGTCGTCGTGGGCTACGACGGATGAGGACGTCGAGCGCAGCCTTGCTGCGATGCTACGGGTCGCGGCGGCGTGACGCCTGTGTCAATCCTGGACGACTGTTCCCTGATGAAACACGGCCTCCCAGCCTGACGCGCTGCGTTGCCAGATCGTCGCCCGCCGAGTCTTGCGCTCGCCCTGGAACAGTGTGTACGTCAGCAGATACACCCGCTCCGCGAGTTGTCGGCAGTGAAAGTCGCTCGTGGACCACGCATCCTCGGGTTGAGTCTCATCCTGCCGACTGGCCAGCACCGCCAGAACGTAGTCTCGGCTGTAACGGCGGCCTGAAGCGCCAATTTCCCAGAAATCCGCCGCAATCATGCCCTCCACGGCGTCGCGCGCCGTGCCCAGTTCGGGACGGTGAAACAACGGCTCGCGGGCAATGAGTTCATTGAGCACACCGTGCAGTTCGCGCGCCGTGGCCAGTACAGGTTCCATATCGCTTTTCATGCTCCAAGCATAAACTGTATTCATGAACCGCTCGATGCCACCCGGTGCGGTGATCCCGGTGCTGATCTATCCGGACGTGCGCGACGCGGTCGAGTGGCTGTGCCGCTCGTTCGGCTTCGTGGAGCGCCTGCGCATCGGCACGCATCGATCCCAACTTGCCGTGGGCGCCGGTTCGGTCCTGGTGACCGAGCAACGCGCGGAGCCGGGTGCCGCGCGTCCTGCGACCTCAGCTGCCGTTCCAGCCGAGTCGCCGGTCCTGTCCATCATGGTCAGGATCGAGGACGTCCAGAAACATTACGCGCACACCCGGCGCCTGGCGGCCCGCATCATCAGTCCGCCCGCCGACTATCCCTACGGCGAGCGGCAGTACACGGTGGAGGATCTCGCCGGGTACCGCTGGATCTTCTCGCAGACACTCGAGGACGTCGATCCGGCCGACTGGGGCGGCACGCTGTTCGGCTGACCCGGATTCCGGCAATGTGCTACGGCGATTTGACGACCTCGCCACCCTTCATCACGAACGCGACCGACTGCAGGCGTGCGACGTCGGCAAGCGGATCACCGACGACTGCGATCAGGTCGCCATAGCGGCCTACCGCGATCGCGCCGACATCGCCGGGGCGTCCGAGCGCTTCAGCCGCGGTGGAGGTCGCTGCCTGGATCGCCTGCATGGGCGTCATTCCCCACTTGACCATCGTCACGAACTGCCGCGCGTTGAGCCCGTTCGGATAGACACCCGCATCAGTGCCGAAAGTCATCTTCACTCCCGCCTTCACGGCGGCCTGGAAAGTCTGGCGCTGCTTCAGTCCAATCGTGCGTTCTTTCTCCAGCGATTCCTTGAACGTGCCGTTCTTCTCGCCCTCCGCCAGGATGTAGTCGTCGTTGTAGATGTCCATGTCAAACCAGGCGCCGTGCTCCTTCGCCAGGGCGAACGCTTCGGCATCGGCCAGGCTGGCATGTTCGATCGTGTCGACACCGGCGCGCAGCGCATCCTTGATGCCGGCGGCGCCGTGCGCATGCACCGCGACCCGCAGACCGAGCATGTGCGCCTCATCCACGATGGCCTTCATCTCCGGCAGGCTGAACTGCTGCGCGCCGACGGAGTCGGTCTTCGAGAAGACTCCACCGGTGCCGCAGAACTTGATGACCTCTGCGCCATACTTGCGCAGTTTGCGGACCAGGGCGCGCAGCGCATCCGGACTGTCGGCCACGGCCGGCGAGGGAGCGATGATCGAGGGTGGAAATTCGGTCGAGTCGCAGTGGCCGCCCGTCGCGCCGATGGCGTAGGTGGCGGGCACGATCCGCGGGCCTGGCACGTAGCCGCGCTCGATGGCCTGCTTGAGCGCCACGTCGTCGTAGTTGGCCGAGCCGACATTGCGGATGGTCGTGAAGCCGGCCTCGACGGTCTTCTTCGCGTTCGCGACTCCGACCACCGTCCAGAAGTTGTCGGTGAACTCAAGCGACCGGTAGCCACCGTATTGCGGGTCGGCGGTGATGTGCGTGTGCATGTCGATGAGGCCCGGCAGCAGCGTCATGCCGGCGAGGTCGATGCGGCGCGCGCCTTGCGGGACAGCAGCACCCTGGGTGGCGATCGCGGTGATGCGGCCATCGGTGATCGTGATTTGCGGGCGGTCCACCGTCTTGCCGGCGAGCACGTCGACCATGTGATCGGCAGTGACCACGACAGTGTCGGCCTGTGCGGCGGATACGACGCCCAGAGTCAGGCAGGTCCATACAGCCGCAAGCGTGCGGCCCCCGATGCGGTTCGCGATTGCCGGATTGCCTTGAAGCACGATGTCCCCCTCCAGTTATTGCAGGAATGCCGGTGTCGGCGCTCGCTGACACGCTGTGCTCCGCGTGCACGCGGCGCATTTCAGGCGCAGGTGCGGCGCCACCGAGTGCGTCAGTGGTGGTGACCGCCAGTTCCGTGCACGTGACCGTGAGAAAGCTCTTCTTCGGTGGCTTCGCGCACGTCGGTGACCTCGATGTCGAAATTCAGGTTCTGCCCGGCGAGCGGATGATTGCCGTCCAGGGTCACCATGTCGCCGGCCACGTGGGTCACGGCGACCGCGCGAGTGCCGGACGCGGTCTGTGCGTGCAGGCGCATGCCCACGCTGATTTTGGAGATTCCCTTGAGCGAGCGGCGCGGTACCTTCTGCACCAGCTCCTTGTTGTATTCGCCATAGCCGTCCGCGGCGGCTACCTTTACGCTCAGCTTGTCGCCCGTGTTGCGGCCCTCGAGCTCGCGCTCCAGGCCCCCGACGATCTGGCCATGACCATGCAGATAGGCCAGTGGCTCCGAGCCACTGGAGCTGTCGATGATCTCGCCGGCGTCATTCTTCAGCGTGTAGTGGAAGGTGACAACGGAGTTCTGCTTGATGCTCAAGGTGCACATCCGGCTGCGTGAGTAGTCGAAGTGTAACGAAAGCGCCGTGCGCCGTCCGCCTATTTAACCTGCGGGCGCGGGACGTTGTGCGCCGGGACTGCCGGTGAGACGCAACGCGCTGATCAGCGCCGCCAGCAACGCCACGCAGGCGGCCAGCCACAGCACGATGTTCGATCCCGTCGCCGGGAAGGCCCGGAACAGGATGGCAACACCGGCCGCACCGAGTGTCTGTCCGAGCAAACGGGCTGTGCTGAGCATGCCGCCCGCGGCGCCACTGCGTGTTCGTGGCGCCGACGAGAGCAGCGCGCGGTTGTTCGGCGACTGGAAGAAGCCGAAGCCGAGGCCGCACAGCGACATGCGCCAGATGAAGTTGGGCACGCTGCCACCCTGAGGAAACAGCGCCAGCGCAGCCAGCCCCGCCGCAAGCAGTACGAGTCCCACACCGCCCAGGAATCCCGCCGGATGGCGATCTGCCAGCCGGCCGGCGAGCGGCGCCGCCACCGCGACGGCCATTGGCCAAGGTGTCATCAGCAGCCCGGTCTCCACGGCGCTGTGTCCGATCCGCTGGATCTCGAAAGGCAGCGCGACCAGGCCCGCGGTCTGCGCCATGAAGGAGGCAACCGAGGTCGCCAGCGACAGCGAGAACAACCGGATCCTCAGCAGGTCGAACGGCACGATCGGTGCGTCACGGTCGATCTCGTGACGCACGAGCGCGAATCCCAGCAAGGCTCCGCCAGCGATCTGCGCCACGGCCAGGGTCGTGACCTCATGGTGCGCGAATGCCTGCAGCCCGCTGATCAGCAAGCCGAACGTGCCGACATTGAGAAGCGTCCCTGCCACGTTGAGGGGACGATGCGCATGGGGCGTTTCCGGAAACGCGCGGAAGGCGATCAGGAGAGTCAGTATGCCGATGGGAACGTTGATGCCGAACAGCCAGGGCCACGTCGCCACCGACAATACGGCCGCGGCGATCGAGGGACCTGTGGCCGCGGCCATCGCGACCACGAATGCGTTGATGCCCACGGCCCGGCCCAGCATGCGCTGCGGATAGGTGAAGCGCACCAGCGCCGCATTCACACTCATGATGCCGGCGGCGCCCAGTCCCTGTACGACGCGCGCCAGGCTGAGTTCGGGCAGCGAGCGGGAGAAGGCGCAGCCGAGCGAGGCGAGTGTGAATATCAGCATCCCGGCCTGCGAGACGCGGCGGTAGCCGATGATCTCGCCCAGCGAAGCCAGCGGCAGCAATGCCATCAGGATGGCGACCTGGTAAGCGTTGATGACCCAGATGGATGCCGCGGGCGATGCGCGGAAGTCGCGCGCGATCGAGGGCAGCGCCACGTTGGCGATGCTGCTGTCCAGCACCGACATGGTGATGGCCAGCACGACCGCGGCGATGGACCAGTAGCGCCGCGGAACCGGCAGGCCGTCCGGATACACAGCGGCGGCGGGTTGGCTGGATCCGGACTGACTCATCGTGAAGGGGTTACTTCAGGCTCGCCGCATTCCAGCCGCCACCGAGTGCCTCAACCATTGCGACGCTGGCCTGCAGCCGGCCCGAGAGCACGTTGAGCGCGGTTTCCTCGCTGCTCAGACGGGTCGTCTGCGCCGTGATGACACTGCTGTAGGGCACCGTACCTGCCTTGTACTGGTTGAGCGTCAGCGTCTCGGCTTCCCTGGCCGCCTTGACCGTCTCATCCTCGATGACGGCCTGGCGCTCGAGCACCCGCAGTGTAACCAGCTCATCCTCGACCTGCTGGATTGCCGTCAGGACGGTCTGGCGGTAGTCGTCCACCGTGATCTCGTAGCCGGCGCGCGCCTGGGCCAGCTGGGCGCGGCGCAGCCCGCCATCGAACACGGACAGGGCCACCGTCGGACCGTACGCCCACACGCGGTTCGCCGTGCGGATCAGGTGACTGATCGTCGAGCCCGAATAATCATCCGAACCGGTCAGGGTCAGACTGGGAAACCAGGCGGACACCGCCACGCCGATCTGGGCATTTGCGGCGGCGACCTTGCGCTCAGCGCCCGCGATGTCGGGCCTGCGTTCCAGCAGTACCGACGGCAGTCCCGCCGGGACCGTGGGCACATCGCTGCGCATGGCGGCGGGCTGCAACGAGAAGTCCCCCGGCTGCCTGCCGAGCAATACCGCGATCGCATGTTCCAGCAGCGCGCGCTGCAGGGGAGCGGCAGCTTGCTGTGACTGACTCGACAGCAGCTGTGTCCGGGCCGTGACGACGTCCGCCTTGGCCGCCACGCCGACCCGGTAGCGGTTCTCGGTGATCTTCAGTGATTGCTCTTCGGCCGCGACGATGTCATCGAGGATGATCTGCAGTTGATCCTGCGCGCGCAGCTGGAAGTAGTCCGAAGCGAGTGCCGCTTCGGCAGACAGCCGCGCGCTTGCCAGCAGCGCCTCGCTGGATTGGGCGGTATCGCGGTTGCTCTCGAGCGAGCGGCGCACCTGGCCCCAGATGTCGATGTCCCAGCTTCCAGTCACATCCAGCGAGTTGACGATATGCGGCCGAAGGTTCCCGGTCTGCGTTCGCTCACGGCCAGCGCCCAACGAGACGGACGGCCACAGCCCGGCTCGCGCCTGGCTGACGAGGGCACGTGCCTCTTCGTAGGCTGCCGCGGCCGCCTTGATGTTCTCGTTGGAGATGTCGAGCTGCTCTTCCAGGCCGTTGAGCACATCGTCGTTGTAGATGTGCCACCACGGCCCGCGATCGAGCGCATCCGCGGGTTCAGTGGGTTTCCAGCCGTTTTCCTCCTTGAAGGCGGCCGTGGTCGTGAAAGGCGGCCGCTTGTAGTTCGGACCCACGGCGCAGGCCGTGACCAGCGCGGCGATGAGTGTGAGCAGGACTCCTCGGACGATTGGCATCAGGTACTCGCTTGCAACGGCCCACCGGCCGGTCCCCCGCTTGCGTGCAGTGCGGGCAGCTGCGGCAGGCGATTCTTCTTCCGGCCCCAGCGGTGAACATACAGATACACGACGGGTGTGGTGTACAGCGTCAGGAGCTGACTCACGACGAGGCCCCCGACGATGGAGATTCCCAGCGGCTGGCGCATCTCGGTGCCGTCACCTGTGGCGACAGCAAGGGGTAGTGCGCCGGCGATGGCCGCGAAGGTCGTCATCATGATGGGCCGGAATCGCAGCGAGCAGGCGCGCGCAATGGCCGAGCGGGGATCCAGCCCCAGGGTGCGTTCGGCCTCGATCGCGAAGTCGACCATCATGATGGCGTTCTTCTTGACGATGCCTATCAACAGCAGGATGCCGAGGAAGGCGATCAGGCTGAATTCCGTGTCAGTGGCCATGAGTGCCAGCAACGCTCCGACACCTGCGGAAGGCAAGGTCGAAAGGATCGTCACCGGCTGCGTATAGCTCTCATACAACATGCCGAGAACCACGTAGATCGCCAGCAGCGCGGCGAGCAGCATCAGCGGCTGGGCACTGGCGTTCTGCTGGAACAGCCGCGCAGTTCCGTAGGCGCCGCCGCGGATGCTCACGGGCATGTGGATCTGGTTCATGGTGCGTTCGATCGCCTCCATCCCCGCGCCGATCGACACCCCTTCGGGCAGGTTGTAGGAAATGGAAGTGGACACCGAGGTGCCGGTGTGATTCACGCTGACCGCAGTGGTGCCTGTGGCGAAGTGGCTGAAGGCCGAGTAGGGCACCACGGTTTCCGGGCTGACACTGACAGCCGAACCGGTCGACGTGTTGCCTCGTCCGCCATTGGCGAGTGAATTCAGCGCGAGATTGCGGGCCGCATCCTGCGCCACCGCCGCAGCACTTGCCGCCGCACTGGCGCCGGGTGTGGCCTTGATCTGAGTCGTCCCGGCGACGGCCTGCGTCGACTGCGTGCCGCTCACCGCGCCGCCCGAGGTGCTGACATACAGTTCCTTGAGCACTTCAGGGTTCTGCGAGTACTCCGGCGCGACTTCCATGACGACGTGGTACTGCTGCGGGCTGAAGGGATTGTAGATGGTTGACACCTGTGCCTGGGCGAAGGCATCGCCGAGCGAGTTGTCGATCTGGCTTTCCGTCAGGCCGAGCCGCGAGGCGCTGTCGCGGTCGACGATCACGTTCGCCTCGAGGCCACCGGGCTGCAGATCCGTGTCCACATCGGCGATTTCGGGGACGTCCTGCAGGGCCAGTCGCAGCTTCTGCGACCAGGCGCGCAACTCGGTCAGGTCATTACCCAGCAGCGTGTACTGGTACTGGGAGTTGGCCGAGCGGCCTCCGCCGCCACCGAAGTCCTGCACGGCCTGCAGGAATGTGGAGACGCCCGTGACGCTGGAGAGCTTCGGACGCAGCCGCGCGATCACGCCATCGGCGGAGACATCGCGCTGGGACAGCGGTTTCAGCGTGACCGTTACGCTGGCACTCGCCCCGCTTCCGCCGCTGCCGGGTCCGAAACCGCCGCCACCGCCTACAGTGCCGGTGACGCTCGCCACGGCGGGATCCTTCTGGATGATGGCGGCAACCTGCTGCAGCTTGCCTTTCATGAGCTGGAACGAGGCGTCAGCATCGCCACGCACGGCGCCCCTGATCTGTCCGGTATCCTGTTGCGGAAAGAAGCCCTTGGGGATCACGAAATACAGGAAGACGTTGAGGCACACCGTCGCCAGCAGGAACACCATCATGAGCCGCGGGTGATCCAGTGCCCAGCCGAGCGTGCGCTCGTAGTTCTCGCGCCAGCTCTGGAAGACGCGCTCGAAGGCAGCGCCGAGTCGCGTCGGCTTGCGGTCGCGGTCGCGGCCCAGCAGCCGCGAACACATCATGGGAGTGGTGGTGAGCGAGATCACCAGCGAGATCAGGATGGCTACCGAAAGGGTTACCGTGAACTCGCGGAACAGCCTGCCCACCAGTCCGCCGGTGAGCTGGAACGGGATGAACACCGCGATGAGCGAGAGGCTCATGGAGACGACCGTGAATCCGACTTCCTGGGCGCCGCGCAGGGCCGCCTGCATGCGCCCCATGCCGGCCTCGATGTGCCGGCTCGTGTTCTCCATGACGACGATGGCATCGTCCACGACGAATCCCGTCGCGATGGTCAGGGCCATCAGCGAGAAGTTGTCCAGTGTGTAGCCGAGCAGGTACATCGCGCCGAAGGTTCCGATCAGCGAGATCGGCACGACCACTGCCGGGATGAGCGCGGCACGCGGGCTGTGCAGGAACATGTAGACGACGAGAATCACCATCGCGATGGCGATCAACAGGGTCTCTTCGACTTGCCGCAGCGAAGCGCGGATGGTGATGGAGCGATCCGAAGTCACCACGAGATCGATCTTGGAGTCGATCGAGGCTCGCAGCAGGGGCAACTCGGCCTTCACCGCATCGACGACGTCGATGATGTTGGCGCCCGGTTGCTGGAAGACCTGGACGGACACGGCCGCCTTGCCGTTGTACAGGCCGTACGTGCGGATATTCTCGGTGGCACCGTCCTGCATGTCGGTGACGGTCGCGACGTCGCCGAGCCTGACTGGCGCACCATTGCGGTTGGCGATGATCAGGTCGCGGTACGGCTCGGCTTCGCGGGCGTTGTCGTTCGTGTAGATCTGGTAGTGCAGGCGATCGGTTTCGATCGCCCCCTTGGGCGAATTGGCGTTCGCGTTGGAGATGGC
>DATKLO010000265.1:0-39523 GCA_035542375.1 Steroidobacteraceae bacterium | reverse complement strand
ATCAACTACATCGACCGGGGCAACCTCGCGACCGCGGCACCCCTCATTCAGGATCAGCTCGGACTTTCCGCGACACAGCTGGGGCTGCTTGGCTCCGCCTTCTACTATTCCTACGTGCCGCTGATGCCCGCGGCGGGCTGGCTCGCGGAATCGGTTGGTCCGAAGCGCGTACTCGCCGCGGG
This sequence comes from Steroidobacteraceae bacterium, assembly GCA_035542375.1. Classification (GTDB taxonomy): domain Bacteria; phylum Pseudomonadota; class Gammaproteobacteria; order Steroidobacterales; family Steroidobacteraceae; genus 13-2-20CM-66-19. The sequence goes on along the minus strand of DATKLO010000265.1, from coordinate 39,341 downwards.
CATCGCGATCTGGTCGACTGCCACGGCCTTGAGTGGTCTTGCAGGCGGCTTCCTGACCTTGCTGTTGCTGCGCCTTCTGCTCGGTGTGGGTGAAAGCGTTGCATTCCCGGCAGCGACCAAGGTCATAGTCGCGACAGTGCCGCGCGACCGGCTCGGCATGGCCAACGGCTTCATGAGCTTCGGCTACCTGATTGGACCCGCCGTCGGCACCGCAGTTGGTGGCTATCTCATGGGCTACATCGGCTGGCGTGCTGTCTTCCTGTTGTTCGGTCTCGCCTCGCTTCTGTGGCTATGGCCGTGGCAGCGTTTGTCCTTGCCTGCGCCACAGGCGAATGTGGATGCCGGCGCTCCAACCACCCCGAGCTTCGTGGCGATCCTGTCCCAGCGTGCCCTGTGGGGTGCAGCGCTGGGACATTTCGCGGCCAATTACACCTACTACTTCATCGTTACCTGGCTGCCGTTCTATCTGGTCAAAGCACGGGCATTCTCGATCACCGAGATGGCGACGACCGCCTCATGGGCTTACCTGCTGAATGCCGCCGCCGCCCTCACCATGGGTGCACTGACGGATCGCTGGCTTCGCGCGGGCCGCGACCCGACGAGCATCTACAAGCCCGTTATGGGGCTTGCGCAGCTCGGCAGTTTCGGCTGCATGGCTGCGATGGTGCTGCTGCCGCCCGCCGGTTCGGTTGCTGCGCTGCTGGCATTCGAAGTCATCGCCGGCTGTTCTTATCCAGGCCTCTTCGCGATCCCGCAGACCTTCGCCGGCGCCGACGCGACCGGCCGCTGGGTAGGAGTTCAAAACGCCTGTGGAAACGTCGCCGGCATGATCGCACCGGCGGTTACCGGTCTCTTGGTCGACCGCACGGGGGGGTTCGACGCAGCTTTTGTCGTGGCCGCTGTCGTGAGCGCATTTGGCTTCGCTGGCTGGGTTTGGGTGCTACCTCGCATCGCACCCATCGACTGGACCAGAATAAACCAAGTCGAAACGACTGATCGCGGAGCGCGAGCATGAGCAATCCGAACCTGTCATTCAATCTGATCGGGCGCCGCGCGTTGGTTACGGGAAGTGCATCCGGAATCGGCCGGGCCGCAGCGGAACTGCTCGCTCGCAGCGGCGCTCATGTCGCCATGAACGATCGGGCCGCCGATACGCTGAGTGCCGTCGTGAAGCAGATGACGGCCTCCGGGCTTCGTGTCGAGGCGGTTCCCGGCGATCTCGGCCAGTCGGCGACCGCGGCTGAAGTCGCGCACCGGGCAGTCGAGCACCTCGGCGGTGTCGACTACCTGATCAACAACGCAGGAGCACCCTTCACGCGCACGCCGATTCCTCCGGCAGACCTCGCGGCCCTCACCGATGATCTGTGGGACCGGATACTGCGCGTTAACCTCATGAGTGCATTCTGGATGACCAAAGCTCTCGCCCCCACTCTGCGCGAATCTCATGGCGCCGTGGTAAACACTGTCTCCATTTCGGCCTTCGGCGGCGGTGGGAGCAGCACGGCCTACGCGACGGCGAAGGCAGCTCTCGCGGGGCTCACCCGCGAGCTGGCTCGTGGGCTGGCTCCGGAGGTGCGCGTCAACGGCATCGCGCCAGGGTATGTAAATTCCGGTTGGGAATGCTCGTTCGGCGACATGGAATCGGCCGCAAAGGCCACAGTGCCTCTTGCGCGGGTCGGCCAACCGGAAGACTACGCTGAGCTTATCGTCTTCCTATGCGCGGGAGCCGCGTACATGACCGGGGAAATCATCCTCATCGCGGGCGGTCAGCGGATCTAGCGAGTCGTCCGCTGAGTCGCTTCGGACAAGCCGCTTACAAACGATCAAAAAAGTCCATAACCAGCTTCCAGGACCAGTTCAGCTGATAGTCGTGACCCATCGGTGCGCGGCAATCTAGCACCCGAGGCCAAGCGCTATCCGACGCAGCGCAGTATGCCCGGCAGTCCACTGGTGAGTAGCCTGTGTTGAAGGGTTGTTCACGTTGTTCGACCGAGCACCCAGCAGCAGCCGACCAGCGCTTGATGATCGCACTCGCTCCTGTGTAATAAAACCGATCATTGTCGTTTGAGGTCGTGGTGTAACTCAGCTCGTCCCATTTGCCGGGTGGAACGACGTTATCGGATATCCCGGTGATGAGAATGACCGGGAGACCGCCACGCACACCCGGCGGGCGCACGTCACCCCGATGTGGAAGACCGATGATGGGCGCAATCGCTCGAAACAACGTCGAGGTCCTGGGGTTCGCACCGAGTTCCCATGTAAACATGCCGCCGTTCGAGCCACCGACAGCGAAAACGTGGTGTGTATCGATGCACAGGGTTGCCTCCAGGTGCTCAATCAGCGTCCGCACAAACTCAATATCGTCGTCCTGACATTGAGTCCAGGAGCAGCTGTTGATCGCTCGCTTTTTTCTGCATGACGGATATGTGTAATTCGGGGTGATAGATGCGTCGCAGATCGGTGCGCGGGCAGTTCCGTCGTCAATCACACCGGTCGCCGAACCGCGGAACGTCCATGAGTTATTCTTCTGATCGGGCGAACCGGATCCAATGCCGCGGGGGGCCACAACGAGATAGCCCCGACGGCTTGATTCGTTCAATACTGTCGGGTCGCGCAGAAACTCGGACTCGTCCCCACCCCAGCCGTGAAACACCAGAACCAATCGCGTCGGGCGCGCGGCATCGTAGCTCGTAGGCACACTGAGCCTATAGGTTCTACTCATCCGACCATCTGACATCGTGTACGAGCCGCTCGCCGGCGCGGTCACACCACACCCGAGTGACCTGGGAACCTCCGCTCGCGCGCATGGAGCACCCAGCGCGATAACGATCGATAGCAAGGCTGCCCCACTCTTCCGATCTCGTTGGGCGTTCATCTGTCAGGGTGATGATTTAGCTTCGACCTGCCGAAGGGCGATGAACGCTGGTCACCGATTCACGTCAACGACTACACGCCCTCGGATCCGTCCTTTCAAAATGTCACGGGCGATACGCGGCACATCCGCAAGAACAGCATCCTGCGTAAAACTCTCGAGTCGCTCGAGTGGCAGGTCGGCACTTAGAGGAGCCCAGGCTTGCGTGCGGCGCGGTTTCGGACACATCACGGAATCAATACCCAGCAAGTTGACGCCGCGTAGGAGGAATGGGATCACCGTATGTTCGAGCTTGCTTCCTCCCGCGAGACCCACCGCTGCCACCGAACAGCCGCGGCCGCAGGAAACATGACCTTTGAGTTCCGACCCCATGGCACACACCCACACGCCGACACACACAAACCTGCATACACACCGTGCGCTGTTTATTTACGCGAGAGATCACAGGCCGCAGGTTGGGCAGCTCCCACGGTTGAGGAAAATCGCCCCGGGCAGTCGTCTTCGAAGTGCAGCGCGATGACCCTGGTGAACTCCAATATAAGGTCGCGCGAGAGGGGGAAAACTGGGCCCGGTAGGATTCGAACCTACGACCAAGGGATTCACTTCGCCCCGGCGTTTCCGCCGGGAGTGGACTATCTCTTCACCCGCGAGGGCGGCGCGCGCCTGGCCTTCGTGAGGGTGCGGGATGCTCGAGCCTGTGATCAAGGGCGCTGCAGCCCCCAGGTAGTCTCTGCACCTTCCGCCGGTGTACCGGCGGCTTGGCTCAGGATTGCCATGGACGCGCGGTGCGCGTCCGAAGGTTTCCCTGAATTCATCCCGTCCACTTCGCGCGTTTCCACGCGAAGGCACCTTTTTAACAGATGAGTCCCCTGCACTAACCGCTGTGCTACAGGCCCAACCGGCGCGGATTGTAGCAAGGAGTGGCTGCGCCGCGCTGGAGCCGCGGCGGACTCCTCCGGATGCGTCGGACTCCTCCCGGGGTCTCCTGAAGGGTTGGGTGCAGTCAGGTCCGTGCGTTCGACAGGCAGGGAGGCCCGGAGGACGGCCCCCCGCCGGTCCGGGGCCGCTCGCGCACGACCGAGAACGCCTCATCCAGGCTTCCCTGGAACCAGACGATCCCGGCAGGGTGATGATGGGTCTTCACCTGCGCCCGCGGTCCCGGAATGGGTTCGTGCGGGCGTTTCCTGCACCCCGGAACGGCCATCACGGCGGCGCAGGCGGCGGTCACCAGCCAGGGCCATCTCATCGGGCGCACCTCTTGCCATTCGACCCGGCAACGTTAGCATGGCGGTCCGTAAATAAGGAGGACGGACATGAAGCTCTATCTGGTTCCCGGCGCCTGTTCGCTGGCGTCCGACATCGCACTGCGCGAAGCCGGCATCGCCTTCGACAGCGCCCGGGTGGATATGCGCACCAAGAAGGTCGACGGCGCCGATTTCACCCAGATCAACCCCAAGGGCTACGTGCCGGCACTGCAGCTGGACGATGGCCAGGTGTTGACCGAGAACGTGGCTGTCCTGCAGTACATAGCCGACCGCAATCCTTCCGCGAAGCTCGCGCCGGCGGCCGGCACGCTCGAGCGCTACCGCCTGCAGGAGTGGCTGAGCTTCATCAACTCCGAAGTGCACAAGTCCTTCTCTCCGTTGTTCTCCGCGGAGGCCACCGAGCCCACCAGGGAGTACGCACGCCACTACCTGACTCGCCGGCTCAACTACCTGCAAGGCGCGCTCGGCGACCGGAAGTACCTGATGGGCGATCAGTTCACGATCGCGGACGCGTACCTGTTCACGGTCCTGGGATGGGGTCATCACGTGGGCATCGATCTGGCCAAGTGGCCTGGGCTCAAGGCCTACCACGAACGTGTTGGAGCGCGACCGAAGGTCATCGAAGCGCTCACGGCCGAAGGCCTGATCAAGAAATAATCAAACAGAGATTCCGGCCGCGACGGCGAGCGACGGTCAGTGCCGCCGCCGCGAGCCGCGGCTGGGCACGGCCGTCAGCGGATCCTCCGGCCAGTCGTGTCTGGGATAGCGACCGCGCATGTCCTTGCGCACTTCCGCGTAGGAGCCGCGCCAGAATCCGGCGAGATCGCGCGTCACCTGCACGGGACGGTGAGCGGGTGACAGCAGTTTGAATGTCAACGGAACGCGGCCGCCGCCCAGATGCGGCGTAGCCTGCAGTCCAAACACCTCCTGCAATCTGACCGAGACGGCCGGCGAGCCAGGGTCCTGATAGTCGATGGAGATGCGCGAGCCGCTGGGCACCTGCAGATGCGTGGGCGCGAGCTCGTCCAGCTGTCGTAGCAGCTCCCAGGTCAAGCGCGAACGCAGGATCTCGACCATCGACAGCCGTGCCAGATGATCCCGGCGCGTGACCCCCTCGAGCCATGCGGGCAGCCACGTCTCGAGCGAATCGAGCAGATCCTGATCCGCGACAGCCGGCCAGGGACCGCCTGGATCGGCGCCGCGAGCGAACTCGATTCGCGCCTGCAGGTCACGCGCCTCCCGCGTCCACGGCAGCGCACCCAGACCCATCTCGCGGATGCCCGCGAGCATCGCGGCCTGAGCCGATTCCGCAGGCACCTCCGTCAAAGGCTTTTCTTCCAGCACGACCGCGCCCAATCTGAGGAAGCGCTGGGCGACGACCGCCTGCTCCCTCGAACTCCACTCGACGCGGATACCCCGCTCCAGGCGATCACCGAGCCAGTCCTCGATGTCGGCCCGGGTGATCGGTGCGGCCAGCAGGATGCGGGCATCCCGGTCCCGGTCATCCAGGTCCACCGCGACCACGAATTCCTGTTTGGACAGACTCTGCACTTCGGCAAAGTGCGCACCCCGCCCGTTCGCCAGCGTGTAGCGCCCGTCGCCGCCGGGTCGCAGCCGCCCCACCCGATCGGGGAAGGCTAAAGCCAACAGGGCCCCGACAGAGCGCGAGCCACTGCCCTGGGACTCGTCGCGATGCTCACCCTGGGATCGATCCCGGGACTCGCCGCGCTGCTCACCCTCGGACCGACCCCGGGGTTCGCCTCGACGAGACTCAGCGATCTGACGCGCCAACTCCTTGGACACGCGCCGAGCTCTTTGCAGCGTCCCGCGATCGGTTCCCTGCGCAGGGGCGTCGCCACTCATGACCTCGACCCGACTGCGGATGTCGGCGTCTCTGACCGCCGAACCCCGCAACAGGTCCCGCTCCGATAACAGCGCAGCGAGATCGGCCGCGGTCTGCAGGACCTGCGGATCGGCCGCGCGCAGGAGCATGTGCGCGAGCCGGGGATGCACGCTCAGTCGCGCCATCTCGCGACCGTGACGCGTGATCCGATTCTCGCCATCCATGGCACCGAGCTGTCTGAGCAGGTCGCGCGCACTGGCGAGCATCGCCGCAGGGGGAGGCTCCAACCAGCGCAGCTCCGCCGCATCGCGCGCACCCCAGTTGGCCAGGTCCAGGGCCAACGGGGCCAGGTCCGCCTCGGCAATCTCGGGTGCTGTGAAGGGTGCCAGACTGCGATGTGCCCCCTCGCTCCAGAGCCGGTAGCAAACACCCGGCTCGGTGCGGCCTGCGCGCCCCTGGCGCTGGTCGGCCGAGGCACGCGAGATCCGCTGCGTCTCCAGTCGGCTCATGCCGGTGGCCGGATCGAACAGCGAGCGGCGCACCAGGCCCGAATCGATGACGACGCGCACCCCGGGTATGGTCAGACTGGTCTCGGCAATGTTGGTCGCGAGCACCACCTTACGTGTTCCCGCGGCGGGGGGACTCAGCGCCTCATCCTGGTCCTCGGCCGACAATTCACCGTACAGCGGCAGGATGCGCACCTTGACGCCCGATTCATCGAGCCCGCCGGAGAGCAAACCGTGCACACGCCTGATCTCACGCGCGCCGGGCAGGAAGACCAGAATGTCTCCTTCTTCCTCCCGCAGTGCGCGGCCCACGGCTTGCTGCACGGCTTTCTCCGGCGATTCCTGCACCCCGCGATGGGTCGGATCGGGCAGCAGCGGAGCGCCATTGCCGAGGAAGCGGGATTCCACCGGAAAAGAGCGCGCCTCCGCCGTCACCACCGGCGCATCACCGAGGAGTTGCGCCACTGTCGCGCCGTCGAGCGTCGCCGACATCACGATGATCTTGAGGTCGGGGGTCAGGTTGTCGCGGGCATCCAGCGCGAGGGCGAGGCCGAGATCGGCCTGCAGACTGCGCTCATGGAACTCGTCGAACACCAGCGCTGCAACACCCTCGAGCGAGGGATCGGACTGCAGCAAGCGCGTGAGCACGCCTTCCGTGACGACCTCGATGCGGGTGTCGCGCGATACCCGGGTATCCATCCGCATCCGGTAGCCAACGGTGCGGCCCACAGACTCATCCAATGACTGCGCCATGCGCTGCGCCACGGCTCGCGCGGCGAGTCGGCGCGGCTCGAGCAAGATGAGTCGTTTGCCGCTCATCCACGGCTGCGCCAGCAGTTCCAGCGGGACCACCGTACTCTTGCCGGCGCCCGGCGGTGCCTGCAACACCAGGGACCGGGACGATGCCAGCGCTGCGGTGATGGCCGGCAGCGCTGCATCGATCGGCAGAGTCGGTCTCACCAGATCTGCACCCGATCCTCCGGCGCCAGATACAGCTTGTCGCCGGGTTTGACGTCAAAAGCCGCATACCAGGCGTCGATGTTGCGAATCGGCCCGATGACCCGGAAGTTCGACGGGCTGTGCGGATTGCTCAGGGTCAACGTACGCAGCTGCTCGTCGCGATAGAGCGCGCGCCAGACCTGCCCCCAGGCGAGGAAGAAGCGCTGATCGCCGGTCACTCCATCGAGCACCGGTGCCGCCTTGCCGTGCAGCGAGATGTGATAGGCCTCGTATGCGACGCTCAGTCCGCCGAGGTCACCGATGTTTTCGCCCAATGTCAGCCTGCCGTTGACGTTGAGTCCCGGCAGAGCGGTGAACCCATCATATTGAGCGGCCAGCCTGTCGACGCGTTTGCGGAAAGCCTCTTCATCGGCCGGCTGCCACCAGGTCCGCAGCACTCCGTGCGCGTCTGACTTCGAGCCCTGGTCATCGAAGCCATGACCCATCTCGTGGCCGATCACCGCGCCCACACCACCGTAGTTGACCGCCGGGTCCGCATTGGGATCGAAGAACGGCGGTTGCAGGATGGCCGCGGGAAACACGACCTCGTTGAACTGCGCGTTGTAGTACGCGTTGATGGTTTGCGGTGTCAGGCCCCACTCGCCTCGGTCTGTGGGCTGACCCATCCGGGCGAGCTGCCGCTGCCAGTCGAAGACCTGGGCCCGCACCGAGTTGCCGAAGGCATCGCCCGGCCGTATGTCCAGCGCCGCATAGTCGCGCCACACATCGGGATAGCCGATCTTCGGATGGAAGGCGGCGAGCTTCTCGAGCGCCACCTGCTTCGTGGGATCCGACATCCAGCCGAGATTCCTGATGCGTACGCCGTAAGCCGCCCTCATGTTCTCCACGAGATCGAGGACCTGCTGCTTGGCGCTCGGCGGAAAGTAACGCTGCACATACAGGCGGCCGATGGCCTCGCCGATATCTGCATCCAGCGCATTGATCCCCCGCTTCCAGCGCTCCTGCTGCTGCGGCTGGCCATTGAGCGTGTGTCCGTAGAAATCGAAGCGCTCCGCATCGAAAGCGTGGGGCAGGACATCCGCCACCGAAGCCAGATAGTGATAGCGGCAATAGGCACGCCACTGGTCTACGGGGATCTGCGTGAACAGCTTGCTCAGTCCCTGGATGGCATCCAGTTCCCGCAGCACGAACTCGGACTGCGTATCCAGGCCTTGAGCGGCCAGCAAGGCTTGCCACGGGAGGCCCGGGTTCTGCTGGTCGAGCTCCGCGCGCGAGCGCAGGTTGTAAGTCAGATTGCGTTCGCGCCGCCTGGCGGCGGGCCAGTGCACCTGGGCGATGCGCGTCTCGATATCCAGGATGTAGCCGGCCTTCTTCACCGCCTGCGCATCATCCTTTTCACCGGCAAGCCTCAGCATGCGGGCGATGTGCGCTGCATATTTCGCACGCAGATCCACGTAGACCGGCTCGGACTTCAGGTAGTAATCCCGGTCCGGCAATCCGAGACCGGACTGGGCGATGGTCACGACGTAACGATCGGGATTCTTCTGGTCCGCCGTGATCCCCAGGCGCACTGGACTTCTGACGCCCAGATCGCGCCGTCCCATGAGACGTGCAATGTCGGCATGCGTGCGTGCTGCCGCAATCGCCTTCAGCCCCGGCTCGGCCGGCGCCAGGCCAAGCTTCTCGATGGTGTCGGTGTCCAGATAGGCGCGATAGAAATCACCGACCTTCTGCTCCGTGCTGCCTGCCGGGGCTTGCGCGGGCAACGACTCGACGATCGTGCGCAGATCGCGCTGCGCCTTCTCCGCCAGTACCGTGAACTCGGTCCAGCTGGTGCGATCCGCGGGAATTTGCGTCGTGTCCAGCCAGTGCCCGTTGGCGTATCGGTTGAAATCGTCGCCGGGCTTCACCGTGAGATCCGCGCCGCCGAGATCCACTCCCCATGCACCGATCTGCGCGCGCGCGGTCGGTGCGGCAGTTCCTGTCACTGCCGCCGCTGAGGATGCTGCCCCTGAGGCCGTCGCCACCGAGGACGCTGCTGAGGCTGCCGCCGATGCAGGCGCCGCACGCGAATCAGCCTTGTGGTCCGAAGCCCCGGGGGCCGTGCAGCCTGCGGCTACCGCCAACAGGGTCATCCCTGCAAACCAACTCCCACGCATGGTCTCTCCCCGTGACTATTCAGTGCCGCAGGATCGCAACGACGAATCCCAGCCATCCGGCGATCAGGGCCAGCCCGCCAAGCGGCGTGATGACGCCCAGAGCGCGCGGCGCCCCGAATGTCAGCAGGTACAGACTGCCGCTGAACAGGATGATGCCGATGACAATCGCGAGCGCCGATCCGCGCAGCACGGCCGAATCCACCGAGCGCATCAGCACACCGACGGCAAGCAATCCGAGCGCGTGGAAGAACTGATAGCGGACGGCGGTCTCGAAGATCTGCAGCCGGTCCGGCGGCAGTTGCGCGCGCAGCGCATGCGCACCGAAGGCTCCAAGCACGGTGGCGAGCGCGATCAGCGTCCCGGCCGCAGCCAGGGTTCGGCGGGAATCCATCGCCGCTGCGCGCCCGCTATTCCCCGCGCGAGCCCAGCAGCGGCTTGATCAGATCCAGCGGCAGCGGGAAAACGATGATCTGCGTTTTCTCGTGCGAGATGTCCGCGAGAGTCTGCAGATACCGAAGCTGCATCGCACTCGGCTGGCGGGCCAGCGATTCCGCGGCCTGCACCAGGGTCTGTGCCGCCTGACTCTCGCCTTCGGCGTGGATGATCTTCGCGCGCCGCGTGCGCTCGGCCTCGGCCTGCTTGGCCATGGCGCGGATCATGCTTTCATCCAGATCCACGTCCTTGATCTCGACGTTGGAGACCTTGATGCCCCAGGCCTCGGTGTTCTGGTCGAGAATCCGCTGCACGTCGGCGTTGAGTTTGTCACGCTGCGACAGCAGGTCGTCCATCTCGTGCTGGCCGAGCACGGAGCGCAGCGTGGTCTGCGCCACCTGACTGGTGGCCTCGAAGGGATTCGCGACCTGGATGATGGCCTTGCCCGGATCGACCACACGGAAGTACACGACGGCGTTGACCTTCACCGACACATTGTCGCGTGTGATGACGTCCTGCTTGGGCACGTTGAGCACGATGACTCGCAGATCCACCTTGCGCATCTGCTGCAGCACGGGAAACACCAGCACCAGTCCCGGGCCCTTCACGCCCGTGAAGCGGCCGATGGTGAGCATGACACCGCGCTCGTATTCGTTCAGCACACGCAGGGTGCTGAACACGAGCAGGAGGATCAGGATGAGTACGATGATTCCAAACGGCATGTCACTCTCCGCCGGGCGGCCATGGCCGCCGGATCAAACAGGCTCGACCCACACGGTCAGTCCTTCCACCTTCAGGATGCGCACCACCTGCCCGGCACGCACCGGGACGTCGCTGCGGGCATTCCAGAACTCGCCACCGAGACGTACCCGACCCTTGTCGCTGAAATCCTCGAACACCTCGGCCGTCCCGCCCACCATGGTCTGCACTCCGGTCACCACCGGCCGGCGCAGGGAGCGGTTCGCCAGCCACGCCATGAGGACGATCACGAGACCGCCCACCGTGGCCACGGCCGCGATGACCGGCAGAGCGATGTTCAGGCCCGGCACGTCGCTGTCGAACAGGATGAGCGAGCCGACGACGAAGGCGATGAGGCCTCCCAGCCCGAGCGAACCGAATGCCGGAAAGAAGAACTCGGCGACGATCATCCCCACACCCACCGCCACCAGCGCCAGGCCGGCGTAGTTGACCGACAGGATCTGGAAGGCGAACAGCGCGATCAGCAGCGAGATCGCGCCGACCACACCGGGAAACACGGCACCCGGATTGTACCCCTCGAACAACAGGCCGTAGATACCGATCAGGAGCAGACCGTAGGCGATGGTGGGATGGGTGATGACCGACAGCAGTCCGATGCGCCAGTCCGGCTTTGCGTACGCGACGCTCAACCCCTGTGTGGCCAGCTTCACGGTGGTATTCCCCAGCCGCACTTCGCGCCCATCGATCTGCACGAGCAGGTCGGGAATATCACGGGCCACCACATCGATGACCTTCTTCTCCAGGGCATCGTTCGCTGACAGGCTGGCCGCGCCCCTCACCGCCTGTTCGGCCCACTCGACATTGCGACCGCGCAGTTCGGCGAGGCCGCGAATGTAGGCCGCCGCATCGTTCACCACCTTGCGCTCCATCGCTGTCGCGGGCACTGGTATCACCGGCGATGCTGGCGCTGCCGACGGCACAGGCGTAGCCGGTGCCGCGGGTGCCGATTTCTGTCCGGGTGCCGCATTTGTGGGCGAGGCGGGCGTGGGAGCGGGCGCCGGGGTCGGCGCTGAAGCGGGCGCCTGGGCTGGCGCCGAATTGGGTTCCGGAGTGGGCGCCGAGCCGGGTGCTGGCGGTGGCTCGCCACCCACGGACACCGGTGTCGCCGCGCCGAGGTTGGTGGCGGGTGCCATGGCCGCCACGTGACTCGCATACAGAATATAGGTACCGGCACTCGCCGCCCGGGCGCCCGAGGGTGCCACATAGCTCACTACGGGAATCGGCGCAGCCAGGATGGCCCGGATGATGTCGCGCATCGACGTGTCGAGCCCGCCCGGTGTATCGATCCGCAACACCACGACACGGCTGCCCGCTGCATGCGCATCCTCGATGCCCTTGACCACGTACCGCGCCGTCGCCGGACCGATGGCGCCATCGATCTCCAGCACCGTTGCAACGGACGATTCCGGATTGCCCACGGGGCCCGCGGCGCCCGCCGGATTGCCCACTGCGACCGCTGTTGCCAGGAGGGCCACGGCGAGCGCGGGCACTCCGACGAGCCATACCAAACGTGATGTCGCAGGGGATCTCATGGCGGCGAGATGTTTCATCACGGACGCTGCCTCCCGCGGCCGCCGGATCCCGCACCTGATGTGGGACCTCTGGATCGCGTGCCTGCGGCGGAACCGGCGGATCGTGCGCTCGAAGCAGGCCTCGACGCGCGTGGATTCGGCGGCAATCCCGTGTGCTGCGTGCGGAACGGCCGTGTTGGTTTGGCTTCCGAGCGTCGCCCCTCCCCGCTCTGTCCGGTGCCTTGCGGCTGGTAAGCGGGTACGAGCTGATGCTTGCCGTTGCCGATCAGGTCGGCCCGGCCCATCCGGCGCAGCGCTTCGCGCAGCACCGGCCAGTTGTTGGCATCGTGATAGCGCAGAAACGCCGTGTGCAGCCGGCGAACCTTCAGTCCCGTGGGGATGAGCACCGCTTCACTGTCGCGGGTGATGCGGCGCAGGGGATTCTTGCCCGAATGGTACATCGCGGTGGCGGTGGCCATGGGCGAGGGCAGGAAGGCCTGCACCTGATCGGCGCGGAAGCCATTCTTCTTCAGCCACAGCGCCAGCTCCAGCATGTCCTCGTCGCTCGTGCCCGGATGCGCGGCGATGAAATACGGGATCAGATACTGCTCCTTGCCCGCCTCGCGCGAGTAGCGGTCGAACAGTTCCTTGAAGCGGTAGTAGGTTCCCACTCCCGGCTTCATCATCTTCGACAGCGGACCCTCGGCCAGCGCCTCGGGTGCGATCTTCAGATATCCGCCGACGTGGTGCTGCGCCAGCTCCTTCACGTACTCCGGCGATTCGATGGCCAGGTCGTAGCGTATGCCGGAAGCCACCAGCACCTTCTTGATGCCCGGCAGCGAGCGCGCCCGCCGGTACAGGCGGATCAGCGCGGAATGGTCCGTGTCGAGGTTGGGGCAGATACCCGGGTAGACGCAGGAGGGTCTGCGGCAGGCACTCTCGATTTCACGGCTCTTGCACGCAACGCGATACATGTTGGCCGTGGGCCCGCCGAGGTCCGAAATCACGCCGGTGAAGCCCGGTACGCGATCGCGAATGGTCTCGATCTCGCGGATCACCGAGTCCTCGGAGCGGTTCTGGATGATGCGCCCCTCGTGTTCGGTGATGGAGCAGAACGTGCAGCCTCCGAAGCAACCCCGCTGGATGGCGATGGAGAAGCGGATCATCTTGTACGCCGGAATCTCCGCCTTGCCGTAGCTCGGATGCGGCAGGCGGCTGTAGGCGCGCTCATACACCCAATCCATTTCCTTCGTCGTCAGCGGAATGGGCGGCGGATTCAGCCAGACGTCGACATCGCCGTGGCGCTGCACCAGCGCGCGCGCGTTTCCCGGGTTGGATTCCAGGTGCAGGATGCGCGAGGCGTGGGCGTAGAGAACCGGGTCCGACGCCACCTGTTCGAACGAGGGCATGCGGATGACGCTGTGCTCGCGGTCCTGGTTCTTCACTCGCCGGACGAACCTGACGACCTTCTCATCGGGTGCCAGCGCGGCTGGCACTCTCTCTGACTCCTCACCCGGCACCGACACCGGGGCCTGACCCGACACCGAGGCCTGACCCGACGACGGACCTGGGCGGCTTGCCGCACCCGCCTCCATGGCGTACGGATCGACGGGCGGATTGAGCGGACCCGGCGCGTCCAGATGCGTGGAGTCGATCTCGATCCAACCTCCGGGCGAACCCCTGCGCACGTGCGCCGTCCCGCGCAGGTCCGTCAGCTCCCCGATGCTCTCTCCGCCAGCCAGGCGATGGGCGATCTCGCAGATCTGTCGCTCGCCATTGCCGTAAACCAGCAGGTCCGCCTTGGCGTCGAGCAGAACCGAACGCCGGACCTTTTCGGACCAGTAGTCGAAATGGGCAATGCGCCGCAGGGAGGCCTCGATGCCACCGATGACTATCGGGACGTCACGAAAGGCCTCACGCGCACGCTGGGCGTACACGATAACGGAACGATCCGGCCGCCGACCGCCCGTTCCGCCGGGTGTGTAGGCATCATCACTGCGCACACGCCGATCCGACGTATACCGGTTCACCATGGAATCCATGTTGCCGGCGGTGATGCCGAAGAACAGATTGGGTCGGCCTAAAGCGGTGAATGCCTTGGCGCTCTGCCAGTCGGGTTGGGCGATGATGCCGACGCGGAAGCCCTGAGCCTCCAGCACACGACCCACGACGGCCATACCGAAGCTCGGATGATCGACATAGGCATCGCCGCTGACGATGATGATGTCGCAGCTGTCCCAGCCGAGAGCATCCATCTCCTCGCGCGACATGGGCAGGAATGGGGCCGTGCCGAAGCGTTCGGCCCAGTACCGCCGGTAGCCGGTGATGTCGCGCGCCGTCTGCATTCAGTCCTGCCCGTTCTCCGTTACCTTGAGGCGCCCGGTCCGCTATTCAATAGAGCAGCACGCCCGCGCGCTCGCGGATCCAGGCCGCCTCGTCAGGCTCGGTCAGAGCATCCAGGTCGGCCGGCATCGCGCCGGGGTCGTCCACCCAGCGTCGCAGCAGGTCGCTGCCGTTGATGACGTCGATGGCCAGTCGTTCCGTCTCGTATTCATAGGGGAAGTCGCGCCAGATTTCATAATCCGGCCGCAACCGCCGCAAGGCCTTGAACGCCAGCGCGTACAGGCGCCAGGGACGGAAAGCGTCGTGATCGTAGTAGGCCGCATCCTCCACGTGCACCTGGAAGCCGGCGCACAGCTTGCCGGCGTGCTTGTGGAAAGTGGGCTCGAACCAGCAGGGGCGGATCCGGCAGCCGCGCGTCCAGGCGGGCGCGAGCGAGCGCATTTCAGCGATCAGCGCGCGCATGTCCAGGTCCGGGGCCCCGAACACTTCGAGTGGCCGGGTCGTGCCTCGTCCTTCCGACAGCGTCGTGCCTTCCAACATCACCGAGCCCGGATAGCAGCGCGCCATCCACAGGTTGGGTGCATTGGGACTGGGGTTCACCCAGGTGCGCCGTCCCAGCGGCCAGCCATAACCTGGCTCCGCCAGCGGATCCCAGCCGTCCATGGGAATGATCTGACAGTCCACATCCAGGCGCAGTCTCGTGACGAACCACAGGGCGAGCTCTCCCATGGTCAGTCCGTGTCGCATGGGCATCGCACCCGCGCCAACAAAACTCTCCTGACCCGCGCGCAGCGTCAGCCCCTCCACCGGTCTGCCGACGGGATTCGGGCGATCCAGCACCCACACGGATTTGCGGCGCTTCGCCGCCTCTTCCAACACGTAGCGCAGCGTCGTGACGAAGGTGTAGATGCGACAGCCCAGATCCTGCAGGTCGACCAGCAACACGTCGAACGTGTCCATCATCTCGGCGGTCGGCCGGCGCACTTCCCCATACAGGCTGAATATCGGGATATGGTGCAGCGGATCGGTGAAGTCCTGCGATTCCACCATGTTGTCCTGCTTGTCGCCGCGCAAACCGTGCTGCGGCCCGAAGGCCGCCGTGATGCGCGTGTCGCCGAGCGCGGCGAGGGCATCCAGCGAATGCACCAGATTGCGGGTCACGGAGGCCGGATGCGCCAGCAGCGCGACACGGCGCCCCGCCAGGGGCCGGCGCAGCTCCGGCTCGTCGAGGAGTCGATCGATTCCAAACTTCATGCTACAGCTCGATCACGAAGGCATCGGGATGGTGAAAATCGGGTGGGCCGGCGGCATGTCGGGCCGCCCAGTAGCACAGCCTACCACTGTCCTCCTCGACCACCGCCGACAGCGCCAGCTTCGGCCGCGCCGTGTCAGCAAGCGCCCCGTCCGGCAGCTGCACGGTGGCATGGACTTCGAGCTGCCGTGCATCACGCCGAACGGCAATCTCGGGTGCCACCGCGAGGCTCAGGGGCACCCTGCCCTGCCGGTAACCCTCGAAGCGGTAAGCAGCCCACGGCCCGCCGGGCGAAAAGTTGAACTCCAGATACCCCGTTCCAGCGGTGGCCAGGAAGGCCTCGAAGCAGGTGTGACGCCACAGGCCATCGGCCCGCTCGGCAGGCACGCTCTCGGGAACACGCACGCGCGCCAGGTCGGCATGCAGCACGTAGCGCAGATCGAGCAGCTCCGCGCGCGCGGCGAGCTGTACCTCCAGGCTGGTGATGGCGGGACTGGTCGTGGTGGGGTGGGCCGCGAGGTCGATGCGGGTGATCGCGCCGGACATGCCCTATTGTAGCTGGGCAGCGCGCGCCCCAGAGCACCCGTCACCGCGCCGGCCGTCCCGCACGGGCGACGCTGCGCGCACGGGCGATGCTGCGCGCACGGGCGATGCTGCGCGCGCGGGCGATGCTGCGCGCGTGATCCCGCGGCACCACGCCTGTGTCATATTGCGCCACGGACTGGCGATGGCGGGCGGCAAGTGGCGGACGACTCCTGGGATGTGGTCATCATCGGCGCCGGTGCCGCCGGGTTGGCTGCCGCGCGCGAGCTGCGCTCCGACGGCCATTCGGTGCTGTTGCTCGAAGCCCGGGACCGGTTGGGCGGCCGCCTCTGGACCCGACGCGAACCGGGCCTGACGGCACCCGTCGAGTTGGGCGCCGAATTCATTCACGGCCAGGTGCCGCAGACCTTCGAGTTGCTGGCCGAGGCGCAGGCGGCAGCGCTCGACACGAGCGGCGAGCGCTGGACGCTGCATGACGGCCGCCTGGAACAACGCACCGAGGATCTTTTCGGAGAGATCCAGGCCGCCCTGGACCGCGCCTCGGTGCTGGCGGAACCGGATGTCTCGTTCGACACTTTCCTGAACCGCAGCGAGCGCGAGGGCCTCTCGAAAGAAGCGGCGACGCAGGCACGCGCCTTCGTCGAAGGATTCGACGCCGCCGACCCTGCTCGTGTCAGCACACACTTCGTCGCCCGCGAATGGGGTTCGGGAGGCATGCTGGATGCGCCCCAGTTCCGCCCCGAGGGCGGCTACGAGACCGTCCTGAGCACACTGCAGCGCTCGCTCGAGCGGACCAACATCCAGATCCGGTTGCGCACCGCTGTGCGCGGAGTGCGTTGGCAACCCGGTTCCGTGCACCTGGATGTACGCTCTCCCCACGGGTCCGCTACGATCCGCGCGCATCGCGCCGTCGTCACCCTGCCACTCGCGGTGCTCCAGTTGCCGGCGAACTCGCCGGATGCCGTGCAATTTGAGCCGGACCTCGCAGCGAAGCGGCAGGCGCTGCAATGCCTGGCCACCGGTGCGGTCCTGAAGGTGAATCTGCGATTCCGCACGGCATTCTGGGAAGCGCTCGAGCAGGGCCGCTACCGCCAGGCCGCCTTCTTCCATTCTCCCGGCGCGCCCTTTCGCACGTTCTGGACGCCAAGGCCTCTGCACGCGCCGCTGTTGACGGCGTGGATGGGCGGCCCGCGAGCCGAGCAGCTGTCCGCCTGCTCCGACAAACAGATCGTCAACCAGGCCCTGTCCAGCCTTGCGGAAATGTTCGGGCAGCATCCCGAAGACCTCGGTCTACAGGCGGCGTGGCTGCACAACTGGCAGACCGATCCGTTCGCACACGGCGCCTACAGCTATGTCGCCGTGGGAGGAGTCGCCGCGCGGCACACGCTCGCTGCGCCTCTTGAAGGTACAATTTTCTTTGCGGGCGAAGCCACCAACACCGAAAATGAGGCGGCGACCGTGGCGGGAGCACTCCAGAGCGGCGCGCGGGCCGCGCGGGAAGTGCGCGCGAGCCTGATCGCAAGCCCGGTGTGATCTGAGGCCCCAGCCGATTTCAAGCCCGGCCAGATCTGCAATGAGGGGAACCCGAGTGATGCAACGAATCCTGCTGACGATGGCACTGGCCGTGGGTGTGTGCTGGGTCACCACCGGTCACGCGGCCGCACCGCGGGGTGCGCAGCCGGCCGCACAGACCGCCGCACAGACCGCCGCAAAGACGGGCGCGCAGGCGGGCTACCTCTTCGAGCACGTGACTCTGCTCGACGGCATCCATGCGCCGCAGCGGGACATGACTGTGGCGGTCGCCGGCGAGCGGATCACAACCGTGACCCCGAGTGCTCTGGCGCAAGGTCTCCCGGGTCAACGCATCGACGGCCGCGGGAAATATCTGATCCCCGGGCTGATGGACGTGCATATCCACCTCAAAGGGGGTTTCGACGTCGCCGGCAAGGTGGACGCCGAGTGGGGTCCGCCCGATCGGGAAGCCGGTATCGGGGCGCTGGCGAGCTTCCTCTATGCGGGCGTGACCACTGTGTATGACGCGGGTAACCGTGCGGAGCACATCCTGCCCCTGCGCGCGGACGAGCGTGCCGGCAAGATTCTCTCACCGCGCATCTTCGCGACCGGCAACCTGATTACCTATCCCGGCAGCCACGGCGACAGCATGGCCGTGCGCATCAGCGATTTCGAGAAGGACAAGGCGCTGCTCGACAAACACATCGCCGAACAGCAACCCGACATCCTCAAACTCACGCTCGAGGAGGAAGGCTGGGGTTCGCGGCCCATGATCACGCTCATGCCGACAGATCTGCTGGAGAAGATCACCCGCTACTACAACCAGCACGGCATCCGCACCACGGTGCATGTCTCGAGCGAGCTGCGCGCGCTGGAGGCCATCTACGCCGGCAGCGATACGCTGGCTCACCCCGTCATCCAGGGGCCGGTCAGCGAGTCATTCGTGAAACTGATGGCGGCCAAGAAGACGCCGTTCGCGAGCACCCTCACCATCGGCGAGAACTATAGCCGCCTCGCGGAGCACCCGGAGTATCTCGATCAGCCGCTGTACGTGGCTTCCCTGACCGCCGCGGAACGCGACACGCTGCGCAACAAGACGCGCGCTGAATGGCAGGCCCGACCCTGGACCTGGTGGATGAAGATCATGACTCCGATCGCGCAGGAGAACGTGCGGAAGATCCACGCAGCGGGCGGCGTGGTCGCCTGCGGCACCGACCAGACGACTGGCGCAGCCACCCATCGCGAGCTGGAGCTGCTGGTGGGCGCCGGCATTGCGCCGCTGGACGTCATCCGGATCGCGACCTACAACAGCGCCGTATTCCTTGGGAAGGCCGATCAGCTCGGCTCCGTCGACACGGGCAAGCTCGCCGATCTGGTGCTATTGAGCCGCGACCCCAGCGCCGACATCGCCAACACCACCGCGATCGTCCTCGTCATGAAGAACGGCCGGATCATCGATGAAAGCCAGTTGCCGTTGCCGGGCGGCCGGCAGAAGCGCCGCTACCCCCCGGGCTGATCCCGCGGCTTTGGGCTGATCCCGCGGCTTTGGGCTGATCCCGCCGCTACCCTCCGGGCTGACCCCGTCGCTTCGGGCCGAGCCCGCCGCTTCCAGCTGGGCGCGCCGCTTCCATCTCAGCCGGCCGCTATCCGTCCGGCGCAGCCGATTGCGTCCCCGGTGTGATCACCAGCAAGCCGATCAGCGCGAAGAACAGCACGATGGCGCTCATCGGCAGCGAGCGGTGGATGCCGAGGATTCCGCCGAGAATACCGACCGTGATGCCGCTGAACAGCCGCATGCCGTTCGTTGCCATTGTGAAGACACCGATGACGCGCCCGCGGATCGGGACCGGCGCGCTCAGCTGCACCAGCGCCTGCGCCATCGAGTTGTAGGAGAGCTCGAGGAACCCCGCGGCGAACAGCAGCAGCAGCGCCAGCGGGTAGATGCTGGTGTGGGCGAAAAAGCCCAGCGCCGCGCACCAGCACAGGGCCAGGATGATCGCCGTGCGCGGGCTGGCTTTCAGCAGACCGCGGCTCTCGAGGATGAAGCCTGCGATCAGCGCACCGCACGCATCCGCCGCGAGCAACATGCTGTAGGCGGCACCCGGATTGCCGTGCCCCAGATCCTGAGCGAACCCTGGCATCTGCGCCTGATACGCATTGCCGATGAACAGCGCCGTGATGCCGGCCAGCAGCATCATGCTCAGCACGACGCTGTCCTCGCCAATACTCCTGAAAGTTGCGATGAGGTCACCCCAACCGCGCACGGTGCGTGCTGGCGCCTCGCGTAGTCCCGGCGCGACCTTGGCGACGGCGCTCGATACTGCCGGGGCCGCGACGGCGGGCGCTGACTGCGCGCGCCGGAATTTCGGGCCGTAGGGGGCCTTCCACAGCCACAGGATCATCGGCAGGTAGATGACCGAGTTGAGAATGATTCCGTGAGCGGGGCCGAGTGCGAGCAGCAGCGCGCCGCCCACGGCGGGCCCGGTCAGCATGCCCAGGTAGCGCGCCGTTGCGCCCAGGCGCACTGCACTCTGCAGTTCCTCGGGTCCGACGATGTCATGCAGCAGCAGCTGACCGGCCGGTCCCCAGAGCACACCCGCTACGCCATGGATGATGAGCAGTATCCGCGCGTGCCACTCCTGCAGGGAGTCCGTCAGGAACAGCACACCCCAGGCCAGCGACACGCCCACGAAAAGCAACATGCCGATCTGGATGATCCGGCGCGGGTCGAACCGGTCCGCCAGAGCACCCGAGTAGATCGACAGCAGCAGGAACGGCGTCCAGTGTGAAATGACGGCGAATCCACCCAGCGCCGGCGAGTGGAATTTCTGGAACATCGCCCAGTAGCTGATGACGTGCTCGATGTTGTCGGCGAGCATCGCCGTGGCGGTCCCCACGAAGTACATCCGGAAGCCCGGATGTCGCAGCGCCGCGAACGAAGTCGGCGGCGCCGCCTCCGTCGTCATCCGCCCAAAGCTCGGCGCAGATCGGCGACCAGATCCTCGACGTCCTCGACACCGACCGACAGACGGATCAGACCGTCACTGATGCCGAGCGAGGCTCGCATTTCCGGGGGCAGCGAGGCGTGGGTCATGAGGCCGGGATGCTCGATCAGGCTCTCGACCCCGCCCAGGCTCTCGGCGAGTGCAAACAGCTCACACCGCTCCAGCATGCGTCGCGAATCGTCAAGGCTCCCACGCAACACGGCGGTCACGATGCCCCCAAACCCGCCGCGCATCTGTCGCTTCGCCAACTCGTGCTGCGGGTGGCTGGCAAGCCCGGGGTAGTACACCTTCTGCACGCGTGGATGGCTCTCGAGGAACTCGGCGATGGCATGCGCATTGGCGCAATGTCGCTCCATGCGCAGCGCCAGTGTCTTGATCCCACGCAGCGTCAGGAACGAATCGAACGGACCTGACACGCTGCCGACGGCGTTCTGCAGATAACCGAGGCGCTCCTGCAGCGATGCGTCCGCGCGGACAACCGCAGCTCCGCCAATCGCATCCGAGTGACCATTCAGGTACTTCGTCGTCGAATGCACGACTATGTCAAAGCCATGCTCGAGTGGCCGCTGGATGAACGGCGTCGCGAAGGTGTTGTCGCACACACTCAGCAGGCCCCGGCGGCGGGCGATCTGCGCGATCGCCGACAAGTCCACCAGCTGCAACAGTGGGTTGGTGGGCGTCTCGACCCACACCAAGCGGGTGTCAGGCCGGATCGCCTCCTCCAGCGCTGCCGGCTTCGTCAGATCGACGAACGACACGTCATGACCGGCAGAGCGCCTGCGGACATTCTGCATGACCCGGTAGCTGCCGCCGTACAGGTCGTGCATCGCGATGATGTGCGAGCCGCTGTCGAGCAGCTCGAGCACGGTTGACGTGGCTGCCATGCCCGAGGCGAAGGCATAGCCGGCTGCGCCGCCTTCCAGGTTCGCGACGGCCGCCTGCAGCGCATCGCGGGTCGGATTCGCGGTGCGTGAGTACTCGTAGCCCTTGTGGACTCCCGGGCTCGACTGGACATAGGTCGAGGTCGCGTAGATCGGTGGCATCACGGCGCCGGTCAGCGGGTCGGGACGCTGGCCGCCGTGGATGGTGCGCGTGGCGAATTTCTGATTGCGGGTGTCGTGTGTCATGACAGGGTCTACAGTCTGCGGCGCAGCCAGTTGAGCACGTCGATGCGCGTCACGAGCCCGAGGAACTCGCCGTCCTTGACGACGATGGCCACCATGCCGCGCTTGAAGATCTCCATGAGCTGATCGATCGGGGCATCCACGGGGACCGTGACCAGACCGCTCGCCATGGCTTTCGTGACCGGCTCGTTGAAGTGCTCCGGATTGCCGAACACTTCGAGCAGAATGTCTTCCTCATCGACGATGCCGACAATCTTACCGTCCTTCATGACCGGCAGTTGCGAGACGTCGTACAGCTTCATGCGGCGCAGCGCCGCGAGCACGGGCTCGGTCGAGTTGACCGTCACGGCGGCGTGCTCCCAGTGCCGCCGCGCGATCAGGTCGCGCAGATCGCCGAAGCGCTCGCGCTCGATGAAGCCCTGATCCAGCATCCAATAGTCGTTGTAGACCTTGGACAGATACTTGTTGCCGCTGTCGCAGACGAAGGTCACGACGCGCTTCGGCGAGCGCTGCTCGCGGCAGTAACGCAGCGCAGCCGCCAGCAGGGTGCCTGTCGAAGTGCCGGCGATGAGCCCCTCCTTGCGCAGCAGCTCGCGGCAGGTCTGGAAGGCTTCCGCATCCGGGATGGTGTAGGTCGAACCCACCCGGGAGAAGTCCGCCACCGGCGGAATCGAATCGCCACCGATGCCTTCGACCAGCCAGCCGCCGCGGGCGGCGACCTTCTCGCCCGTCTTCGCGTAGTGCGCCAGGATGGAGTTGCCGGGATCGGCGAGCACCATCTCCACCCTGGGTGCCGTCCGCCCGAAGAATCGCGACAGGCCCGTCAGCGTGCCGCCGGTGCCGACACCGCACACCACCGCGTCCAGGCGCTGGCCCGTCTGCTCCCAGATCTCAGGCGCAGTGGTCTCCTCGTGCGCCTGCGGATTGGCCGGATTGCCGAACTGGTTCACGAAGAAGGAACCGGGTATCTCGCGCGCCAGGCGTTCGGCAACATCCCGGTAGTACTCGGGATGACCCTTGCTGACATCGGAGCGGGTGAGCTGCACTTCCGCGCCCATCGCCTTGAGATGGAAGATCTTCTCCTGACTCATCTTGTCCGGGATCACCAGCAGCAGGCGATAGCCCTTCTGCGCCGCGACCAGCGCCAGCCCCAGGCCCGTGTTGCCGGCGGTGGCCTCGATGAGGGTGCCGCCGGCGCGAATCTGGCCGGCGCGCTCGGCGGCCTCGATCAGATACAGGCCCACCCGGTCCTTGATGGAACCGCCGGGATTCTGGTTCTCCAGTTTCAGGAACAGCTCGCACGGTCCCGTATCCAGGTGACGCACGGCCATGAGCGGCGTGTGGCCGATCATCTCCAGCACGTTGCCGCACACGTTTGATGGCATTCCGGACTCCTAAGGGGGCAGGTTCACCTGCGCGATCAGACCCGATTCGACCCAGCCGCGCAGCAGGGTGGCCGCGCGCAGCGAGGCGCGCTCCTCATCCAGATGCTGGCACAGCAGATCGCACAGTTCACCGAACGAACTGCCGCCGCGCATGGCAGCGATTGCGACGGCTTCATCCCCCGCCAGCTGCCGGAAATAGATCTGCAGGTCGCGCCGCCACAATAACCACTGGGCCTGCCGTTCGGCCAGCGCCGGCTCGGGCCGCTCGCCCTCCTCGGTCACGGACTTCCACAGCGCGGGCACATTCCATTCGAGCTCGACGACCTGCGCCGCCGGAATCCACTCGAAACTCAGCTCCGACCACTCCTCGGGCGCGATGGCCGCCAGCGCGCCGACACCAATGGGTTCCGCGTCCGCGGCGTCAAACACGGCCGCCATCGCCCACTCCCATCGGGCCAGCTCCGCCAGCACTGGCGCGCGACCGTATTCGGCATCCGCGGCGAGGAACTCCGCCAGCTGCTCGCCATAGAAGCGGATCGAGAAAAAAGTGGACGCGTGCCCGGCGACGTACTGGCCCGCGAGGACATTGAAGTCGGTTTCGCCCAGCAACCCGGCGAGCACGGGATACGTGTTCTGCAGCGCTTCGATCAGTCGCAGACGGTAGCCGTCACCGTAAATAGCCAGCCGGGTTTCGACCGGGACCCGCTCGCTGCCGACGACATGCGCGGCGATCGACGTATCGCCGGCGAGCATGAAGCGCTGGAAGGCGTCCTGGATGTGCGGGAGGCGCGCCATCCTTCAGCCTTGCCGCTGGCGCACGGCACCCCCGCTCGGTCGGCTCAAGGCCATGCTGCCGCCCAGACGGCTCAAGGCCGTGCTGCCGCCCAGCCGGCTCACGGGAGCACTGCTGCCCAGACGGCTCATGGGATCGCCGCTCACGCGGCGCGCGCGAGAGTCCGCTCCGCCAGCCGCCGTGCCGCCTCCAGCTCGGTGCACAGCTCCTCCAGGGGTGGGATGTTGGCATCGCGCTCGATCATCGTGGCGACGTTGCCAAAGCGGCGCACCGCGGCGGCATACAGCTCCCAGACCGGGTCCGGCACGGGATGGTCGTGGGTATCCACCAGATAATCGCCGTGATTCTCGTGGCCGGCGAGATGGATCTGCTGCACCCGCTCGATGGGAATGGCGTTGAGGTAATCCAGCGGCGCGAACTCGTGATTCACGCTGCTGACATAGATGTTGTTCACGTCCAGCAGGATCAGGCAGTCGGCACGCTCCGCGATTTCGCGCAGGAATTCCCATTCGGTCAATGGCGAGTCGCGGTAGGTGAGATAGCTGGAGACGTTCTCGAGCAGAATGCGCCGGCCCAGCAGGTCCTGGACGATGCGCACGCGCTCGACGACATTCGCGAGCGCCTCCTCAGTGTAAGGCAACGGCAGCAGGTCGTGCAGGTTGCGCCCGGCGATGCCGGTCCAGCACAGATGATCGGAGATCCACTCGGGCTGAATGCGCGCGGCGAGCGCCTTGACCTGCGCCAGGTAGGTCCGGTCCAGCGGCTGGGTACTGCCGATCGAGAGCGATACCCCGTGCATCACCATGGGATAGCGGTCGCGGATGCGCATCAGGTAGTCCAGCGGCTTGCCGCCGGGCACCAGGTAGTTCTCGGTGAGCGCCTCGAACCAGTCCACGGCGGGACGGTCGGCCAGGATGGCCTCGTAATGGTCCACCCGCAGCCCGAGACCGAAGCCGAGGGAGGGGCGCAGCAGGCTCATCGATTCAGGTTCGGAGCGGGCAAGACGGGGGACTGGAGCGGGAGGGCGTCGGAGCCGCAGTGGCCGGGGCTGCCGGGCGGATGGCCCGCCGGCAGCTCCAGCCGTCCGGCCTGCCGTTACTTGCCGGCCTTGGCCTTGGCCGCGTCGCACTTCGCCTGGGTCATTTCGAGGAACCCCTTGCCCTTGCAGGAGTTCTGGCCCTTGCATGCATTGTTGGCGCCCTTGCAGGCCGAGTGGCCTTTGCAGGAATTGACGCCTTCGCACTTCACCTTGGCTTCGTCCGCGCTCGCCGTCGCAACGAAGGCGCTCGAGAACATCACCGCGGCGGCGGCAGCCAGGGCGACGCTGGACATCTTGCGGGTATTCATTCGTGTCTCCTTGATTCGGTTCATGGCAATGGGGTGCACGTACCGGAAACGGAGCCGTTCAGCCGCCCGACCGATTGCCTGCCGCCCACGGCGCCAGGCACCCCCTCACGCCAACCGGGTCCTGCCCGGTCTGGCGACCTCAAGGCTTCCGCGCGGTGATTCTACGCTCCCGGAGCGCGCTCCCGTGCAGTCGGTCGCGGCAGAACGACAGAATCCACCGGCGATGCGAGTCAACCTCCTGCCTTACGGGCGGGGTGGGGTTGTGGATGCACCGCGGTGACCCCATCGTGGTGAGCAGGCCGCGTTCCCGCGGCGGCCCGGCCGTTCCCGACCCGGAATCCTTTAGAATGGCCGATTGGCCGGACGTTCCCGGCCACGACTGCTGCGACCCGAGTCAACAAGGTAACGGAATGACCGACGCTTCCCGCGACGCCATCCTGGTCCGTGGCGCGCGCCAGAACAACCTGAAGAACCTCAACCTCGACATCCCGCTCAACGAGCTGGTGGTGGTCACGGGCGTGTCCGGTTCCGGGAAATCCTCGCTCGTCTTCGACACTCTGTACGCCGAAGGTCAGCGGCGTTACGTGGAGACGTTCTCGCCGTACGCCCGCCAGTTCCTCGATCGCATGGACAAGCCGCAGGTGGACGGCATCGCCGGTATTCCGCCCGCCATCGCCATCGACCAGACGAATCCGGTGCGCACCTCGCGCTCCACCGTCGGCACGATGACCGAGCTCAACGATCACCTGAAACTGTTGTTCGCGCGGGTCGCCACGCTGTATTGCCAGTGTTGCGGCAAGCCTGTGCGCCGGGACACTTCGGAAAGCATCTACGCGGACCTGGCGGCACGCGCCGCCACCGCGGGTGACCCGCGGCTGATTCTGACATTTCCCGTGCCGGTGCCCGCCAACTTCACCGAGGCAGAAGTGCGCGGACTGCTGGAGAAACAGGGCTACACCCGCTACTTCGGTGAAGCGGCCACGCGGCCCGCACCCGCGGCGGCCGCGACGCCCGCGACCGCGGCTCGCGCCGGGACCGGGGTCGCAGCGAGGGCGGCGGCGAAGACCACCGCCGGGAAAGCCCGCAGGAAACGCGGCGAGCCGCCGGCGCGGCAGATCACACTCGAAGTGGTCCAGGATCGATTCCGGGCAGGCGGCGCCGAACGGGGCCGCGTACTGGAATCGCTCGAGGCGGCGCTGCGCGTTGGCCAGGGGCGCGTGAATGTCCAGGTGGTCGACGACTCCGATCCGCCTGTGGCGCTGCAAACCTGGCGCTATTCGAGCCACCTGCATTGCGCCGAATGCGACCGCGCGTACTCCGAACCCTCGCCCAGCCTGTTCTCGTTCAACTCGCCGGTGGGCGCGTGCGAGAGCTGCCGCGGTTTCGGGCGGACCATCGGCATCGACTACGGTCTCGTCGTGCCGGACGAAAGCAAATCGCTGCGCGGCGGGGCGATCAAGCCCTGGCAGACCCAGTCCTACTCCGAGTGTCAGGACGATCTGCTGAAGTTCGCGCGCAAGCGCGGCATCCCGGTGGATCTGCCCTGGCGCGAGCTGGGCGCCGAACAGCGCAAATGGGTCATCGAGGGCGAGGGCGACTGGAACAAGGGGGTGTGGTACGGCGCCCGGCGTTTCTTCGCCTGGCTCGAGACGAAGTCCTACAAGATGCACGTGCGCGTGCTGCTCTCGCGGTATCGGTCGTACACGCCCTGCGCGGCCTGCGACGGCGCGCGCCTGAAGACTGAAGCCCTGTTGTGGCGCGTGGGCACACAGGATCTGGCGCGGGCCGCACTCGGTTCAGACACCCCATTCAGACCGCACGGCGCCGAGTGGAGCGATGACGTTCAGCGCTCCCTGCCGGGTCTCACGATCCACGACGTGATGCTGCTGCCTCTGGAGCGGGCCCATCGGTTCTTCTCGCAGCTCGAGCTGCCGCGCCCCCTGGATGAAGCCACCGATCTGCTGCTGGGCGAGATCCGGGGCCGTTTCGGCTACCTCGTTGATGTCGGACTGGGTTATCTGACACTGGATCGTCAGTCGCGCACGCTGTCCGGCGGCGAGGTGCAGCGCATCAACCTGACGACGGCGCTGGGCACATCGCTGGTCAACACATTGTTCGTATTGGACGAGCCGTCCATCGGACTGCATCCGCGCGACATGCAGCGCGTGATCAAGGTCATGAAGAAGCTGCGCGACGCCGGTAATTCACTGCTGGTGGTCGAGCACGATCCGCAGATCATGCTCGAGGCCGACCGCATCCTGGACATGGGACCGGGAGCGGGCGAGCGCGGTGGCGACATCGTCTTCTTCGGCACCCCGGGCGAATTACGACGGCAGAAGGGCTCGCTGACGGGTGACTACCTCAGCGGCCGCAAGACCGTCGGTGCAGCGGGCGATCGCGGCAAGACTGCGCGCCGCGCAGCGCCAGCCCCGTCTGCGAAGCCGGAGGTTGTCGCGGAGGCCCGTTCCAACCGCTGGCTGGAGTTGCAGGGCGCGCGCGAGCACAACCTTAAGAATATCGATGTGCGGATACCGCTGAAGCGACTGGTCTGCGTGACCGGAGTGTCCGGTTCGGGCAAGTCCACGCTGGTCGAGGACGTGTTGTATCCGGCATTGCTGAAGTATCAGGGCAGACCGACCGAGGCTCCCGGGGAGTTCGGGGGTCTGCGTGGCGCCGACCTGATCGATGACGTGATCATGGTCGACCAGAGCGCCATCGGTCGCACGACACGCTCCAACCCGGCCAGTTATGTCGGTGCCTTCGATGCCATCCGCGCGCTGTTCGCGACAGAACCGGCCGCGCAGGAGCGCAAGTACACGGCGGGGACCTTCAGCTTCAATTCCGGCAACGGTCGCTGCCCGACCTGCAGTGGCAACGGGTTCGAGCACGTCGAGATGCAGTTCCTCTCGGACGTGTACCTGCGCTGCCCCGACTGCAACGGCCGGCGCTATCGTGACGAGGTGCTGGACATCAAGCGCGAAGGCGCGAACGGCCGGCGCGCCAGTATCGCCGAAGTCCTCGACATGACCGTCACCGAGGGACTGGCGTTCTTCGCGGATTCGCGTGAAGTCGCGGCGCGCCTGGCGCCACTCGCCGACGTAGGCCTCGAGTACGTCAAGCTCGGGCAACCGGTGCCGACGCTGTCCGGTGGGGAAGCGCAGCGCCTGAAGCTGGCGGGTCACCTGGCCGAAGCCGGCTCGGTGGTCTCGAGCACCACCCATCGCGGCAAGCTGTTCCTGTTCGACGAGCCCACCACGGGCCTTCATTTCGAGGATGTCGCCAAGCTGCTGCGGGCCTTCCGCAAGCTGCTCGCCGCCGGCCATTCGCTGCTGGTGATCGAACACAACCTGGACGTGATCCGGGCCTCCGACTGGGTGATCGACCTGGGACCGGAAGGTGGCGATCGTGGTGGCGAGATCGTGTTTAGCGGCACACCCGCCGATATAGCGTTGCATGCCGGCTCCTACACCGGTCAGGCTCTGGCGGCGTACGAAAAGGCATTGACCACGGACGAGCCCCTGTCTGGCGCGGCTGCGGTCGCGACCGCCAGCCTGGGGCGCGGTGCCGCTGTTGACGCAGACGCGGGACAGACGGTGTCCGCCTCCGCAAAGGTGGCCGAACCACGAGCGCGCTACGGCCGCGGCGGCAACGGTCACGACCGCAACGCGATCGTCATCCACAACGCGCGCGAGCACAACCTCAAGAATGCGGATGTACAGATTCCGCGTGACAAGTTCACAGTCATCACGGGCGTCTCGGGATCCGGCAAATCAACACTGGCTTTCGACATCCTCTTCAATGAGGGCCAGCGTCGATACCTCGAATCCCTCAACGCCTACGCTCGTCAGTTCGTGCAGCCGGCAGCCCGGCCCGACGTGGATGCGATTTTCGGCATTCCGCCTACCGTGGCGATCGAACAGCGCACCAGCCGGGGCGGTCGCAAGAGCACGGTGGCCACTCTGACGGAGATCTACCACTTCCTCCGCTTGCTCTACGTGAAGCTCGGAACGCAGTTCTGCCCCGACTGCAACGTAGCCATCGAACCACAGAGCGCCGCGTCGATCGCGGGACGCCTGTTGCGTGACTTCAAGGGTCAGCGCATTGCACTCCTCGCGCCGCTGGTCGTGGCACGCAAGGGCTACTACACGGATCTGGCCAAGTGGGCCGCGAAGAAAGGCTTCAAGACTTTGCGCGTTGACGGGGCCAGCACGTCCACGGCCAAGTGGCCCAGGCTGTCCCGATTCAAGGAACACACCATCGAGCTGCCCGTCGCGGAACTCGATGTCGAGGCGAGCACGGATACGGCCCTGCACCAGGCGCTGGCGCGCGCGCTCGACTTCGGCAAGGGCCTGGTCCACGTACTGGGACCGAAGTCCGACCGGGTCGTCGTGTTCTCCACCAAGCGGGCCTGTCCCTCCTGCGGCAAGAGCTTTGCGGAGCTCGACCCACGCCTGTTCTCGTTCAACTCAAAGCACGGCTGGTGCGATGCCTGTTTCGGTACCGGGGTCGAAATGTCGGGTTTCGATGAGGAGCAGAGCGGCGAGGAAGCGTGGTGGAACGAGTGGTTCGAGCACGAACCGGAAGCCTGCGGTGTCTGCAACGGCCAGCGGCTGAATGCCGTCGCGCTGAATGTGCGCTTTCGTGATCGGTCGATCGCCTCGCTCGCCGGCGAGTCGGTGGAGCAGACCGCCCGCTTCTTCTCGCGGCTGAAACTCGGGTCGCGCGAGACCCAGATCGGCCGTGATCTGCTGGCGGAGATCCGGGCGCGCCTCAAGTTCCTGCAGCGGGTCGGTCTCGGCTACCTGCAGCTGGACCGTTCGGCGCCCACGCTCTCGGGCGGCGAGGCGCAACGCATCCGGCTGGCCGCGCAGCTCGGCTCCAACCTGCAGGGTGTGTGTTATGTTCTGGATGAGCCCACGATCGGGCTGCATCCGCGCGACAACGAGATCCTGCTGGGCGCTCTCACGGATCTTTCCGGCCATCGCAACACGCTGGTCGTCGTGGAACACGACGAAGAGACTATCCGGCGGGCGGACCACGTCCTGGACCTGGGGCCCGGCGCGGGCGTGCTCGGTGGCGAAGTCGTGGGTGCCGGCACGGTCGACGATCTGATCCGCAACCCCCGCTCCACGACGGGCAGGTTCCTTCGCGAACCCCTGCAGCACCCGGCTCAGCCCCTGCGGGCCGTAGATGAGCAGACGAAACAGCTGAAGCTCGAGCGCGTGGAGTTGCACAACGTCAGGCGTCAGGACGTGTCCGTCCCGCTGGGACGACTCGTCGTCATCACGGGAGTGTCGGGTTCAGGAAAATCGACCATCGCGCGGGATGTGCTCTTCACCAATCTCAAGGGCCTGCTCGCCGAGAGCCATGCCAGGGGCTCGCGGGGACGCCGGAGCTCGCGCAGCAAGGCGGCTCAGCTCATCGGCTGCGCCGCCATCGGCGGCATAGAGGCCGTGGATCGGGTGCTGGAGGTGGACCAGACTCCGATTGGCAAGACGCCCCGCTCCTGCCCGGCCACCTACATCGGCTTCTGGGACGATATCCGGCGCATCTACGAGGGCACGACGGAAGCGCGGATCCGGGGTTACACGGCGAGCCGGTTCTCGTTCAATACAGCCGGGGGTCGCTGTGAAGCGTGCGAGGGCCAGGGTGTCAAGACCATCGAGATGAGCTTCCTGCCGGATGTCAAAGTGCTCTGCGACGTGTGCGGCGGAAGGCGATTCAACTCGGAGACGCTCGCCGTCCTGTGGCGCGAGAAGAGCATCGGCGATGTTCTCGCCATGAGCGTCGATGATGCGGTGGAGTTCTTCAAGGCTCACTCTCGCGTGCATCACGCACTCAAACTGCTGCAGGATGTCGGCCTCGGCTACCTCACGCTCGGGCAGCAGAGCCCCACGCTCTCAGGCGGAGAGGCGCAGCGCATCAAGCTGGTCGCCGAGCTGTCCAAGGTCCGCGGCGAGGGCGCGAGCTTGCGGCAAAAGCCCAGGCACACGCTGTATGTTCTCGACGAGCCGACGGTTGGCCTGCACATGGCGGATGTGGAGAAACTGATCCACGTGCTGCACCGGCTGGTGGAGGCTGGCAATACGGCCGTGGTAGTCGAGCACAACCTGGATGTGATGGCCGAGGCGGACTGGATCATCGACATGGGACCCGAAGCCGGAGAGGACGGCGGACGCATCGTCGCACAGGGCAGCCCTGCACAGATTGCCCGACGTGCGAAGGACTCGCACACAGGCCGGGTGCTCGAAGCCTTCCTCAAGGATAGAACCCAACCGCGCCAGGCCGAATCCCGCCGCAAGGCGTAGACTGCCGCGTGTGAGCCACAACCTCGTCTGCTGGAAATGCGGTGCATCGCTCTCGCACCTGAGCCTGCCCCTGCGCCGGCTCGAGGAGTGCACGAAGTGCCGTGCGGAGCTGCATGTATGCCGGATGTGCCTGGACTACGACACGCGGGTTGCGAAGCACTGTCGCGAACCCACCGCCGAGGAAGTCAGCAACAAGACGCAGGCGAACTTCTGCGATCACTTCAAGCCGCGCGAGGCGGCCTACACACCGCCGGACACGGTGGCCGTGGACAAGGCCCGCTCTGAGCTCGAGCGCCTGTTCGGAAAGAAGTAACCCTCAGCGACCGGCGGCCGCCAGAACCCGACTGATGGGATCGGCGCGCGAATCACACAGCGCGTGGAGCCGCAGGCAGGCGGGCGTAACGGCCGGTACGGTCGTTCGGTTAGAGGGTCTCGTTACGTGCCGCCCGGCGCAACTCTGCGGGCGGCGGTGTTTGGGATGCATATTCCCTGACCTCTTGCAGACTCAGGGCTTACGCACCCGCTCGCTCAGTCGCTCCAGCAACCGCGAGAATGGCGTGTTCTTCTGGACCTCGACGCGCAGATGGCGCACGCCGCTGTCATTCAGCGTCTCGCCTCTGCCGTCATCGATCTCGAGCTGGCTGGCGCCCAGAATCTCGAGGGTCTCCTCCAGTGTCTGCGGCGCGCGCTTGTCCCGGGCCCGAACCTGTCCCGCCATTCTGGCGCGCCTCGCTTCGACCGCAGCGCGCCTTTCGGCGGCCGTCTGCGGACGGGGTTTTGCGGGCGCGACCGCTGCGGCTGTGCTCGCCGGTGTCGCGTCGGAGTCGATGAGCTTGAACTCGTCCACCGGACCGGAGCGGGCCTTCTTCGGGAAGGCCAGGCGCCCTGAGTCCTTCTTGTCCCCATCGGAAGCCCGTTCGTGCTCCTGCGGGCTGACAGGAACCACCGCGACCGAGTTGAACTCCGATCG
The DNA here is from genome assembly GCA_035542375.1 of Steroidobacteraceae bacterium. Lineage (GTDB taxonomy): Bacteria > Pseudomonadota > Gammaproteobacteria > Steroidobacterales > Steroidobacteraceae > 13-2-20CM-66-19. Next base: position 6,452 of record DATKLO010000265.1, on the reverse strand, counting down.
CACGTAGAAGGCGACCTGCTTCGCTGAGATCGCGTCGCTGAAGAAACCCAGACGCAAGCCGTACCACTTGCGCCCGTCGCGGCTGCCTTCCACGGTATAGAGCGTATAGGCGCTGAAGATCGCGAGAGGCGGCACCTTCGTCAGCTCGACGGGCTTGACGGACCACTGCAACTGCACCGCGAACCAAACAGGGGCGTTCTGGCTAACCGCCTCCTTCAGCGCGCGACGTGTGCCGGTGTCATCGGGCTTCAGCAGCGAAATCGAACCCGACTCCTCATTGATGTTGCTGTCACCCGTGTCAGACCGACGCGTCTCCAGCAGCTTCAGGACCTGAGTATCGGTGAAACTGCTGTCATCAACCTGTTCCGCTGCTGCGGCAACCGGCGCGGCTAAGGTCGGTGCGGGCTTGGTCGGCGCCGGTATCCGGGCCGCCGGCATCATGCGTGTCTCGCCCGTATCCTCGTCGAGCGAAGCCAGCACTTCGCGAACGTTCGAGTTGGGAAGAGATGGCTTCGCCCCTCTGGCCCGTGCGGGAGCGGTCGGTGACGGCGCCGCGGCCTTCGGCGCGGCCGGGCGTGAAAGCGTGGAAGACGCTGCCGGCGCGGCATTGCTTCGGGCCGGCTGCTGAACCGCAGGGCGCTGAACCGCAGGGCGCTGGGCCGCTGACTGCTGGACCGTGGCGGCGCGGGCGGCATCTGCCGCCGTCGCGCTCGCTCGCGCAGGGGCCGGAGCGCGTGCCGCTGCAGGAGATGCTGCCCCTGCGCCCGCTGGCACTGCCGCGGAATTGATCATTCTCTGCGCGGGAGTCGCGCCCGCAGATTCCGCGCGTGCGGCGGTGCGAACCTGCGCGGTAACGCGAGTCTGCGCGGGGGCCGGCGCCGGGCTGGACTGCACTGCCGGCACAGGCACCGCCTGGGCTGGCTGGGCTGCCTGGGCTGGCTGGGTTGCCTGGGCTGCCTTGGCCTGTCCCGCCGGCGCAATGACGGGTCGCTGTTCGGCCGGTGTCGCAGACATCGGAGCGCGGGCGGCAGGCCGGGTTGCAGGCCGAGCTGCCGGCGCGCTTGACGCTGCGCGCGCGGGGGCCGGAACCGCCGGGCGAAGCGTCGGGACGTTCAGTCCCGCAGCGGGCTCAGCTGAAAACGGGTCCGCAACGGGAAGCGTCGGAATGTTCAGAGACGGAGGAAAAGCCGGCGCAGCTTTCGGAGCGGCGGCGGGCGGAGTGGCTGCAACAGACGCCGACGTGGCGGAGGCCGTAAATGCGAAGGCAGGCGGCGGACCGGCTGCATGCCGGGCCTGTTCGGCTGCCGCAGCCGCGGCGCGCTCACGCAGCTTCTTGCCCGGCGCCTCACCAGCCCAGGCCCCGGGGTAGATATCGCGCACTGCGCTCAGCCACTCTTCAGCTTCGGCCAGCGTGGCGAAATACCCCATGTGCAGCCGAAACCGCTCGCGGCCTTCCTCGAAGCGACGGCTCACGAAAAAGCTGAAGCGCTGCAGTTCCGGCTGCTCCGCGCGCGCAAGCGCGAGGGGTGTCGTCGAAGAACACAGGTTGAGAACGAACGGGCCTGCGTCCGCGGACTGCGCAGGAGTGGGTTCCCCGGCATCCTGGCGCACCGTGGCGCCCGACGCGTTATTGGGCTTCGCTGTCATAAAACTCTTCCCCGGACCGAAACTTCATTCGGCCACCGGACCGCATCGGGAGAGTTCGCGACGAGAAGGGATTGCGAGCGTTCGCGCTGGCAGCGCGATCGTGGCAGCCCCGCCGTCATAGGAACATCTTCCTTTAGACCGGTGGCTTTGCGTCCCCGTCTTTCAACGGGTTTGCCCTTGTCACTACAGGGCCCCAGTGTCAAAGCGTCGCGAATGACAGTCAAGTGTTTATATTGTGTTCAGCATCTCAGTGGTTGCTTGTACGTATCACGACCGTCGGCATATGTCGCATTGTCTGCGTGTCGCGACGGCTTGCGTGTCGCCGTTCACAATTTACGCGCCTCGGCGGGAACGGCGCGCGAATCCTCGACGTGAGCCTGGGAATCAGCCGACCTCGCGGATTTCGCTGGCAAGGGTATCCGAGAGCGCGCGAGCCTGGAGCAGTTCGGTGACGACGGGAGCAGCCAGCGGCCGCGCCAGATAGAAGCCCTGCGCGATGTCGCAGCGGCGTTCACGCAGGAATTCCAGCTGTTCCGCGGTCTCGATGCCTTCGGCGACAACGCGTTTGCCGAGCGCATGCGCCATCACCACGATGGTCTCGACGAGGGTCGCCGAAGCCGGATTCTGCGGCACTTCCTCCAGGAAAGTGCGATCGATCTTGACCGTGCCGATGGGGTGCTGGCGCAGGTAATTCAGCGACGAATAGCCTGTGCCGAAGTCATCCAGCGCCAGGTGCACGCCCAGCTGCGCGAGGCGTGCCAGCGCCGCGCCCGCCGCTTCGTCCGCGAACACGCTTTCCGTGAGCTCCAGCTCGAGCAGTTCGGCCGGCAAGCCGTATTTCTCCAGCGCACGACGCACCATGAGCGGGAACTCCGCTTCCTTGAGCTGCTGCGCGGACACGTTCAGCGCCAGGCGCGGCGGGGCAATGTTGAGCTCGCGCCAGCTCGCCAGCTGCGCGCAGGCCGCATCCAGTACCCAGCCACCAATGTCGATGATGAGACCGCTCTCCTCCGCGGCCGGCACGAATTCGCCGGGCTGGCGCATGCCATCGCGAGGGGTCTGCCAGCGCAGCAGCGCCTCGACACCCGCGAGGGCGCCGCTGCAAACCACGAACTGCGGTTGATAGAAGAGCGAGAACTCGCGACGCCGCAGGGCTCTCTGCAGGCCCGTCTCCGTCGTCACCATGGATTTGGAATTCATGTGCGGCGCGAAGAACATCGTGCAACCGCGGCCGAGATCCTTGGCGCGGTACATCGCCGTATCCGCGTTGCGCATCAGATCATCGATCGCCGATCCGTCGTCCGGGAACAGGGTGATGCCGATACTGGCGCAGACGGAATGGTCACGACCGCCGATGTTGACCGGAAGCTGCAGCGATTCGACGATCCGTTCGGCCACCGAACGCGCAGCGTTTGGATCGGCAACGTTACGCAGGATGACGGTGAACTCGTCGCCGCCGAGACGCGCGACGGTATCGCCCTCCTTCACGCAGGAGCGCAATCGCTGCGCGACGATGGTCAGCAACTGGTCGCCGGCATTGTGGCCCACCGAGTCGTTGACCCGCTTGAAGTGATCGAGATCGATGTACAGCAGCGCACCGCGGCTCAGGCCGGCGGTGGCGTTGGAGATCTCCTGCGAGAGGCGATCGCGGAACAGGATACGGTTGGGCAGCGAGGTCAGCGGATCGTAGTGCGCCTGCCGGTACAATCGCTCGTCCCGCTGACTCTTCGACAGCGCGACCGCCAGACGCTCGGCGAACTGTCCGCCGCTGCGGGCGAGATACGGGTCAGGGGTGGGCGCCTCCTGATAGCCCACGGCCAGTATGGCCTCGACACGGTCCGCGACATTGACCGGCCAGACCCAGAACAGGTCGGCGCCCACATCCTTCATGGGCTTGAGGAAGCTGTGGCGGGTTTCCTCGCAGCGGGCCACCGTGAGGCCGCGGTTCTCCGAGGCCAGGGTCGTCAGCATGTCGTCGTCGAGCTGCACGCGCGCCACCGGCAGATCGGTCATGCCGTTGGCCGCGAGATACACACGGCCGCGGCCCGGCGCATCCGCATCGCGCAGCGTGATACCCACGCAATGGCAGCGGGTGACGGCCTGCACGCGCGGCAGAATGCCTTCCAGCACCTGCTCGAGCTCGGCGGAGCCCAGCAGCAGCTTGTCGATCTCTCCGAGCGTTTCCATGGCATGGAACTGCTCGCGCAGACTCACCACCGTGCGATTGTAGGTCTCGAGCAGTTCGCGCGGCTCATCGGCACCCTCGAGCGGCAGCGGATTGAAGCGCTGCGCGGCAAGTCCCGGCAGAGCCCGTTGCAACGGATTGAGCGCGGCGAGATAGCGCCTGAGCAGGTAATGAGCGGCACCGGCGGCGCACAGCACCAGCACCAGCAAGGCGCCGAGCAACGCGAACCAGACCTGCTTCGAGTGCCCGAAGAATGAGTCTTCGCGTGTGAACGAAACCACGCCCCACGGCGCGGTGGTGACCCGCTCGCTCACCAGGGGCACGTGTTTCAGGACCCCATGCCACTCGGATCCACCGTCCTGCCACGACAGATAGTCGAGGGAGGCGCCACGCTCCCCGGGCAGAGTGATGTGCTCGGCAAACATCCGTGCCGTATCGGCAGGCAGGGGTTGCGGGCTGTGCAGAACCTCGCCATCGGCGTCCACGACTACAACCGTCGCGCCGGGAATGTCCGTCACGTCCTGCCAGAGCCAGTCAGGCGCGAGTTCGAAATACGCGAGGCGGGGCGTTCCGGCGGCGGTGACCGGGCGTGCCATGAACACGCTGATCAGCTGACCGTCGAGCGTCACTGGCATGAGAACGGTCTGTCCGGCTTCCAGCGCCTGGAGCTGACCGGCGGTCGGACGCAGCCGTGTCTCGCCACCTTCAAGCAGGCCGTCGCGACCCACGACGACCACGGACTTGAAGGCGCGGGAGTTGATGAGTTCGTGTTTGAGCGTCGAGGTGTCGGCGCCAACGTCGTTGGACGTCACGTTCTCGACAATGGTCTCCGCCAAACCGACCCGGGAGCGGATGATGGCCGCGTACAGCGAACTGACCCCGCGCATGCGGCGCGAGGACACATCGGCAGCAGACGAATCCGCCTGGCGCGCGGCAGCGATCGCCAGCAGGATCAACGGCACGGCGCCGGCGAGTGCCAGCGCAGCGGCCATCCGCCTGCCCATGCGGCTCGTAACGGCAGACCAACCCATTCAGTGGTTTCCAACCCGAACCTCACGCAATGTAGCCATAGGTCGCGGTCGTGGATGCGCGATGCGTCTATTATTGGAAAATTCTTGGGGGGCACGGGCCGCGGGAAACTGTGACTCAGTTCTCGCCGGGCGGGGCGCAGCTTCGTGCCAGAGACGTGGAAGCTCCCGCCTCGGGGAAGGACCGGGGCTTGCCGAGGCGCTGGGCTAGCGCTGCCGGGTGGACTGTTTGGGCTCCGGCGCGATGACACGCGGCGGCTTGTATCGGGCCAGTCCCTCGATGCCGCTGTACGTGTAACGCTGTACTCCGCGCCGCCCCGAACGGATGGCGCCAAGCATCGCGGCACCGACCACGCGCGCGGAGATCCCACGATAGGGTTCGCGGCTGCCGGTCAGGAAGGGATTGGCAAGCGGCATGAGCGTCCGGGCAACCAGCTCCAGCGGCCGCATCTCGTGGCGCCAGCCCAGCAATACTCCCGGCTGCAGGATGTCGAGCGAGGGAAATCCAACCTGTGACAGTGACGCTTCCATCTCGCCTTTGGTGCGCAGGTAGAAATTCTTCGACGCCGGGTCGGCACCCACGGACGAAACGACGACGAAGCGTTGCGCCTGTGCTGCCCGGGCGGTGCGCGCGAACGCCATCACGCTGTCCACATCAACCTGCCTGAAGGCCTGTTCGGAGCCTGCCTGGCGGATCGTCGTCCCCAGGCAGCACAGGGCGGCATGGCAGGTCAGCCCCTTGAGCTGGCTCTCGATGCGGTCGAACTGCACGATCCGGTTGGCGAGTCGCGGGTGCTCGCGTCCGAGCGGTCGGCGCGTGACTGCGAACACCCGGCCGATGTCAGGTGCCTCCAGCAGGGCATCCAGGGCGAAATTGCCGACGAAGCCATTCGCTCCCGCGATGAGGACTACCTTGGGGTCATCGGCCATGCCTGGGATCCTGGGCGATTCTTGGAGTGTTGTTTTGCACAGCTTAGGAGCCTGCGGGGGCGGCGACAAGTGAAATGACGCAGCGCGGGCTGGGGCAGCGCTGCGGTACCGGGTTACAAATGGCAACGGTTGGCCTGCCCTCGCCGCCTGCGCGGCTGGATGGGCTGGCGCCCTACTGTCTCAGGGTGACGAAGGTGCCGTTGTTCTGCTCGCAGACCAGGCGCATCAGGGCGGCGAAGCGGATGTTCGTGTAGGCCGGGAACCCAGGCCCTTCCGGGAAGCCTATGGCGTGGATCCGTGCCACGCGCCGGCCGGCGGGATCCGGCCGGTTGAGCGTACCGATGGCATCCAGGGCCGCCTGGATGGACTCCCCGGTGAACTCATCACCCAGCACGAAGACACTGAAGCGCCGATCCGCCGCCCAGTAGCTGCGCAGCGCTTCCTCCATCCCGGGCACCGGATTGGAGCGGCTGAACGCGTGCCAGTGGCGCGCCTGCTCGCGGATGCGCGCACGCTGTTCGGGAGAGTCCTCGAGCCAGTGCCCCTGCGTGCCGCTGAACATGTAGATGCCCTGATCGTTCATCACCTGCAATCCGCGCACGTGCGGATAGAAACCGAGGATCTCGTCGATGATCGCCAGGTTCTCGTTCCAGTGGTTCTCG